>JAGWYZ010000044.1 GCA_018969115.1 Chloroflexota bacterium | reverse complement strand
TGATGATTGCCGATGAAGTTGGCCTTGATTTCTTCGGTATCGGCGAACATCACCGCAAAGAGTTCCTCGACTCTGCCCCCACGATGATTCTGGCAGCGGCGGCGGCCCGCACCAAGCGGATTCGCTTAGGCAGTGCTGTGACAGTGCTCAGTGCGGCGGATCCAGTGCGTGTCTTTCAAAACTTTGCCACGCTCGATCTGATCTCACGTGGACGGGCCGAGATGGTGGTTGGGCGCGGTTCGTTTATCGAGGCATTCCCGCTCTTTGGGTTAGATCTGAACGATTATGATGCGCTCTTTGCCGAGAAACTCGAGCTTTTGCTGACCATTCGAGAGAGTGAAATTGTCAACTGGGCAGGGCAATTTCGCCCTGCCCTCCGCCAGCAAGCCATCTATCCTAGACCAGTACAAAACCGTCTGCCAATCTGGTTGGGTGTGGGCGGAACTCCAGCTTCATTTGTGCGAGCCGGTGTGCTTGGGTTGCCGCTGATGGTGGCTGTCATCGGTGGCGAAACTCACCGTTTTCGGCCCTTGGTTGATCTCTACCGACAGGCGGGCGCACAAGCCGGCCATTCGCCAGAACAATTGAAGGTAGGATTACATTCACTAGGTTATGTGGCAAACAACACGGCAGAAGCCGTGGCCGACTATTACCCCGGCTATGCCGAAACCTTTACGCGTATTGGTAAAGAGCGGGGCTGGCCGCCGACGAATCGCGCACGCTTCGATGCGCAAAATGGACCAACGGGCGCGTTGTTGGTTGGTGGCCCCGAAGAAATCGCCGAGAAGATCCGCCGTCATAGCGCGGCGCTGGGCGGCATTTCACGGTTTACATTTCAAATGGATAACGTGGGTTTATCACATAAAAACTTGTCACGCGCAATTGAGTTGATCGGCACAAAAGTTGCACTGTTGGTCAATCACTAATCCGCTTCAATGATCTTACCCCATCACCACCCGACACACGCGCCAATCATCCAACATCTGCGCCCCCAAACCTTTATAAAAAGCAATGGCGTCTTCATTCCAATCCAACACCATCCATTCAAAGCGCCCGCAGCCTTGCTCAGCAGCAAAGGTTTTGAGATAGGCCATCAACGCCTTTCCCACCCCCCTACCGCGATATTCGGGCCGAACATACAAATCTTCTAACCATAAGCCGCGTTGGCCGAGCATGGTCGAAAAATTATACAGATACACGATATAGCCGACAGGTTTGCCTTCGTCAAAGGCCAATAAGGTATAGGCGGCAGGTTGTGTGCCAAAAAACGCCTTACGTAGACTGACCTCGGTAGCGTAAAGTGTCAGTTTTTCAAACACCGCCATCTCGTGAATGAAGGCGTGTAACAGTGGCACATCGTCAATCGTGCCCGGGCGCAAATCAAATTCAAACTGGTTGGCGTTTAATTTCATGATTGACATTTGCTCAATACTCTGTGTACATATTATTGACCCTGCTTCTGTTTCTTGAGTTTTTTATATTATATTGTATTCACCTCAGGCAATTGCATTACCCAATCTATGAGGGGCATGTGCCTAAGAGTTAGTATAAAAACTATTTTTATCAATACAAAACCTATCACAAAGCTCGCAAAGAACACGAAGGGTTTATAAAAAGACCTTCTTTGTGATCTTTGTGAGAGCCAAATAGCAGTGTTTTTACACAACCTCTAAAGCAGAGATGGATATCGTAAAATTGGTAAAAATTTGGTTTAAGAAATGCTATCTAATGCCTCCTCGGTTGATGCTCCCCTATTATCAGAAAAATGTTTATAATACTCCCCTTGTGGGCGATACAATCTTGAAACAGCGCAAAGCCGATCATATCCGAATTAACCTTGAGGAGGATGTCGCTTCGCGGTTGAGCAGCGGGCTAGACCGGCTGCATTTTATCCATCAGGCGCTGCCAGAGATTGATATGACTGCCATTGACATGTCGGTGACGTTATTTGGCAGGCGCTTAAATGCGCCGTTGTTTGTATCATCGATGACAGGCGGAACAGCGCAGGCTGCCCAAATTAACCGCAACCTCGCCATGGCAGCACAAGCGCAAGGCATTGCAATGGGGCTTGGGTCGATGCGTGCCGCTATTGCCCACCCTGAAATTATAGACACATTTAACGTGCGTCATGTTGCGCCCAATGTCATGCTATTTGCTAATGTTGGCGCGGTGCAGCTTAATTATGGCTTTTCGTTCGATGATTGTCAGCGTTTGGTCGAGATGGTGGCTGCAGATGCCTTGATCTTGCACCTTAACCCGTTGCAAGAGGCGGTGCAGCCCGAAGGTGATGTGAATTGGGCTGGGTTGTTGGGCAAAATTGAGGCTTTGGCGCGGGTTTTATCGGTGCCGATTATTGTTAAAGAAGTTGGGGCGGGTATTTCGCGACATGCTGCCCAAAGTTTGGCTAGTGCGGGGGTGGCAGCAGTTGATGTGGCGGGCGCGGGGGGCACATCGTGGAGCCAAGTTGAGATGTATCGTGCTCAAACCAGCACCCAACGCCGCATCGCCGAAGCCTTTGCCAATTGGGGCATCCCCACTGCTGACTCAATTCGCTATTGTCGCGAGGGCGCACCTAATTTGCCCATTTTTGCCAGCGGCGGTTTAAAGAATGGAGTGGATGGGGCCAAGTGCCTTGCCCTTGGCGCAACATTATTTGGCCTCGCTCGCCCTTTTTTGTTGGCGGCCACCCAATCTGTCGAAGCCGTAACCGAAGAAATGAATGTGATTTTGGGCCAACTGCGTGTAGCGATGCTGTGCGCAGGAGCTAAGAATATTGATGCGTTACAAAGAGAAGGGTTAGGGATTGAAATGGCTCGTGACTCATGAGTCACAAGTCACATCAATCTCCAATCCTCAATCCCTAATCTCTAAAATGAAAACTTCACTTGTAATCCTTGCTCATCCCGACGATGAATCATTTGGGCCGGGTGGCACATTGGCAAAATATGCCAGTGAAGGTGTGGCGGTGCATTATTTATGCGGCACACGCGGTGAATCGGGCACTGTGGATGCCGAATTGTTGAATGGCTATGCCAACACTGGCGAATTGCGCACGGCTGAATTAATGTGTGCCGCCAAAGAATTGGGGTTGGCTGGGGTGCATTTTCTTGGCTATCGCGATTCTGGCATGGTGGGCAGTGCTGATAATGTACATGCTGAATCGCTTTTTCAGGCCCCACTCGATGATGTGGCGCAACGTATCATTGACAAAATCGATGAACTCAAGCCTAATGTGATTCTCACACATGACCAATTTGGCGGTTATGGTCACCCCGACCATATCAAATTGCATCTTGCAACCTTGCGGGCTTATGAATTGAAATGGGGAATTCGAATCGATGTGACGAATTGGGCCTCGATTCATCGACATCCTTCGATTGCCATTACCGGTTCGCACCCCGATGCACCTGCTTTGTTTTTCCCTGTTTTTCCGCGTGGGTTGATCAAGTTTGGGGTGCGCTTGATGCCGTTATTTGGGCAAGACCCCAGTAAATTTGGCCGCAACAAAGATATTGATCTTGCCAAAATTGCATCATGGGAGCTACCGATGACGGTTAAGTTGAATACCAAGGCCTTTGCTGAGGCCAAAATACGGGCCTCAGCCTGTCATCGTAGCCAGCAACCGCCTTCGGGCCGCGGTGCCAACTTGTTTGTACGTATTTTCTTTCGCCGCGCTCAGGGCACCGAATGGCATTCACAAGTGTATCCGGCGGGTGATCCGAAGCAGCTTTCTGATCGGTTGATGTAATTAGGAAAGCTGCTGGGATTGCTGCCATTTTGGAGACTTTTGGGCTAATGTCCTCATCCTATGATGGGTGACTCAAAGAGCCGTCAAGATGTCGGCGTTTCTGACAAAACACAATGAACACACAAAAACGCCTTGGCTTGGGGATATGGGTTATTTTACTGTTAGCCTATTTTGCCTATAGTCATGTTAATAACATTACCCCACTCCAAACAGTGCAGCAATTGATTGCGCTGATGTCGGGCAGTACCATTGGCCCATTGATTTATTTGTTGTTATATTTGTTGCGCCCGCTTTTGTTTTTCTCGGCTACTTTGTTAACTGTGGCGGCGGGTTATTTATTTGGACCAATAGCAGGTGTTTTGTATACCATTGTTGCCAGCAATGCCTCATCGATGGTGGCCTATGCCATTGGGCACTATTTTGGCGAGGGGATGCTCACGGGTGAACGAGCGACAGCTTTAGTTAATCGCTATGCTGATCGGATGCGTCGAAACAGTTTTGAGGCCGTGTTGACCATGCGTTTTATCTTTTTGCCCTACGATTTGGTGAGTTATTTGGCCGGTTTCCTTAAAATTGATTGGAAGGGCTTTTTGTTTGCTACAGTGGTGGGGTCGATTCCGGGTACGATCTCGTTTGTGTTGTTTGGCGCTGGCATACAAGGCAATTTCGGCGAAAAATTACCGACGCTTGATCTGACGACCTTAGGTTTGGGTGTTGTGATGTTTATGGTAAGTTTGGGCTTTGCGCGTTATTTTCGGCGACGTGAGAAAGCGGTCGTAAAGTCGTAGTCTGCATATCGGTCTATGGTCGGATGATTATCTCTATACCTCATGATATTTTCAGTGATATCTTGTGAGCGTCTTGAGGTGATCCACAACATTTATCACTGTGGCACCTTCCATTGCACATTCGCCTGCTCGCAGGTTTGCAATTTTCGCAGAACGGTAAATCTCTCGTTTTCGCTAAAAACAGCCTTCTGGGCACTAGCCAATGCCAGAGTCGGATGATAGCCACCAGGAAGATGACTAGTCACCGATCGCTTTTCTAAGAGTCTGGGTAGCAAGGGCATGCCAGCAAAATAAAAATCTGATAAATGCCTATGTAACTGACCGACTGTCGGTTTTGGCTTGCGATCCCAATACTCACTCGGACAAGCTGGTTGGCATGTGGCACAATAAGTTAAGATGATCTGATTGTGTCTATATATGCACTGTCTCTGCCCCATTTTCACGAATAACCTTGCCTTTATAAACAGGTAATTCGGCACGTATCATCGTAAAATTCTTAGGTTGCCGTAGCATGATATGCGAATACCCAGCCTTTAGCATCTCTAGGGGTAGCAATTTATGGTCTTCGGTCGTAATCCTTGCGATTTCGGTATCTAGTGTTTTATTCGCTGCGTGTAACAATCGTTTCATCAATTGTTCATCACTTTGGGTTTCACCTTCGGCACGTGCTAGATAACGTGGTCATGTCACTTGTTGCTGGCCAATACTGCCAATCACCCCTAAAATCCCAAAACATTGGGCTGGCAAACTTTTACCTAGGATTGAATTGTGATAGCCTGTTTTACAGCCCTTCAAACGCGGTCGAAAGTAGCCCAGTATGTCGGCAGCTTGTATCTGATATCTTGCCACACAAGTTGGCTTAAATTTGCCGGCTGCTTTGACTTGTGTGTTGAATTCAGCTAATAATGGATTGGCTTCCCACTTGCCTTGCGCTATGGCTTGCCATGTTTGTTTGCTTTCTTATTTATTTAACCCAGCGCTGGAATTAATTCGCCTCGACTTGTCAGCAAATGCTTGCCTTGCAGCGCCATTAGCCCATGGTACATGGTATAGGACAAGGTTTGTTTCATACTTCAAGCATACCCGATAACCATCTCTTTTAGCAAAAACTAGAGGATTTGAAGCTCGCCGAATGTGACTTGAAGCGCTAGAAATTTTTCAATTGTTAAATGATGCGGTTGGTATGTTGCGCTCGCAAACCTATTTGGGTCATTGGGCCTATTTATTCGGTGAATATGACAACGCACCCGGCGTTTTGAATGAAGCCTTGAGTTTGGCACGTCAACAACGTATTGGCCTTGGCATTAGCCCGGTGTTGTGCAACCTAAGTTTGGTGCATGGTGTACGTGGCGAGCTTGAAGAATGCAAAGCTTGTTTGTGCAATGTTTTGCAAAATAACCTGCAATATCACGATCCCCCTGCCATTCAAATGGTTATTGCCAGTGCGGCAGTGTTGGCGGCCAAACAAGGTTAGGCAGCATCATTGGCGGCATGGGGTGAATGGGCGCAACAGAAGCCTCTGGCGAATATCGATATTAAACGCCATGTGGGTTTGAGTGCCGAGCGTTGGGCCAATGATCTCTCGCCTGAAATGATTGTTGCTGCCTAAGCACACGGTGGTGTTTGCACACTTGAGCAAATTGTAGATGAGGTAATGGCTTGGTTAGTGGCATGGTATTTTGAGTCGCGCAGTCGCCATTGTCCACCGATTACAATTTGCCCATGTCCACTATTACCGAAGGAACCTTGCTTTGGCAGCCCTCAGCAGCATTACACCAAAGCGCTCGTATTACACACTATATGCACTGGTTGGCTGAGCAAAAAAATTTGCATTTTGCCGATTACAACGCTTTGTGGCAATGGTCAACCAGCGAAATTGAGGTGTTTTGGGAATCAATGTGGCAGTATTTTGAGCTAATTTCGTCACAACCATATCGCGCAGTGCTGAGCGAGCGCAAAATGCCGGGGGCAAAATGGTTTGTTGGGGCACAGGTGAATTACACCGAGCATGTTTTTCGCAATATGCGCACCGATGCTCCAGCTTTGATTTTTCAATCCGAGACGGTTGATTTTAGAATCAAGAGCCAAGAGTCGAGTGGCACGAATTTGGGGACCAAAAATCCAAAATTAACTGAGGTGAGTTGGCAAACACTCTATGCGCAAACAGCAGCAGTGGCGGCGGCGTTGCGGGCCATGGGTGTTGGGGTGGGTGATCGGGTGGTAGCCTATGCACCTAATACCCCTGAAGCTTTGGTGGCATTTTTGGCGGCGGCCAGTTTGGGGGCGGTGTGGTCGAGTTGCTCACCCGATATCGGTGCTGGGGCGGTGCTAGATCGCTTTAAACAAATTGAGCCTAAGGTGATTTTTGTCATCGATGGCTATGTGTATAACGGCAAGGTCAATGATCGCCGCGACACAGTGCGCGAATTGGTAGCCAATTTGCCCACGCTTGCCCACGTGGTGCAAATTCCCTACCTTAATGCCAGCGCCAAGCGGCAAGATTGGGGGTGTAGCAAAGATTGGCTTTGGACGGATATTATTCAAGATCAACTTGATGATCAAGCCACAAAGCTTGATTATGTACATGTGCCTTTTGATCATCCGTTATGGGTGTTATATTCATCGGGTACGACAGGTTTGCCCAAACCTATTTGTCATTCACAAGGCGGCATCATCATCGAGCATCTCAAGTCGCTTGGGTTTCATTGTGATTTGCGCCGCGATGATCGTATTTTTTGGTTTACCACCACCGGCTGGATGATGTGGAATCTATTGATTGGCGGCTTGTTGTTGGGTTCGACCGTGTTATTGTATGACGGTAGCCCCGGCTTAAACAACATGGATGTGTTGTGGGAATTTGCTGAGCGCAGTGGCATGACTATTTTTGGTACCAGTGCGGCTTACATTACCAGTTGTATCAAAGCCGGGCTAAAGCCAAGCCAAAGTCATGATCTTAGCAAATTGCATGCGGTTGGTAGCACTGGCTCGCCATTGCCAATTGAAGGCTTTAGTTGGGTCTATGATTATGTCGGCAATGATATTTGGCTTATTTCGGTCAGCGGTGGCACTGATGTATGCTCGGCGTTTGTGGGTGGCAACCCATTGTGGCCGGTTTATGCGGGTGAAATTCAAAGCCGTTATCTTGGCTGTGCGGTCGAGGCATGGAATGATGCTGGGCAAGCCATTTATGATGATGTCGGCGAATTGGTCATCACCCAGCCTTTGCCGTCGATGCCGATTTATTTTTGGAATGACCCGAGCATGAAGCGTTATCGCGAAAGCTATTTTGAAATGTTCCCCGGTATTTGGCGGCATGGCGATTGGTTAAAAATTACGCCGCGGTATGGCCTCATTATTTATGGGCGTTCTGATTCAACCATCAACCGGCAGGGGGTGCGTATTGGCACTAGCGAAATTTATCGCGCGGTTGAAGATGTGCCCGAAGTACTCGACAGCTTGATTGTTGATTTAGAGGTGTTGGGGCGGCAAAGTTATATGCCGTTGTTTGTGGTGTTGCGCGAAAATGTAACTTTAGACGATGCGCTAAAAACTAAGATTAAAAACAAAATTAAAGCGCAATTATCGGCACGCCAAGTGCCCGATGATATTTTTGTCATTCCTGAAGTGCCTCGAACGTTAAATGGTAAAAAGATGGAAGTGCCGATCAAAAAAATCTTGCTTGGGCATCCGCTTGAAAAAGCAGTGACCGTTGGCTCAATGAGCAACCCCCATTCATTACAAGTGTTTGTAGCATTGGCGCAAAACATGAAAAAATAAAGCCGCCCTTCTTTGTTTTAGGCAAGGCATTGCCTTTTTTGAAATATACAATACCTCAATATCTTCGCCATCTTGACCGTAAATTCATTCACGGGTAGGCAATCGCAAATTGGCGAAGGTATTGATCTGTGGTTAGATTTTGAGATATATTTTATGTCTGATAACTGACAGATTTTCGAAACATTAGTTCTGTCCGGTAGTAAAATTTTCAGTAGTATCATGACGGAAAGTGTCACAAAAAACTGTCATTATTTATAATCCTATTGCTTATTGGTTTCGCCAATATGAAACAACACTAGAGTTGTTAGAGCGTTATTGCCAGCATGGCTATGATGTAAAACTATTGGCCTGCAAAGCCAAATTGCCAACATGTATGGCAAACCCCGATCATAACCTTGGCATTTGTGTGCAATGTCAATCACGGTTTGCAGCGGGCCTAAAGTGGGCGCTCAACGGCAAAGCTGCCGACCATATCAGCACGATGGGGTTTTATGCGCTGGATGGGCTCCAACAACAAAAGATCCGCGAGATCGAGCGCATGACATTCGCCAGCATTGCCGAGGTGCAGAAATTCGAGATTGATGGCTCAGATATTGGACTGGCGGCCATGAGTTCGGTCATTTCACATTTGCGCGAGCCACACCCCGATGTTGTTCAGCACCGCGCCGTGATTATGCGGTTCCTCAAGAGCGCCGCTGTGACACATTATTCATTTAAAACCCTGTTTGAGCGCAACCGCCCCGATGAATTTGTGGTGTTTAATGGGCGTTTTGCCGAGGTGCGCCCAGCCATGCGTTTGGCGCAAAAAATGGGCATTGGCACCTATGTGTTTGAAGCGATTCAAGGCCTGATTGAACATTATGTGCTGACGCGCAATAGTTTTTTGCATGATTTAGAGGTGATGAAGGGCGAAATGGAGCGGGTATATGCCGAAACCCCCCTGAGCGAAGATGAGCAGCGCCAATTGGCGCGTGAGACTTTTAGGCTGAGTCGCATTTTTTATTTTGAGCAAGAAGAAAAACGCGATGAGTCTGAAGTGGCTAAATTGCGGGTGCGACAACTGGATGAGCCGTTGCGCCTGATTATTTTTAATAATTCCGAGGACGAGTTTGAAGCCATTCCGGGTTGGAAAAACCCATTCTACAAAAACCAAAACGATGGTATTGAGCAATTATTGATGAGTTTTGCAGGACGTGATGATATTCACATCACTCTGCGCGAACACCCCAATTTGAAAGGGGTAGCAAGCTCACAACGCGATTTTTTACGCACCCTACCAGCACGTTTTGCCAATTTCACCCGTATCGAGGCCGAATCTAAAGTAAGTTCATATGAGTTGCTCGATCAGCATGATTTGGTCATGACCTTTGGCTCGTCGATTGGTATTGAGGCCGCCTATTTTGGTAAGCCGGTTATTTTGATGGGACGGGCGCAGTATGAAGATTTGCGCTGTTGTATTCAGCCTGCTGGTCATACACCGTTGGTGCGTTGGTTGAATGAATACATCGCTAGCAATCAACTGCCAACCGATGTTCCGACCCAAGCCGATGTGAAATTGGCCGCCTTAAAATATGGCGTATTTAAGCGTAGTTATGGCATTCCATATCAACATGTTAAGATGACATGGAAACCTTTTCGCTATGATATGGTGCGGGATGGCGCTTTGACCGCGATTGATGCTAGCCCATTGGCAATGAAACTGAGCGCAGGTTTGTTGCGACTAGAGCGTCTGCGCGGTAAAAGCCAATAAGAGATTTAAGCCATGTCTTCATTTAAGCGATTTTGTCTCGGTGTTTGGGTTGTCGTTTTTGCATGGGCTGTTTTTGCCCCGCTTCATTCGTTGGGGGTGCAACCTGCCCCAGTTGAACAGGTTATAACATTTGATGCGGAATCTGCTGCCCCGTTGCGGATTATGAATATTGGCGAATCAGTAGTTGTTGGGCATCAACTCATCCCAGGTTCATATCGCCTGCCCCTTCGGCAGGCATTTTTAGAGGGTGGTTGTGCGGTGACGTTCGTCGGGCATAACACCGAAAATAGCCCGGCTGGTTACGATAATTTGCTGCGACACGATGGCGAGCGAGGCTGGTATATTCACGAATTTACGGAGCGGATTGTGGGCTGGGTGACAACCCAACAACCCGATGTGGTATTTGTCTATGCTGGCATTAAAGATGTGCGATTTTTGAAAGATGGCGCAGCCGACCGCCTGAACGAATTGGTGAGCAAAATTGCACAATATGCGCCAAATGCACATATTTATGTCTCGAATATCAAGATTGTGAACCCGCCTGCTGATGTAACTGCTGCAACCCAATATAACAATGCTATTTTGCCAAAAATGCAACAACTTGCCAACAGTGGCAAAAAAGTGCATTGGGTTAGCCAAGCTGATGTTTTAAACCCCAGCAGCGATTTTGTGACGAATGACCCATTGCACCCAAATGGCTTTGGTTCAGCCAAAATGGCCGATGCGTGGTTTAACGCGGCCCGCCCCGATGTTTGCCCAAACGCCGCCGCGCGGCAAATTGGGCAATCGCCACCTGTGCCCAGCGCAACCCCAACCCGCACCCCAACGCCAACACTTGCCGCCCCCACTGCTACCCGCACGCCTACGACTACGCCAACTGAGACACCCACACCGACAGAAACGCCAGAGGGGTACGAACTCACGCCACGGCCATCGCCTAGCATCACCCCAACTCCAACTCGCACACCCATTTTAGCGATGGCAAGTCCTATACCACCGAGTTATGTCTATATGACGATCATCATGTCAGATGCGGCCAAGCAGGTCAAGGGGATAGGCGATCGGTAATGATCAATTTTTATCGATCACATTATTTCTTTGGCTAGAGCGGGTTCCAAGCTAGTCTTCAGGCTGTGGTGGCGCTTGGTGCACGTCCTCAGACGCGTATCTTGGTTTACTCAGAATGCGCGTCGGGGGACGCGCACTAAGCTGTAACTTAATTGGGAATTTGCGTTTAAATCAAATGCAACTCAGTCTGTCGCCCATGCAGCCAACGTATTTCGCCATTTACCAAAACCGCATCTTCTTCGAGTGCCATGCGCACTACTTGATTACCCCATTCGGGCACGGGCTTGGTGACATTTAGCTCGATAGAGTAGCAAGTGTGGTCGAATATTTCGTAATCACCACGTTTTGGCACGCCACCCTGTTGATCCCACAAACCAATCACGGGGCCAGCGGCATGACCGTGATAGCCGATAGGGTGGCTGTAAACGCTGGGCGTGATGCCTTCGGCTTTAGCGTTGCTTAAGGTTTCCAGCAACACTTGGTTGCCAGTTCGGCCTATTTTCATGGCTGCCATATGTAAATCTTGCAGTCGATTGCCGTCGGCAAGGGCAGCTTTGAGGCCTACTGGGGCATCTGTTTCATCCGGGCGTAGCACATAGGCGTTTTGTTGTTGGTCGGTGGCGAGGCCGAGGTAAATAAAGCCGACATCGCAATGCAGCAAATCGCCGGGCATGATCAATTTGCGGGGGGCGGCCTTGGCCCCACCGGCTGGGCCATCAAAGCCCAAACCAGCGGCTTGAATTTCGATGCTGGGTTGAAACCAAGTTTTTAAGCCGAGGTCGTGCATTTTCTGGCGCAGCCACCAAACGACATCATCGGTGGTGGTAATGCCGGGTTGAATGGTCCGAGACGAAAATGCTTCGGCAATGAGGGCATGACCCATTTCAACCAAGCCGGGGTAAACGATCAATTCGGCATCGAGGCGGCTTTCGAGCCAACCAACACATAGCCGTTCGGCAGATTTAATCCGCGCCGCCATATCGCCTAATGCTTCGATCACACGACCATATTCGCTGTGTGTCAGACCATCGCCAAATGGAAAATCGTCGGCATAGTTGAGGCCGATTACTTTGGGGTCGCGTTCACGCACTACGCGGGCGAGACAGGCGAAGTGTTCTTCTTGGGCGGGGTCCCATGCTTTGGCAAAATATTCGCCGTGCCCATAGCGGTCGAGGGTGAGTCGCTCGACTGTGCCATCGGGTTTGCGATTAAACACCAAAATGGTGCGGCGACGTGCAGCCATCGCCGGTGCCGGCAACATCGACATGATGACAGGGTCTTCGTTATATTCACGGGCCACGATGATCCACATATCGAGGCCTTCGCGTTGCATGAGCGCGGGGATGACTTCTTCGAGCCGTTGTTTCAGCCAACGGTTGATGACCTCGGCTTGGGCACGTAGCGGCAAAATTTTGTTGCGGTAATTTGAGAGCGGGAGGTTAGACATGGTTGGATTATGCCTGAATTGCAGCACAAAAACAAATTGATTTTGAGATGACAATTTAATCGTCAAGCTGCCCGATAAAAGCGTCGATTGTGATAAAATTCACGAATCAATTGGCATGAAAACGACCTTTGCGGAACCCGCCCCGCTCATCAATGATTCGCCGTTAAATACGGTGACGTCACAAGATGTTCAGCTTGATATTACGTTTGACCAGCTAAAAAAGCTGGTTAGCCCGCGTGCATTAACGGGTGAGACGATGTTGCTTAATATGGGGCCACAACATCCGTCCACGCATGGTGTATTGCGATTGTTGCTCGAACTTGATGGTGAAACTGTCATCAGTTGTATTCCTGATATTGGTTTTTTGCATACAGGCATAGAGAAAACCGCAGAAGACAAGCCTTATTTAAAAGGCGTGCCGCTGACGGATCGCACCGATTATCTTGCGCCGATGTCGAATAACATGGCATTCTGTGGCGCAATTGAAAAATTAATGGGTGTGGATGTGCCATTACGAGCACAATATTTGCGGGTGATTTTGCTAGAACTAACCCGCATGAATAGCCATTTGGTGTGGTTGGGCACACATGCGCTAGATATTGGTGCTATGTCAGTCTTTCTATATTGTATGCGTGAGCGTGAGATGTTGCTCGACATTTACGAATGTGTATCTGGTGCCCGCATGATGAGCAGCTATTTCCGCCCGGGTGGGTTGTGGCGCGATGTGCCCGATAGTTTCTTTCCTTTGGTCAAAAAGGTATTAGACGTATTTCCGGGTCGCGTTTCGGATTACGAGAAATTACTGAAGGAAAACCCAATTTGGAAAGAGCGCACGATAGGGGTTGGCAAAATTAACGCTGTTGATGCGGTGCGTTATGGCATAACAGGGCCATCGTTGCGTGGCAGTGGTGTGAAGTATGACGTGCGCAAGGCCATGCCCTATTCAAGCTATGATCACTTTGATTTTGAAGTGCCAGTGGGCAGCAATGGAGATGTGTATGATCGATACCGCTGCCGTTTAGACGAGTTTCCACAAAGTTTGCGTATTATCAAGCAAGCGCTTGATAAGTTGCCGCCCGGCCCAGTCATTACCGATGATCGTAAGATTGCGCCACCGCCTAAGCATGAGATCGCCACATCGATGGAATCACTCATTCACCATTTTAAATTGTGGACAGAGGGGTTTAGAGTGCCAGAAAGTGAGGTTTATTTTGCTGTAGAAAGTGGCAAGGGCGAATATGGTGTCTATATTAGCGCTGATGGTTCGGCCAAGCCACGTCGTGTGCATTTCCGCGCTCCATCGTTTAATAACTTACAGGCGCTTTCGCACATGAGTAGGGGTTGCATGTTGGCTGACCTTGTGGCCATTATTGGCTCAATCGATATTGTTTTGGGAGAAGTAGACCGGTAAATGAAGTTGAAAGTGCCAAGTGCTCAGTTATAAGTCAAACACTCAGCACTCGGCACCTAGCACTTACTTATGTTGAAAGACAAATATAAAGACCGAATAGCTGCTATTTTTGCAAAATACCCGCCTGAGCGTAAGCGCAGTGCCGTGATGCCATTGCTTGATATTGCACAAGAAGAATATGGGTATTGCACTGAAGAGGCGATGCGTGAAGTTGCCGAACTGTGTGGCATAGACCCGACCGAAGTAAAAAGCGTGGTGGGGTTTTATACCATGTATTACGAGAAAAAAGTCGGCAAATATGTCATTGATGTGTGCGATGACCTGCCATGCGTGCTGCGTGGGGCTGACAAATTTGTGAATTATTGCGAGCAAAAATTGGGTATTAAGGCTGGCGAAACCACGCCTGATGGCAAAATTACGCTAAATGTGGTGATGTGTTTGGCTGCCTGTGATCGTGCGCCCATGTGCCAAGTTAATACAGCATATCATTATGATTTGACACCAGACAAATTTGACAAACTGGTGATAGAGTTGAAAAAAGGCTAAAAGAGAATGGAAAAACACATTTTGCTGCGTGATCTGGATGTGCCAAACATCCGTGATTTAGCAGTGTATTCCCAACACGAGGGCTATGCCGCTTGGAAGAAAGCTGTGACTGGCATGAAGCCAGATGAAGTCATCACGGTGGTGAAAGACTCAGGTTTGCGCGGTCGTGGCGGCGCTGGTTTTCCGGCGGGTGTGAAATGGAGCTTCATCCCTAAAGATGTATTTCCGAAGTATGTTACCGTAAACTGTGACGAATCGGAACCCGGCACTTTTAAAGACCATCACCTGATTCGTCATAATCCACATCAGGTAATTGAGGGTACTGCATTGTGTGCCTATGCCATTGGGGCAAATGTAGCCTATATTTATTGCCGTGGCGAGTTTCGTGAGCCAGCCTACGAGTTGCAGAAAGCCATCGATGATGCCTATGCCGCTGGTTTGCTTGGCAAAAATTTGTTTGGCAGCAATTATTCACTCGATATTTATGTGCATTTGGGGGCTGGGGCCTATATTTGTGGTGAAGAATCGGCATTGCTAGAATCGCTCGAAGGCAAAATTGGCCAGCCACGCTTAAAGCCGCCTTTCCCGGCGGTGAGCGGTTTGTATTCAAAGCCAACTGTTATTAATAACGTCGAAACCTTGGCGAATGTGCCACCCATCGTGCTAAATGGCTCGGCTTGGTATAAACAGTGGGGTACTGAGAAATCACCGGGTGTGAAGTTGTTTAGCGTATGCGGGCATGTTAAAAACCCTGGCAACTATGAGTTACCGCTCGGCAAATATAGCATTCAAGAATTGCTGGAGATGGCTGGCGGTAGTATGACTGGCCGCCCGATCAAAGCGGTTTTGCCAGCAGGGTCGTCGTCGCCTATTATTCCAGCATCAAATTTTCATGCCAAACTGGATTATGAAGCGATGGCGGCGATTGGTTCTGTGCTTGGCTCGTGCTCGTGGATATTTATGGATGACAGTGTTGATATGGTGTGGGCAGCTCGCAAGATGATTCGCTTTTTTAAGCACGAGAGTTGTGGCAAATGCACGCCATGC
This sequence comes from Chloroflexota bacterium, assembly GCA_018969115.1. Lineage (GTDB taxonomy): Bacteria > Chloroflexota > Anaerolineae > J036 > Brachytrichaceae > AQU-03. Next base: position 8,161 of record JAGWYZ010000044.1, on the reverse strand, counting down.
CGTGAGGGCACGCATTGGGCCTTGTCGGTGTATGATAAATTGTTAAGTGGCAAAGGCACAATTGAAGATGTAAATTTGATCGGCGAAGTAAATAAGCAAATTATTGGTAAGTGTTTTTGCCCACTCGGCGAATTTGCCACCAGCAGTATGACCTTTACCTTAAAGCACTTCAAGCAAGATTATGTTGATTTTATTGATCAAAAGAAGGGCGGCTCGGATGTGTATTTGAAGGAGTTGGCGCGTGATCATCATTTGCACGAATTGCATAGTGGTGTGGTGTCGGTGAATGGGATTAAGGTGCATTAAGAATGATTCCCTGAGTGGGTCGTTATCGTGAAGACAGGTATTCGCCGAAGATATTTGGATAAGCGCTAGATTGAGTACAGATTTATGGGAGGATATGGAATGACTAATTTTAATAATGAATGCTCAGCATTAACACGAATTACATTTAACCCTGCTGTTATGGCTGGTCAAGCTTGTATTCGTGGTATGAGAATTCCAGTGTCACTAATTGTTAATTTAGTTGCACACGGTATGAGCACTAATGAAATTATTGAAGAATATCCAAGTTTAGAAAGCGCTGATGTTAGAGAAGCTCTTGAATATGCATCTAGGCTGACGCGTGAACAGGTCTTTAGCCGAGAAGTTGAACCAGCGGCATGAAATTTTTAGCTGATATGGGCGTTTCGCTTAAAACCGTAAAATGGTTGCGCGAAAAAGCTCATGATTGTGTTCATTTACTCGATGAAGGATTGGAACGATTATCGGATGCAGAAATAATCGTAAAGGCAAAACTTGAAGAACGTGTGGTTTTGACGATGGATTTAGATTTTAGTCGTTTGATGGCTTGGAGTAATGATATTAAACCAAGTATTATTACATTTCGTCTTGACAATGAACGATCTGAATATGTTAATAAGGGATTATTAGTTGTTTTAGAAAACCACAAATTTGAACTCAATGAAGGCGCGATGATTACAGTTACGGATCAAAATATTCGAGTGCATCGGTTACCTTTATAGTAAAAGCAAATAAATGTATCGCTTAAAGGTTGGGTTTTAGATATATACATGAGTAAAAGTTTACCAACGGAAATAAACTTTGAAAATTAATTTCATGGCTGACTTAGTAAATTTAACCATCGACGGCAAAGCCGTTGCCGTGCCTAAAGGCACACTCATTGTGGATGCTGCAAAAACCATTCAGAATGATATTCCCGTGTTTTGCTATCACCCCAAGCTTAAGCCGGTAGGGATGTGCCGTATGTGCTTGGTTGAAATTGGCACGCCCAAGATGGACCCGGCCACACGTCAAGTGGTCAAGGATGACAAAGGGGTCGTAGTGATTGCATGGCAGCCAAAATTGAACACGGCCTGCACCACCCCTGTTAGTGAAGGGATGGCCGTGCGCACCCAGACCACAGTGGTAAGTGATGCACGTGAAGATGTATTGGAATTCTTGCTCACCAGTCATCCGCTCGATTGCCCTATTTGTGATAAGGGTGGCGAGTGCCCCTTGCAAAATCTGACACTTGAGCATGGCCCCGGTAATAGCCGATTTGAATATGAAAATAAGCAGCATAATGCCAAACATGTGCCGTTGGGTGATTTGATCTATCTGGATCGTGAACGTTGTATTCAATGTTCACGTTGTATCCGATTTCAAGATGACATTGCCGATGATCATGTATTGCAATTTCATGAACGTGGTCGGCATATGGAGATCATCACTCTAAGCGAGCCGGGGTTTGATAGCTACTTTAGCGGTAATACGAGCGATATTTGCCCAGTTGGTGCGTTAACGACTGCCGATTTTCGCTTTAAGGCACGCCCGTGGGAATTAGGCAGCAGCCCAAGTGTATGCAATCATTGTGCTGTTGGCTGTAACACCACATTAAATACTCGCCTTGATACCAAGACAGGCATCAATGAAATTAAGCGTGTGATGCCACGCCAAAATGAGCAGGTAAATGAAATTTGGTTGTGCGACAAAGGCCGCTTTGTCCATCATTACACCCGCGCTGGCGACCGTTTGCAAAAGCCGCTCATTCGCCAAAATGGGCAATTGGTAGAAACAACATGGGAACGTGCGCTTGATTTAGTCAGCAGCAAATTGTTGGGTGCATCTTCCGTTGCGGCAGTGATAGGCGATCGTATTGCGAATGAAGACGCTCATTTGCTGACCAAATTGGTGAATAGCAATGCTAAAGGCGAAACCCGTTTATCACCGGCTTTGCCTGCTTCTTATGCCGATCTTGCCCGCGACTATGGGGTTGGGGTTGGTTTTGATATGAAACAACTTGGCAAGGGCGATGTGATTGTGGTTGTGAATGGTGATGTTGAAGAGCAAGCCCCCGTGTGGTTTTTGCGCTTGCGACAGGCAGTGGTTGATCGTGGGGCCAAGCTGATTGTGTCGAATCATCGCGGTACCAAGCTGCATCGTTATGCTGCACATATTGCACGTTATGAGCAGGGCATGGCCGCCCAGTGGGCAGCCCAAACAGATGATGCGGCTTTGAGCACTGAGGAGTTAACGAAGGCGCGTAATGTGTTGTTTGTATTTGGCGATGAAAAACTAGATGCGGTATCGGCACGCGGCCTAGCTCAGATTTTGGTTGGTAAATTGGTGGCGGCTGGACAGATTGGTAAGCCCAATAGTGGTTTGTTGCCGCTTTATCCACATGGCAATACGCAAGGGGTTTTTGATATCGTGGCTGGGACTCGTCATTCTGGCAACCCCGGTGTGTTGAGTGTTGATGTGGCGTGGCTCGTTGGGGTGGGTGACACAAGTGATGCGCCCAAGGCTAGATTTTCAGTTGTGAGTGAATTGTTTATGACGGCATTGGCTTCGGTGGCAGATGTGGTTTTGCCAGCCTTGAGTTTTGCCGAGCGTGAAGGCACTTACACCAGTGGCGACCGACGTGTACAACGATTTTATCGTGCATTGCCGGCGGTTGGGCAAGCCAAGCCTGATTGGTGGGCTGTGCAAGAAGTTGCCCGCCGTATGGGGTTTGTATGGAATTTTGCGTCACCGGCTCAGATTTTTACAGATTTGGCCGCCAATGTTTCATATTATTCTGGTTTGGGTTATGAGGTTTTGGCTAAAACTGAATCACAATGGCCCCCAGTTGGGCGCGATGACTTGTATTATGGTGGCACAGGCTATGAAAATGATGGTGGCATTGGGGTACGTTATGCATCTAACCCATCTGTGATAAGTGCCCCAACATTACCGAAAATGATAACCTCTATGAGCGATTTGAAGGGCCCGGCACGCAAACTTTACCAGACAGGTGAATTAATTAAGCGTAGTGATGTCATGCAAACCCATATTGAATAATTTGCGATTTGTGATTTGCGATGGATGATGTGGTCAGGCCCAATTGTCAATCGTAAATTGTAAATTGTGAATCAAAAGATGAACACTTTACTTGAAATTATCCTTAAAGCGGCGGTGATTACGCTGGTGGCGCTAACAGGCTTTGCTTATTTGACATTGCTTGAACGCAAATTTATCAGTCGATTGCAGGCGCGTTATGGCCCCAACCGAGTTGGGCCATTTGGTTTGTTACAACCCGCTGCTGAGGCACTTAAACTAATTGTAAAAGAGAGCATCATGCCTGACAAGGCTGATCGCCCGATGTTTTTTTTAGCGCCTATCATGGCGGTGGTTCCGGCATTGGCAATATTTGCAGTGGTGCCATTTGGCAAAGGGCCAGTGTTGCAATTGGCCAGCAATGTAAATGTGGGTATGCTCTATGTTGCAGCCGTGATTGGCACAGCTGTATATGGTGTCGCTATTGCGGGGTGGGCTTCAAATAATAAATATGCTTCGTTGGGCGGTTTGCGAGCGGCGGCACAAGTGGTCAGCTATGAGTTAGCATTAGGGTTGTCGATGGTGACTGTGGTGTTACTCGCAAGCTCGGCTAGCCTTGCTGAGATTGTTCAAGCCCAGCAACCCGGCAATATTTTAGGCTGGAATATCTTTAAATTGCCAGTGGGCTTTGTTGCAGCTTCGATTTTTGCCATGACTTCGTTGGCAGAGTTGGCCCGTGCGCCCTATGACTTGGTGGAAGCGGAACAAGAATTGACTGCTGGCTATATTACCGAATACAGCGGCATGAAATTTGCCTTGTTTTTTATGAGCGAATACATCAAAATGATCGCGCTCAGTGCATTATTTGCCACTTTCTTTTTGGGTGGATGGTCTGGCCCATTTGTCAATTCTTTGGCATCACCCTTTGGCGAAATTTTATCGTTGGTTTATTTTATTATTAAAGTATTGGCCTGTTTATTGTTGATGGTGTTGGTGCGTGCCACATTGCCGCGCTTGCGCTATGATAAGTTAATGGCCTTTGGTTGGAAAATGTTGTTGCCGGTGTCGTTATTAAATGTGGTGGTGACCGCTTTAATGATTGTATTGGGTATTTTTTAGTTTAATCAAACGCATATAAGTGTTTATTGAGATTTAATAACATGGCAGAAGCAAGTGCAATTTCAAAATTAATGAGAATTCCTGTTGGTTTTGCAACAGTGTTAAAAACACTATTAAAAAAACCAGTTACAGTGCAATACCCCGATGAACAGCGGCCAATGAGTGCGCGGTTTCGTGGGCGGCATCATCTAAAACGCTATGAGAATGGGTTAGAGCGGTGTATTGGTTGTGCATTGTGCGCGGCGGCTTGCCCTGCCGATGCGATTTATGTAGAAGCTTCTGAAAACACAAATGAGCAACGGTTTTCGCCGGGTGAGCGTTATTCGAAAACCTATGAAATTAATATGTTGCGCTGTATTTTTTGCGGTTATTGTGAAGATGCATGCCCGACTAATGCCATTGTTCTTGAGCCAATCGAATTTCCGACTGGCTACACCCGTGAAGGCATGATTTATACCAAGCAAATGTTGCTTGAAGTGCCGCCGACTGGCACACCTGCCACCCCACAGGTGACTCAACCCGGCACATTTGACCGTCCAATCATTCCGTTCCCTGCGATTGATAGTTCTGTTTGATGACAAAAAATTTATGATTTATGATTTTTTGTTTTTTGCAGCAAGCCATAAATTGTAAATTGCCAATCATATGAGTGTTGAATTTTTTCTTTTCCTTTTGGTGGCAGCGGTTGCCGTTGTTGCGGCGTTGGGGCTGTTGCTTAGCCGTAACGCGATATACGCGGCTATGTTTCTTATTTTAAATATGGCATCGGTTGCGGTGATTTATTTGTTGCTTAATGCCCCATTTATAGCGGCAGTGCAGGTGGCTGTGTATGCTGGTGCCATTATGGTGCTATTTGTCTTTGTTATTATGTTGTTGGGGGCCGAGAAACTCAACCCTGCCGACACAAAACTGGCTTTAAAGTGGCAACGACCTCTATCGATTGTGCTTGGGATGGCTTTGTTTTTGTTGTTAGGGGCAGTTATCTTAACCCGTTTGGGTGGGGCTGTCGCTGCCAAGATGATCGATACCAGCCCCTTGGCGATTGGTAAAGCATTATTTACCACTTATTTATTGCCATTCGAGGTGGTTTCCGTATTATTGCTTGCTGCGGTTGTTGGTGCGGTGGTTTTAACAAAAAAATCTTAATCAGAGATCGGCGAATCGGTTTTATAAAACCAATTCGCCCATGACTAAAAATGACTTCAATTGAACCTGTAATTTTGCTTAGCGCGGTGTTATTTACCATTGGTGCTGTTGGGGTGTTAACCCGCCGCAATGCGCTGATGATTTTTATGTCTGTTGAATTGATGTTGAATGCGGCGAATTTGGCTTTTGTGGCCTTTGCGCAGCAATGGGGCAATTTAGATGGACAATTGTTTGTGTTTTTTGTCATGGCTGTCGCGGCGGCAGAAGTTGCGGTTGGGTTGGCACTAATAGTGGCGATTTTTCGCACTAAACACAGCACCGATGTCGATGAGTTGAGCCAGCTTCGTGGCTAAGAGTTACGAATTACAACTGTAATGCTAATGTGTTTATCGATCTGGTTTAACACTTGGTACTAATTAATTATGTCAACACTTGTTGTGTTACCTATCTTATTCCCGCTTATCGGGGTGGTTATTAATGCGTTTTTGGGCAAACGGCTGGGCGAAAAGGTGGTCGGTGCATTAGCAACTTTAATGTGCAGCGCGGCTTTTGTGGTTGCGCTCATGCTATTCTCACAGGTGAGTGTCTCAAAAGAACATGCGATTCATGCCGAATTTGGCACTTGGATTGGTGTAGGTAAGCTTAATGTGCCATTTGGCTTTTTAGTTGATTCATTAAGCAGCGCTCTGATGTTAATTATTACTGGTGTGGGGGCACTTATTCATTTGTATAGCATTGGTTATATTCATGGCGACCCACGTGCCAATCGTTACTTTGTTTACCTTAATTTGTTTGTTGCCTCTATGTTGGTGCTGGTGATGGGCAGCAATTATCTGTTGATGTTTGTTGGCTGGGAATTGGTTGGTTTATGCTCGTATTTGCTAATTGGTTTTTGGTTTGATAAGGTTAAAAATGCCGAAGCTGCGCGTAAAGCTTTTGTGGTTAATCGTATAGGTGATGTTGGCTTCATTCTCGGCATCATGCTCATTTTTGTCACCTTTGGCACGCTCAACTATCACGATATTTTTGCGGTGGTGGGCGACCATAAGACCGCTGCTTTGGCGCTAGCGGGTGATCCAGTGGCACCTGCGGTTTTGTCAGCTATTACCTTGCTTTTGTTTATTGGTGCAATGGGTAAAAGTGCACAACTGCCATTATTTGTCTGGCTGCCCGATGCGATGGCTGGCCCAACCCCAGCTTCGGCGCTCATTCATGCCGCCACGATGGTGACGGCGGGCATTTATATGATTGTGCGCTCAAATGCTTTATTTCACGTGGCTGCCGATACCAGCAATTTTGTTGCCCTGATTGGCGCACTGACAGCCTTTATTGCGGGTAGCATTGCCTTGCGTCAATTTGATATTAAGAAGGTTTTGGCTTACTCTACTGTTAGCCAACTTGGTTTTATGATTGCGGCGGCAGGTTTGGGTGCTTATACCGCCAGTATTTTCCACCTAATGACACATGCCTTCTTTAAGGCGCTATTATTTCTTGCTGCGGGTAGTGTCATTCATGGTATGGAACATTATAGTCATGCTCATCATTCGGCACAGCATATTGACCCACAAGACATGCGTAACATGGGCGGTTTGCGCGGCAAGATGCCAGTGACATTTTGGGCTTTCATCATTGGTGGTTTATCGTTGGCTGGGTTGCCGCCGTTCTCTGGTTTTTGGTCAAAAGATGAAATTATTGTTGCTGCCCTACACAACCCATTGGTGTTTGCTTTGTTGGCTTGCACCGCTGTTTTTACTGCGTTTTATACTGGACGACAATTAGTCATGGTGTTTTTTGGCTCTGCTCGTAGTAAAGATGCCAGCCATGCCGAAGAATCGGGGATGGCGATGAAGTTGCCATTGATTGTGTTATCGGTTTTGGCTTTGATTGGTGGCGGGCTGAATTTACCGGGTTCGATGTGGTTAGAGCATTGGCTAGAGCCAGTAGTTGGGGTGCACGAAGGCGGGTTTAACTTACCCATTGCCGCTTTATTCTCGGCTTTGGCGCTTGTGGCATTGGCTGCGGCGTGGGTTATGTATCGAGATGGCAAGCGCGATACCTCATTAACACCACAACTCTCATCTGTTAGCAGCTTTTTGAATAAGGCTTGGCAAATTGATGCACTATATCGCGCTGCGATTATTATGCCGTTTTATGCGCTCAGCAGTTTCTTAGCGCGTGTGTTTGATCTTGGCGGTATTGATGGTGCGGTGAATGGCATTGGCACCTTAACCAAAGGTATTGCTGCGGCCTTGCGCCCATTACAGAGTGGCTTTGTGCGCTCTTATGGGTTGGTGATGATTGTTGGGGTAGTTGCGCTAATGGCGTGGTTGGTGATTAATACGCGTTAAAGAGAGCTAAGAATCAAGAACTAAGAGCCAAGATTGAAGGCTGAAACAGCTTCAATCTTGGCTCTTTCTATTTCAAAGATCGGGTTTCTTAGAGGGTGTTTCTTAAATCAAATTTCACTTTTTTGTCAGCTGAAATTACGTGGTTTTATCAAATCAGAGAGCATATTTAGACAAAACGAATGCCGAAATCACTATCTCAGCGTTGTTATGGGGCGGCAAAGCCGCCCCAT
>JAGWYZ010000319.1 GCA_018969115.1 Chloroflexota bacterium | reverse complement strand
TGCAAGCATAACTTGCAGAGGCGTAGTGAAATTGACATTAAACTACGCGCAACGCACCAAGAGAGAAAAGTAAAGCTAGAGGCACAACCCTCTGCCCCTATTACTTATTTCTTGTTCTTCGCCAAAATGGCATTGGTTTCTTTACGCAACAGTGCAGCCGCATCTTCTGGCTTAATCTTCTCAAACAACACAGCATCAATCACTTGCGGGTTATACACGTTCTTAACCAAGTCGGCAGTCCCGGCGGGGTCGGCAGGACGAATGGGTTGTACATCCTTGCTCACCCGTGCCACATATTCAAACATTTCCTTCTGGGCCTTGCCAAGCTTTGGTGTCATCGACTCGCGCACTTTGTTGGCAATGGGAACCCCACGCTCAGCAAATAATACATCATTCGCCTCAATATCATTGGTGAAATAATCAATAAACTTCGCGGCTTCTTCAGGCGCTTTCGAGTCGCGGGTCACACTAAAGAATTGCGATGGTTTAATATAATTGGATGATTTACCACCGGTTGGGCGTGGCAATGGCACCATCTTGATCGTGCGAGCATCACCAGCTGCTTTCTGTACAGCAACGACTTGATTGCTCCAATGTGAATCGCTGGCAGCCTTGCCAATAGCAAGCGGTTGTTGCTCTACGCTCTTGCCATCAAAGGTTGCCAAATCTTCGGCACGGTTTGGAATGGCGTTGGCTTTTTGCAAACGCAAAAGCATTTTCAAATGATTCACAAATGGGGTGTCATCTTTATACCCAATCTCATAACCGTTATCAGCATAAGCCCATTCACCCAACGACAAATACAATGATTTCCAAATTTGTTCGTTGGAAATACCACTCCCCCCCCATTTGCCTGCCTTTTCGCGCATTGTCATAGCAATTTTCTCAAAATCATCCCATGTCCAATTGTCTTTGGGCAGTTCAAGTCCAGCTTTTTTAAAGTCATCCACATCACACGAGAAACATTGCGAATTTGCCCCAAGGTTAACCGCCACCAACTTGCCATCAATACGTCCACCTTTCAAGAAATCTTCAGAGACATCCTTAAAATTTAGCGCCCCGCTGGTTGCAAAATTGTCAAGCGAAATGATCAAGCCACGACCAGCCCACTCTGCAATCCATGCATAGTCTTGTTGCATGATATCGGGCAAGCTGTTGCCAGCGGCTTGGGTGGTCATCTTGGTCAAATGATCGGCAAAACCAGCAAATTCATATGAGATTTTGACATTCGGGTTTTTCTTCATATACATATCGATCACTTTAATCGTCCGATCATGACGATCTTGGCTTCCCCACCAAGCAATGCGAAGATCAACCCCTTTTGCAACAGCTGGGGCCGCCGGTTTTGATTCAGCGGGCTTGGCAGATGCAGCAGGAGCTGGAGTGGCGGCCGGAGTACAAGCGGTCAAAGCCGCACCACTGCCAGCAATTGCGGCGACCTGTAAAAATTTACGACGTGACAATTTTTTGTTAGGTATGGACATTTTCTTCCTCTTAGAAATGGGTGTTTTAAGGTTACTCAGAATACAAAAACCAATTAATTTTTATGAGTATATCCTTATATGATTATAAGTATATATCAAAAAGATTTGCTGTTTTTTTATAGCAAATTAAATGATAAGATAACCCTATTGTGCAGTTACAGTCTATCATTATTACCGGCATGGCGGTTGCCGAGGCGGCCCTGCTCATGTCATTTTTTGGCCTCATCGCGCCAGCAAATTGGTTATGGATGGAATATGCAGTTGTTCTAATCCTCTTGCTCAGCATTGCACTCGGCTGGCAATTTTTGGCCACACATATCACTGCCCCTCACATTCAAATGATCATCACCGCTGTCAGTTTTATGGTGCTATGGCTTGGTATGTTAGCCGTGCTCGGATTGGCAGTGAATGGTTTAAGCCTAGGGTTTATTAGCGGGCTTTCAAGTTTATTTATTGCCATCATCATTTGGTGGCGAGGTATTACATTAGGACAATTAAATCTCAATCCGCGCAATGTGCGCGATCGTATCATCATTGCCATTTGCATCTTATCTTTACTGAGTTTTTTCAATATTTTTACACATAGCCCAGACCTATGGATCATGACTTTAATCACATTTACAGCTTTGGTTGTGTGTCTGCCCATTGCACATTTACATAGCATTGCACTCAGCCCAATTGGGCGACAAATCCCCTCAACACGCGCTTATTGGCGCTGGATCAGCCCCAATTTGTTGATGGGTGCAACCGCCTGCTTACTCGCCATTTTCGTCCTTAATCAAAACCTTGCCCGCCAAATCATCGGCTTATTTCTGACCATTATCTTCGGCCTATTTGCCATTGTGCTGCTGCCAATGTTGCAGCCTATTGTCGAAATTATCATCGCCTTATTTCAACGGCTGCGCTTTTTTGACCTACTCAGCCAAATCAACATCAGCCCACCCCAGCTACCTACGGCAACCCTAGATAACTTCACCAATAACACCACTACCATAACTCCAGTGATTACAGGCGGCATTACCATGGTCATCTTGTTGGCGCTTGGGGGGGCAGTTATTTTGCTTACAGGGATAGCACGGCGCGAACGCGAATGCATCCAACGCCTCGCCGAACCCGAAAGTATGCAACTAAGTACCGCACAAAACGCGACCGCTGTCGATCAAATAAAGCGCACACTTAACCTACGGCACTGGCTAGCAAACATTACTGTGCGGCGACTTTATACCCGCATGACCCATGAAGCCAGCAAACGCGGCAAACGTCGTGCCAAATATCAAACTGCCTACGACTATCTGCCACTGCTCGACCAGGCCTTTCCCAATTGCAGCAACGATATACACATTCTTACAGATGCCTACATCGCTGCCCACTATGGTGAATTGCCCGATTCGTCCGAAGCGATCGAAAACCTGAAGGCCGCATGGCAAAGACTTAAAAGTACATAGTTTTTTGTAGATGTCACCAATGATTAAAGCAAAATACATCCACACTAACTTTATTACAAACGACTGGCGGGCACTTGCGGCGTTCTATCAAAACTTATTCGGGTGTGTGCCTGTGCCACCCGAACGCGATTATTGCAGCACCGATTTAGATGCACTGACAGGTTTAGTCAATGCACACCTTACCGGTATGCACTTACGTTTACCGGGATATGACGATGCCGGCCCCACACTTGAAATCTTCAGCTACGATCAAACAGAACAACGCAACCCAACTGCCATCAACCGACTGGGATTAGGCCACATTGCTTTTTTAGTAGATGATGTCGCCAAGGCTTATGAAGCTGTTTTGGCGGCTGGGGGTCACGCCATTGGCGAAACCGTAACGCTTATCACCGCCACCGGCACAAAATTATGCGTATGTTATGTCACTGATCCCGAAGGCAATGTGATCGAACTACAATCTATGACATCTTCCACAACGTAAAATAGCAATCTCAATGTTTACCCGTCTTCACCTTATTCGCCATGGCCAAACCGATTGGAACGCCCAAGGACGCTGGCAAGGCCAATCACCTCATGCCCCCGGGCTCAACGATATAGGCATGGCCCAAGCCCGCGCCACAGCAGAAAAATTGATGGGGCAACGTTTCGATGTTTTTTATTGCAGCGACCTGCTACGCGCCCGCCAAACTGCCGACATCGTGACCGAAGTGGTTAAATTACCCATTCACATTGATAACCGCCTACGCGAAATTAACCAAGGTGACTGGGAGGGCTTGACCAATGACATCATTGCCCCACATTGGCCATATGAATGGGAATGGCGTAACCGCGACCCCTTGAATATGCAGCGCCCAAATGGCGAATCGGTGGCAATGGTAGCAGCACGTCTAAAAATAGCCATCGATGACCTTGCAACACGACATATCGGACAAGATGTACTCATTGTGTCTCACGGATTAGCCCTCGCCACTCTTATTTGTCATGCCAATGGCATCTACATAGGTGATGCACGCCACCATATTCCCAATAATGCACAAATAATCAAATTAGATTGGCCGGTGTAACATCCTTAAAAACCACCCCCCAACACATTTTTGCCACAAAAACACACTGAAATCGCATAGAACATGC
>JAGWYZ010000318.1 GCA_018969115.1 Chloroflexota bacterium | reverse complement strand
AGGTTGTAAATTTGCTGTTGGCTGGCACAGCAACCACTGAATATTCACCGGTGAGCCGCGCCAAAGGCACAGTTTCTTTTAAATTCACTGGGCTTTTGTTTAAGTGGATACCACCCACCATAACACCGCCCATCGTCATAATGGTATGCGTATCACCCTTGTTCTTAGTAACAAATTCAGCCAAGCCAATCGTGCCAGCTGCACCGCCTTTATTGACCACTTCAACCGGCACACTCACAATTTTTTCTTCGCTCAACGTCTTTTGCATCAAACGTGAAGTTTGATCCCAACCGCCGCCCGGGTTGGCTGGGGCCAAAATGGTTAGGTTTTTAGAAGGGTAGTTCGCAGCTTGTGGGGCTGGGGCAGCACATGCAGTCATTGTTATTGCAGCAGTAACCGCAGTCATCAAAATAGGTTTGTAATGAAATTTCATATTGTGTATTTTCCTCTTTTCATCAAAAATGACGGCCATTCTAATCGGAAAAGCCCATATATTTATAAATTTCTCATAAATATTTTTTAACGATGAAGGGTTAATTTCACTATCTATCCCCTAAAGCTTAAACTGTGGTGGTGGTAATAGGTGGTGAAATCATCTCTTCATCTTTTATGAGTTGCACTATGCACTTGCCAGCCACGCACAGTGCTATCATGAGTAAAGTTACAACAATGAAGATCACTTTACACTGGCCCTTTGTGACAACCATATTTATTTTGATGCTCTGTATGGCATTTGCCCCAAACAGACATCTAGATGCAGATGACGCTGATTTGGTTAAAGTCTATTTCCCTCTACTTTATTACCGCGACAAACCCACCGTCACCCCAACCAAAGCCCCAACAGCTACACCAACCAAAACCCCTTTGCCCACCGCAACCCATACCCCAAAGCCACCGATGGCGACACCAACGCCACCCTCTGGCAATATTTCATCCCCAAAACCGTCTTACCCCACACCCGCCCCCTATGGTGATTGCTTGCCGAGTGATCCGAATTATCGAGATAAAGGCGGCAATGGCTCATATAAATTTTGTGTGGCTGAAGATCTAAATTGGGTAAATGTGCCTCATGCCCCACCAGTGCAACGCTTTGCAGCTGGCACCGACAAATGGATGACGCTGCAATGGAATGTGTATGGCATCAATGCCATTCGCTTGGCCGCCGACCCCAGCAGTCAAATCGCCAATTGTGGCCCCAAAGGAAACAGCGGCTTTAACAAGCCAGTCAATGGTAACGGCAACTACACGTTTAATTTGAAAGAATTAGGCGCAGGTCAATACAAATTTGAATTATTCATCACTCGCAGTGATGGCGTCATTGTGGGGCACAATGAAGTGTTTATTTGCTTAATTTAATGCCTATGCGAAGTGTAGCGTCAACCCAGAAAGTGCTTAATTTGAGCATCCCCCCCACCTTTGCTGGTTAATTGAGATACGTCGGAATTCGAAATTAGCGGGTCAAAATAATGGTCTGTTGGGGTTTGTTATAGAACAATCGAGTTTTCATGGGTTTAAGGCTATACGCCTTTCTTAAGCGGATATCGTCAGGGTGAGACAAATAAGAAATTTAATAATCCAATACATACACAATACCTTTGCCAACGTACGATTGCCTGCTCGTGAATTCATTCATGGGCAGGCAATCGTACGTTGGCAAAGGTATTAATATAAACATTCAAATGTGTGCTATACTCTTAGTCACAAATTTATAGATGGGTCCACGCCGCCCCGGCAACATTGCTGGGGCGGCGTGTTTTTTCGTCATTATTTTGGGGCTATGTTGCCCCAGCCGATTTAGCTGAGGCAATTTTGTTTTATTTAGGAGGTATTATCGGATCATGTCAGTTTGAGACATAACCCAAACACATCACCACACATCACAATTTAACCAAAGTGTGCCGCGACGCACCCCCACCCCTTGGGATGCCCTCAATAAAACGTATTGCGCATCGCAATACCCATCGGAACTTAAGCGCACGACCCCTTGTTCCAATTTTTAACTTTTAATTTTTTGGAGAGAACAATGACACATAAACCATTTTCCTTATTCCGATTTATGCTTCGCAGCGTCGGCACATTAGCCTCATTAGCCCTATTTTTTGGGGCCATTCAACTCACCTTTGCCGCAGACCCACCACCGCCAAAAATAGAAGATGTAGCTGCTTCGGCAAGCGAGATTAAAAATGCACTTAATATTATGTGGATGCTGCTGGCTAGCTTTCTTATTTTCTTCATGCAAGCCGGTTTTGCATTGGTTGAGACGGGTTTTACCCGTGCTAAAAACGTAGCTCACACGATGGCCATGAACATGATGGTATTTTGCATCGGCGCAGTCGGCTATTGGTTAACTGGCTTTGGCCTGATGTTCGGTGGTGTCAATTTCTCATGGCCCGAAGTCGCCACAGTCGGGGCCATAGCAGGCGAATGGGCACATTCACCCGTGACCCTAGGTGACTGGACCGGTATGCTTGCTAAACCGTTAATTGCCATTGGACAATTTGGCTTAGCGGGCGGCAGCGGATTTGCGCTAAGTGGCATTGGCCTGAACACCGGCATCTTGGCCTTCTTTATCTTTCAAATGGTCTTCATGGACACAGCAGCCACCATCCCCACCGGCTCAATGGCCGAACGCATCAAGTGGTCGGGGTTTTGTTTAATGGCCTTGTTTGTTGGCATGTTTATTTACCCGCTGGTTGGCGGCTGGGTATGGGGCGGCGGCTGGTTACAAAACCTTGGGCGCATTGCTGGTTTGGGTAATGGCGCAGTCGATTTTGCTGGGTCTGGGGTCGTGCACATGATCGGCGGCACATTAGCACTTACTGGCACGTTGGTGCTTGGCCCACGAATTGGCAAATTTAACAAAGATGGCAGCGCCAACACGCTGCCAGCCCACAACTTACCCTTGGGTATCCTCGGCACCATTATCTTGTTCTTTGGTTGGTTTGGTTTTAACCCGGGGTCATCGCTCGGCTTCACCGGCACTTTCGGTCAATTAGCCGCGAATGCCGCCGTAAATACCTTGGTGGCAGGCTCAGTAGCCGGTTGTGCAGCCATGTGCTATATGTGGTTTGTTGGCCCTAGCAAAAAACCAGATCCCGCTATGTCGGTAAATGGCTTACTTGCAGGTTTGGTTGCAATCACAGCCCCTTGTGCATTTGTTAACCCAGTAGATGCAGCTATCATCGGGGTGGTTGCAGGTGTCATTGTGTGTCTTGCAACTTTTGCCCTTGATAAAGCCAAAATCGACGACCCAGTTGGGGCCGTGCCAGTGCATTTTGTGAATGGCATGTGGGGTGTCATTTCGGTTGGTTTGTTTGCCAATGGGCTAGAAGCAAGTGCAGGCTGGAATGGCATGACAGGCACGGTGCGTGGCTTATTTTATGGCGGTGGGGTCAACCAATTACTCGCCCAATTTGCAGAGGCAATCTCAGTTCTTGTGGTGGTGGGGGCATTGTCCTATGCCTTCTTCAAGCTGTTACACAAACTAAAACTGCTACGGGTATCGCCAGAAGTAGAAATTGGCGGCTTGGATATTCCAGAAATGGGTGTGCATGGTTATTTTGATGATCAAATGAACATCCCCGGCTCACCTAGCCCCGTGCGTCCTTCCATCGGCAAATTTGGCGGTCTGCCCGCCAAATAACGAGGGGCGCGGCAGCTCTTAGCCGCAGTGCATCCTCATTCATGTGTCTCTTCCGCGAGATAGTGCAGGCGCAGTCCCCAAGTGCGCTTGCACTATTTTTCCAGCTTTACCATTTGCCGGCTTCATCCATCAGGCGCTGCCTATTTAATGTCAACCAAGCATCAATTTGCAACATCGAATCAAGCCATTGTTCGACATCTATATATGGGCTGGCCCCAGCCATAAAACGCCCAATCATATGAATAAGCACGACCGCCTCACGCAATAAAATCAACGTTGGCAATGCTTCAATCTCAGCAGTAGTCAGCGAAATCACTCGCCCAAAACCGCGCCCAAAGGCATTGATATGCGCCCATTCGCGTCCACTCCCCATCTCAACCCACCCCCATGTATCCAGTGCCACTGCTAGATCAAGCACACGTGGATTACGCGCACAAAACTCAAAATCGAGCACGCCAGT
>JAGWYZ010000317.1 GCA_018969115.1 Chloroflexota bacterium | reverse complement strand
ACCCGAACGAAATTCACGTTCAACCATCACACGGCTGTAATCACGGAACAAGGCTTGTAACAAATTGTTTTCGGTTGGGTAAAGCTCAATTCCGGCTGAAGCTTCGATGACAAGCGTGGTGTTGGGTGGCACAGTCATAAGGGCGGGTGGGGCGGGGCGAGGGTTGGCGACCATGCTGGTCTGGGGTGGGGCAAGTTTGCATTTGCGTTGTAATATCAGTGCCGCAAGGCTTAGCCCAGTGCCGAGTGCTAAACCTGCTGCGCCCAGCATATTGCTTTGGGTGCTGGTTAGCCCCAACAACGATTGCACTTGAATGTCGAAGCCCTTTGAAAATAATTGCGAGCGTTTGCTGGGGGCTGTGCTGCCAAGTGGTGCCCACATTAAATCCACACTGATGCTCAATTTATGTTGTCCGGTCTCGCGTGGGCTGACCGTCCAGCGCCACGTCACCCCTTCGGCTGCGGGCAAGGCCACTGCTTGTGGGTTATGTTCGGCGATCTCAAACCCCACGCCTGACAGTCTGGCTTCGGCGCTGACCTCGGTATTGAGCGGGCGTTTGATATTGACCGCGCGTGTAATGGCCTCATTATTGGGGGCATCTAGCGTTAGGGTGTAGCCCTCGGCAGATGGCACAAGCGAAAGCCGAATCATCTCTGAATCGCCGAGACGCATGTACGGCGGGTATTCCACCTCGACCACCCGTGGCTCGATGATGACTTGGGTGGCTGGTAACGGCAATTGTGGGGTTGTGGCAATACTTTGGGTTGGCGGCGTTTCTACCGTTTGGGCGGCTGGGGCTACCGCGGCACTACCAGCAGCGTTTGGGGGCGTGCTTGGGTTGGTTGAATCATAGGGTGCAGTGAGGACAGGTGCAGCGGCTGGGGCGGCCGGCCTGAGTGCTTCGGTGGGTTTGGGTGCGGCGGTGGGGGCGGCACAAGCAGCCAACACGAGCGCCATTAATGCACCGCATAGGCCGAGTTTGATCGGGTTACGCCACGCCATAACGCTCATGACCTAATTTTAACGGTGAATTGAATCACCGCCATTCAGCAATCGGGTTTCTGGAAGAAACCCGATTGCTGGCATTGCCAATTACGGCTGAAAAAACACGGTGGGGTGAAGCTGCACTTTTTCTATCACTTGCTGATTGGGTTGGTTGGCCGCAAGCAATAAGCATAATGATGCCACCATGATCAAGCCGCCGAGCAGCCCCAGCCCCAAACTTTGCCTGCGTGTCATGCTTCTTTCATGAAAGGTGCTAACCGCGCCATCACGCGATCAATCTCGACCAAGTCGGCGGCTTGCAAGGCCCCGTCGCCTTGCATCCGCATGGTGTTATTTTGAAACACGCCGCGTCGTCGCATCACTTCTTTGGTATAGGCCATGCCGAGCAAGCTTTCGAGTAGGATGGCGGGTAATACCCGCTCATAGACCTCGGCAGCGCGGGTGTTGTCGTTGGTTTCGAGTGCGTCCCACAGTTGGCATAACACATCGCAAAATTCGCAAGCGATGATGCAGCCCACCGCGCCACGCGCATATTCGGTGATGAGATATTGCCCGCCGAGGCCGCCCATCACGCCATGCACCTTGGCCCCGCCTTTGGCGACCAAGGCCCCAATGCTGCGCGGGTTGGGTGGCACTTCTTCTTTCACCCATTTCACATTCTCAATTTCGTTGCACAGCCGCAGCACCTGATCGGTGCTCATGGGCACAAGCCCGGCGTTTTGAATCATGACTGGCAAAGGGGTGGCGGCGGCAATGGCCTTGTAATAGTTGTAGATGATGTCCCAATCGGGCTTTAGGGCATAGGGCGGCATGGCGATCACGCCATCGGCCCCGATCTCGTTGGCATAATGGGTGAATTGCACTGCCAAGGGGGTGCTGGGGGCGGCCACATTCACAATGACCGGAACCCGTTTGTTGGCTTGTTGCACCGCCACCCGCATCATGGTCTTGCGCTCGTCTTCGCTGAGAATTTGGAATTCGCTCACCAAAACTGGCGTAACAATGCCATGTGAACCTTTGTCGATGATGAAATCAATCTCGGCGCGTAATACCGCTTCGTCAATTTGGTCGTTGGCGGTCCATGGGGTCATGGGGATGGCGAAAATGCCGCGCCAGTTTTGTTTGTTATTCATGGGCGTAAGTATAAATTTCTTGCATGCGTGTCCATTTGCCCAGCTTTTGGGCCGGGTAATGCGCTTCGCTTAATTCGATCTGAAAGGCCTTCATCAGTTCGTCCCATTCGCGCATACGCGGCGCAATGGCGGGTTGCCACGGCTGGCCGAGGTTGGCGATATCGGCGATTTCGATCAGCATGATGAGGCGATAGCCCAGCCGGAAGATGTGGGCCGAGCGCACGCCGATATCACGCCAGTGTTGCGCCACCTCTGGGTAGGGGTTGGCATGGTGCGCCTCGTAGGCGCTGATGTGGGCCGGGTTGTGGCTGAGTTCGAGGGCGTAGGCAAGGAGGGTGGACATATGGACGTAAATTATATACGTCTTACTTGGCCCATGCCTTGGGTGGTTTGATATCCTACACCTGCAAAACGCGCAAAATCGGCCAAGATGTTGAATAAACTTAGCCAATAACGATCACCATGGGTAGCGACGAAGGTGGCATAGCCAATAAACCCAACTTGTGCGCCCAAATCTTTGGCGCGTAATACGCGGGTGCGCCCTCTAAATTGGCTGAGGGCAATACATTCGTTAGCAAAACGTTTGAAATCTTCGGGTAAGGTGATGGGGGCAAAGGCATTCCATTTGTCGAGCAAACTCCCAAAAACGCTGCCGGGGAGTGGTAAGGGTAAATGTTGACCGCGAGACCGAAATGCCATTGGCGAAATGAATTTGAAGTCTACATGTCTGTTGGGGCTTTCGCGTGACATCAAATGCGGGGCGGCTAACGCTTCATAGGTGGTTTGGGTTGCACGTGGGTGTTGCTTTTCGTCTAGGGTTGCGCCTGTGATCCGAAAATTAACTTTATCTAATTCGATGGTTGTGGGCGGGGTTTGGCTGATTTGTGTCAGCGCCCGTGTCATCTCTGCATTTAACCCGGTGTAACGTAACCATAACGCATCATTTGGGGCGATGCGTAGGTTGGCGTTTTCACGCCGCCCACCAAAAACATTAGAGCAGGTGAATGGTTTTGGGGTATTGGGGGTATGGAGCAACTCGGTGAGGGCTGGGTTTTGTGGTTGCAATAGCCGAAACAGCAGGCCATGGGATGCCCGTCCAAGATCGCGAGGTAAGGTGACCTCGGTAGTGATGGTGAAGGTGAAGATGAGGCTGGTAAGCATGGTAGTTAGTGGCGGGTTTTGCGGGCGTTTTCGCGGATGGCGTTTAAATTGAGCAATTCGGCCACTTCAAAGCGTGGCGGCAAGGCATCTTGGATCGGGCGCAATCGGATACATGGCGGGAAGTAGCCCATGCGCCCATGTAACTCGGCCAATAGCAGCGCGGCGATGAAGTTTAGACTGGGCAAGTTGAGCAAGATGGGGGCGGTCTGCCATTCGGTGGCACTGAGGGATACCTTGCTCATCAGGTTAGCCAATTGTGTGTCGAAGTTTTGTTGATGATCGAATTGGGCGGGCACAGGCACTTCACGCGTGATGCGTGTGCCGCTCAGCTTTTCAATTTGGTCCCGTTGTGCCTCGGTGATGGGGTGTGAGAAGTTGAGGAGGATCATGGGTTATGGTTGACGTAATCGTGTGCTCCGAAATGTCGAAGTTGAAGCATTCCACCAGCACTAACACAACTTACACGACGTGCTTTATTAAGTCTAAAATGTCCAATTGGTAAACCATCTGACGTAGATTTGTTGTCATAGTTTTCGTAAAGTAAACCAGCATGTTTTTTTAGATTTGCTGTGTTCCCACCAGAGATGTGAAATATTACAGCAACTTTTGCCAATGCTTCTTGCAATTGAATACGTTCTTCTTTGCTTGCCTTTTTAAATTCTTGTCGAAAATCTGGAGTTGGTATTAAATGGGGAAAATCAAGCAATTCTTCACTTAATAAGCTTTGGCGAGACTTTTGCCATACTAACTTTCCCCAAGTTGATAGAATAACTCTATCATCTACCTCTTCGAGAAAAGTATCTGTT
>JAGWYZ010000316.1 GCA_018969115.1 Chloroflexota bacterium | reverse complement strand
GTGTGAAATTATAGGCATTTAGGGTTGGTTTGAGGCGAAATAGTTTTATTTAAGGGTGAGAGGTTTCTTTCACGCTCGCTTTTGCTTGCCTTGGCTTCGAAGTGGGCTTTATTTGCCACTTACTGGGGTCGTTTTGTTAAATCTTTTTTAGACTAAACTACTGAGTATATAAAATTTTACAAATTAGATTAACTAACCACTAGGCACTAGTTACGCTATCTTTAACTTTTTAAGCATGTTGATCCCCGCCAACAGTGGCAGTGGGAGCTTAGTTCGCTATGCGCTGGTGATCTTTCCCATTTTTATGATGTTAGGGTGGTGGGGGCAACGCCCGTGGTTAGATCGCCTCATCAGCACATTGTTTTGTGTGTTTTTGGGGATTTATAGCGCTGTGTTTGTTAATTGGGTGTTTATGGGCTAAGGCCCAGCCTGCTAAATACTGTGCGATTTGGCCTAACACCTCGTCTGGCACACCGTTATACACCATCGATTTTGGGCGAAAATCGCACGGGTCATTGACATAATCCACCACCACCCATTGCGAATGGAGATCGCACGCGATTTCGGTCGAGAATAAATTGAGGCCGCAGATGCTGGCGATCTCGCGCATCATGTCATATAGCGGTTGCAGTTGCCAACGGCTTACCTCATCCTCAGTTACTGGTGTTTGAACATGGGTCTGATCGTCGGCCCAGCACACCATCACCTGACTCAAACAATAAAACAACCGAAACCATGCTCGCCGCTCGCCAAATAACATCGGCTCAACCCAAGGCTGGGCAATGGTTTCATCTTCGGGCCATTGTGCTCGCGCAGCCACAATCTCGCGCCATGATGATTTTGCGCTCAGCACCCCGCTGCCGCCGCTGTGCGCCCCCTTCACCGAAAATTTGCCGCCCAATTGGCAGATATCTACCTTGGATATCACTGGTTGCGCCAACAACGAGGGCAAAATAAGCATGTGTGGCACGCGCAAGCCGTGTTGCATCAGCAAATAATGCAAGGTTGGCTTGTTCCATGCGCGGTGGGCCAAAGCATAATCGTTAACGATATGCGGCACATATTGACTCACCGCCGCAACGTGGCTATGAGTTTCGTCGTCCCAAGCCCGATCTAATACACAGCGTGCCCGCAAAGCGCCATTTGCCAATTGCTGTGGCACGGCAGCCACCGCTTCTTCGCCCACAAAGGCCACACACACGGTTTGGGCTGCACATGCCTGTGCCAGCAATTGGTTAAATTCAATGTCGTACTCCCACGACCACAGCACGAGCAAATCCAACATTTACAGCGTAATCAGATCGCGCTCAAAGGTGGTTAGGCTTTCACAGCCATCTGCCGTAATCACCACATTGTCTTCAATACGCACCCCACCCACCCCTTCGATATAAACACCCGGCTCGATGGTAAACATCATGCCCGGCTGCAAAATGGTGGTGTCGCCCTCCACAATATAGGGCGGCTCATGCCCCTCTAGCCCCAAACCATGCCCAGTGCGGTGGGTGAAATATTCGCCATAACCTGCCGCAACAATGGCAGCGCGGCAGGCGCGGTCTACTTCTTGACACGCCACCCCTGGCTTCGCTGCAGCGCGTCCAGCGGCATTGGCGGCTTTTACGGCTGCATACATGCGCTTGGTTTCGTCATTAGCGTTGCCAAATACCACCGTGCGAGTTAAATCAGCGGGGTAATCATCCATCGTATAACCAAAGTCAATCAATAACACATCGCCATGATTGAGCTTACGTTCGCCAGCATTGCCATGTGGAAAAGCCGCACTAAGACCAACTTGCACCAGCGGCGAAAATGCCACGCCATGCGCCCCGCGTTTCATCGCCGTAGCCGACAACATGCCTGCGATTTCGCGTTCGGTTTGGCCGGGCTTAATTTCTTCAAGTACATCAGCCAATACTTGTTCGGTCAGTTGAATGGCACGACGGGTAGCCGCGATTTCTTCGGCATCCTTAATCATGCGCAAGGGGCCAATCACCGCATCAGCAGCCACAATAGTTACACTTGGGGCAGCTTGTTTAAACAAACTATATTCGAGAAAACGAAAAGCGCGGGGTTCTACGCCAATGGTTTTGCCGTCGAGTTGCATTGCGGCAGCAGCTTGCTCGAAGGCTTGGACATAAGGCACGCCATCGACATAGCTAAACACTTGCCAATCAAGCTTGACTGGGCCGCTCATGGCCTTGCCAACTTCAAACCCCGGCACGATGATGCCCGGACGGGCATCGGGATCAGCCGGAAACAATAACACAATTGGGCGCTCTGAGAGGTGCATTTGTAAGCCAGTGAAATACAGCATATTCATGCCTGGCACAATGGCAACATAATCGATACCAGCGGCTTGAGCAGCCGCCTGCAAACGTTGAATTCTTTGATCATGCATATAATTCAGATTGTAACCCCAGTGTAAGAAAGGTATTAAATGATTGATTAGTTGAGTGATTGAGTGGTTGAATAGTTAAATGGTTAAATAACAACTCGTAACTCGTGAGTTATCACTCAACCATTCAACTAATCAAACGTATATAAATAGGAGAACCATAATATTATGCGAGGAACGATGAGTTTTATTTTAGGAATCTTGTTTGGTGGCATGATCGGGGCTGTAGCTGGTCTTGTGCTGGCTCCCTATGCCGGTGAAGAAACCCGCGAGCGGATGCGTGCCAATGTCGAAGAGATCATCAATGAAGGCCGCTTGGCTGCTGAATCACGACGGTCTGAGCTTGAATCGCAATTAGAGCAATTGCGCGGCAGGTAGTCATTTATATAGTCATCCAGAGAAGTATTTTCGAGAAGTTTTCGTTGATTTCACAATCTCTCTTGCCAAGCTATGCTTAGCAAGAGAGATTGTGAAATCAACGAAATCGGCATATCGTATTTTGGGAAGAGATTTATCTAGACAACTATATTAGCGATTTCATCATAATAGGCACGGTCTGCCGTGTCTATTATGATGAAATCGCCAATATGACAACCGATATGACCCATTGGACATTGGCCCAAAAAGTTGGGCAAGCCTTATTGATCAGTTTCGATGGCACGGTGATGACACCGGCGTTGAAATCGATCATTAGCGAGCTGCATATTGGCGGGATTGTGTTGTTTGAGCGCAATGTTGAATCGCCAACGCAACTGCGCCAACTGACAGATGACCTTCAGACGGTGGCCCAAGCGGGTGGGTTGCCGCCTTTATTTATCGGCATCGACCAAGAGGGCGGGCGGGTGACGCGCTTGCGGGCGGCCAAAGGCTTCACCGAGTTTCCATCGGCGCAGGCTGTTGCCGCCACCGGCGATGTGCAAACAGCCATTCGCAATGCCACCATTCAAGCTGCCGAGCTAAAGGCGGCGGGTATCAATATTAATTTTGCCCCTGACCTTGATGTCAATAATAACCCTGCTAACCCAGTCATTGGGGCACGTTCCTATTCTGACGATCCAGCTATTGTGAGCAAGTTTGGGCTGGCCTATGGCTTGGCCTTGCAACAGGCGGGCATTATGGCAGTGGGTAAGCATTTCCCCGGGCATGGCGACACACATACCGATTCACATTTTGCGCTACCACGCATCACTCATAACCGCGCTCGGCTGGATGCGATTGAGCTTGCGCCATTTCGCGCCGCCATCACCGCTGGCATCAGCGGCATCATGAGCGCTCATATTTTGTTCGATGCCATTGACCCCACCCGCCCAGCCACCCTTTCGCGCCGCGTGTTGCATGATTTATTGCGTGGCGAATTGGGCTTTAGCGGTCTTATTTTTACTGATTCAATTGAAATGAATGCACTCAGTGTGGCGGGTTTCCCACCATCGGTAGCGGCAGCTGAAGCGCTGGCAGCGGGAGCCGATGTGGTGTTATCTAACACCAGTTTTGAAGTGGTTTGTGCCATGCATGACGAAATGTTGCGGCGAGCTGAGGCGAGCAGCCTTCCCATTCAACGCCTAAATGACGCTGTGACACATGTGTTGCAAATGAAAGCACATTATTTGGGGTTTAAAAATTAGGTGGTTAAAACGTATCTTCTCAATAAAATGGGGCGGATAAAACAAATTTTCGTCGAAATCACTATATGGCCTTTGTGAACAGGGGCTTTGCCCCT
>JAGWYZ010000043.1 GCA_018969115.1 Chloroflexota bacterium | reverse complement strand
GGGGCGGCAAAGCCGCCCCATAACAACGCTGAGATAGTGATTTCGGCATTCGTTTTGTCTAAATATGCTCTCTGATTTGATAAAACCACGTAATTTCAGCTGACAAAAAAGTGAAATTTGATTTAAGAAACACTCTCTCAGATGTAATTTATTGGACTTGCCCGGCACGGAAGCGTGTAATAAGATCTTTAACCATCTTTGGTGCAAATGCGGCGGGATTATCAGGGCGTTTAACTTTTGTTTTGTCTTCGCTGGCGGTCTTTAACCAATCATCATAGACTTTACGTTGAGCCGTTTGCAGGTCAAACTCGCTTAATGCCCGCACTTCGCGGCCTTTGGGTTGAATGACATAAAACCCGCCAAACGTTGAACTGATGACATTGCTCACTTGCCCAATTGGGGCACTGTCTAAAGCTGCGACAATCTCGCTGCCATAACGCGAGTCAACATTTGCTTTTAAGGTCCAATCAATGCTTTCACCATTACCAATCGATTCGGTAATGGCATTGGTTTGGCTAATAAGTGCCTCAAATGAAATGGCCTTACTTGCCAGTTTGGTTTGGGCTTCTCTGGCTTTTGCTTCTTCGTTAAAGCGCACAAAATCAAACTTATAGTGCAGGTCATCCTTCTTGATATCTTTGCCTAGGGTCTCACGTAGCTTATTGTCAAGCAACGTTAATTCAAACACCTTGCGAAAATCAGATTCGGTATAGCCATAGGCTTTATAAAACTCTACACCACGTTGCTGGCTCGATTGTAAATCGGCATCGCTGATAGAAGTCGGCTGCACCCGTGGTTCGGCTGTTGCTGTGCCAGCTGGGGCAGGGGTATTCGTAGGGAATGGCGTTAATGTGGCTCGAAAAAAGCCAAAAGTCTTCTCAAGCTCGGCCTGTATTTCGCCATCTGGGGCGGTTAGGCCTCGTGCGGCAGCTTCTTGGCGAATTAATTGTTCGTTAATGAGCGAACTAATAGATTGACGCGCAATATTATTCACATCAACTTGGGTTCCAAGCTGTTGCAATTGTTGCTGGTAAAACTGGGCCAAAAATGCTGCGCTGTCACCACCGCTGGCTTGGGCCTGTTGAGCCGACACCGCTAAATCATTAAAACGATTAACTAACTGTGCCGTGTCCAATTTCATGCGGTTTTCGGCCTGTGATCGTGTAATACTCACATTACCAACTGTTGCCACCGACTGATTTGGCTCGAATACGAATAACTGCAATACGGCGGCAAGTATCAATAACGTCACCAAAGCCGCTGTGATGATACTGCCATAGACAATTATGCGACGTGTTTTATCCTGAGTATCGACGCGAGGCTGGGGGAGTTCGATGTGGCCTCCGCGACGTTGGCCACCCACGCGCAAAACTGGCTGGGTATTTTTGGTAACTGCGGTGTCTGCTTCTGTGTTTGGCTTGCGTCGGAATCGATCTAACATAATTAATAGTTTAAAGTATCCTCTTATCAAGCATAAGGAGTCAAGCATAAGGAGTCAAATAAAACTTGCTACCCAATGAATGATATTGGTTTATTCATTTTAGAACCTTCTCAATAAACAGCGGCAATTTAAAAAGATATCGTGCCTAAATCACGCTACCTGTACCCCCCATAGGGGATGCAGATAGCGTGATTTCTGTGTGAGGTTCACCTTGTGCCGATTTCTATTTGTGGCGCGTTTCGACCAGCAACGAAGCGACAGCTTTACTACTGGGCGTATACCTTATTTCTGGGTCACGCCCTAACTGACCGATGATCATGACTTTATTAAGCCCGCGCATGGCGAATATTTGATCAGGTCAGCCCAAAAGTTTATTCTGCCTCAACGATAATATCTTCGTCAGCAGGTGGAATGAGGTCTGGGCTAACCATCAATTCTTCGCTCAGTACATCTACCACTTTCTTAACCCCGCGGCGCACTGGGCGAATATGCTCTTCTTGCACAAACAAGTGGCGAATCAAATCGGCATTTAATTTAAGACGATTATCCAATTGCTTAACAGCCGCTGGGGTGAGCTGGCATAGCAAATGCATATAAAACCCTTCTTTAAATTTGCCAATTGGGTAGCCCAATTTGCGCATGCCCCATTCCTTCGAGCTTAACACGCTGCCACCATCGGCAGCGATCAATTCATTAATGCGCTCAAGGGCGGCGGCGCGGTTTGCATTATCTAAATCTGGTTTAACAATATAAGTGAGTTCGTAATTTCGCATTTTTTTGTCTTTCCTCGGTAGTTTGAACAAGCTGCTTCTTAAATGAGCGTTTAAATTTTTTATCCTTTTATTTTGCGCAAAAAAACGGGCAGGCTAAATGAGCCAGCCCGCTTTTTCAAGAAGCGGAAAGTCCGCACAAGACAGACTTCTTCTGTCTGCTCATTTTGCGGAGTAGATAATGATATCACAAGTGTTATTATGTTGGCACTATGTTTGAAACGCTTATCACACATGCTCGTATTATTGATGGCTGTAGCAGCCCTTGGTTTCGTGGCGAAGTTGCGATAGATGGTGATTGTATTGTCGCTATTGGGTCGCCCGGTCAATTTGCCAAGCGCGGTGCAAAGCGCGTGATCAATGCCCAAGATAAGGTGTTATGTCCGGGGTTTATCGATATTCAAAGCCATTCGATCGTCCCCTTGATGAAGGACGGGCGCTGTCTCGGCAAAGTAACCCAAGGAGTGACATTAGAGGTAATGGGCGAATTATGGACACCTGCGCCTTTTGGTGGCTTAATCGATTCGCCTTTTCGCGAAGGGTTTATGCCGCCTCCCACACACGAATGGCGAGAGACCGCAAAAACATGGGCGCATTTTGGCGATTGGCTGGCACATATGGCGAAGGTGGGCGTTAGCCCTAATATTGGCTCATTTGTCGCGGGTGGCACACTGCGCCGTTATGCATGTGGGTTGCGTATGGGGGCGGCAAGTGCTGTCGAGCTTGATCTCATTCGCCAAAAAACCGCCGAGGCGATGGAAGAAGGGGCATTTGGCGTGACATATGCGCTGATTTACCCACCCGATGATTTTGTGCCGACCGAAGAAATTATTGAGGTGTGCAAAGTGGTAGCGCGTTATGGCGGTATTTATATTACGCATATGCGTTCAGAAGGCGACCAAATTGAGCAGGGGCTAGAAGAAACCTTTCGCATTGCGCGCGCCGCGAATATTCCCGCCGAAATTTATCATCTTAAGGCTTCGGGCACGCGCAACTGGCACAAAATGCCTTGGGTGATTGCCCAAATTAATGCCGCTCGTGCTGAAGGCTTAGACATCACCGCTGATATGTATCCATATCCAGCCGCTGGCACCGGTTTAGATGCGATATTGCCGACGTGGGTTCATGCCGATGGTAAATTTTGGCAAAATTTGGCTGACCCAGCTGTATGCCAACGCATTAAAGCCGAGGTGTTGGCCGACAAGGGTGAAATGGCTGGCACTGCGCCAGATGAGGTCATGCCAATTGGCTTTAAACAACCAGATTTTAAAAAATATGCGGGCAGGCGGTTGTCTGATATTGCAGCAGAACGGGGTGAAGATTGGGTCGATTGTATTTTTAATTTGCTACGCGCCGAGCAACAACAAATTGGTACAGTGTATTTTAAGATGAGCGAAGACAATTTGTGTTTGCAATTGTGCCAGCCTTGGATCAAAATTTCGTCAGATGCGGGTGGGTATGACCCTGCCACCGCCGAAACGCCGGTACACCCGCGCAGCTACGGCACATTTACCCGTGTTTTAGGTAAATATGTGCGTGAAGAACAGGTTTTAACGCTCGAAGATGCCATTTACAAAATGACTGGCGCTGTGGCAGCGCGGCTACGCTTGCATGATCGTGGGCGGGTGGCCCCCGGCTGTTTTGCCGATTTGGTTTTGCTTGACCCGGCTACCGTTGCCGACCGTGCCACGTTTGACAACTCGCATCAACTCTCGGTTGGCATCGAGCGGGTATGGGTAAATGGGGTAAGTGTGATAGAAGATGGCTTGCATACAGGGGCTTTGCCCGGGCGTTGGGTGCGTGGCGGGGGCGGATAAGTGAGTTGGAAATGTGACGGTATTATGGGCTGATGATGCGTCCTCCACGCACAGTAGCCCCGATCACCAAACCAGCACTCACCAATACCACATTTTTGATGATGTATTGCCCCTCTAAAGTTGGGGCGTATGGGTAGCGAGTGAATGTTTCGGCAGGAAAAAATAACAATGGGGTAATGGTGCCTGCCATTTGTAGCAATAACAAAAACAGAGTGGCACGAGTAAAGCGTCCGACCACGAACCCTAAACCAATCACACATTCCCATAAGGCCAAGGCCACACGGCTAACATCGTCAGGAATTAGCCCAAAAGTCAATAGATTGATTGTACGTTCAGCTAAATCTTCGGCTGCACTTAGCCCGGGGATTAATTTGAGTATGCCAAACCACAAAAAGATGAATCCTAACGACACCCTTAATAGCGTGATTGCGTTTTGCATCAACCACTGAGTGATACGTTGATCAAGTAAGTTTAACTTGTTAGCGATGCCAATCATGTATTTTGTGCTCATGGCTTAAGTATGACGATTATTTTGTGATTTGTCAGGTAACAAAACTCACACGTTGATTGTGAATTTTTTCACAATCAGCGTGTCTTTATAATCATCGGCAGTGATTTTATTACGTCCAATGCACTTGAGTGATATACCCGCCATAATGCAAATTGAGGCTGTCATCCCAGCTGGTTTAACGACGCGTCCCTTAGCCGAACAGGTGTATGTGAATGAGTTAACGGCGAATCAACAAGCATGGTTTGTGGTGGCTGAAGCCCTAACCACATCAACCCCAAAAGATAATTTGGTTGGGTTTGCATGGCTGCAAATATTTTATGATGAAGCGCATGTGATGAATATTGTGACGCGGCCTGAATGTCAAGGGCTGGGTATTGGCTGGCAATTGATGCAGGCCTTGCTGGCAGAGGCGCGGCGGCGGCAAGCCATTTGCCTGACGCTAGAAGTGAGGGCCAGCAACACCCCAGCCCAAGCGCTTTACCGCAAATGTGGCTTGCAGCTGGTGGGGCAACGTAAACGTTATTATCGTGATAATAACGAAGATGCGATCATTATGACGTTGATGCTGGGGACATGATAGGCACTATCAACCAGAATGTTGATCCCTGATTGATTCGGTAAGATGATTTTTGGGTGCCAACCATTGCCTAACACCAACCATTAGCGCAACCACAATAAGGGTCACTATTGATATTTTTAGAAAGCGTAATAATAATTCCTGAATCTGAGCTTGTGGATTCGGTCTACTTTCTAAATTGGGTTTATTTGATTGGATAATTACGTCGATTAAGTTTTACATTTATCACAATGTAACTTGTTGTAATCATCAATTTTGTGCAGTTAGTAATTGGTTTAACTTAGAAAAGATTTTGTTGCAGACCTTGTTTTTTTTATTGCGGCAAAAAAGGCTTATAAGATGGGTTTGAAAGCACTCGTCGCTTATCATCCTCATTTGGCTCTAAATTTAAATATTCACGCATCATAATACGTGCCGCGCTGGTATCTTTGCGGCTAATATGCACTCGCATTAAATTAAAAACAATATCTGGGTCTTGCGGGTTAAGATCACGGGCGCGGCTATACGCATCTAAGGCTGCCCCAAGATCACCCACCTCAAAATAAGATGCACCCATATCATTTAATAATTGTGAATTAGGGCCTTCGTTACGCAGTCGATTGAAATACACGCCAATTTTTTGGGCTGGGGTCATATTTGGCATAATGACCAATGGCTCGGAGGATGAGCTAGGTGTCGGGCTTGTAATGATTACAGGAGACGCGCTGGGGGGGCGGCTAGCAATGGTTGGCGCAATTACCGTCGAGGCAGCAATCGCTGGAGTCGTGTGAGCAATGATCGGCGCAGCCAAACGTTGAGCCCGTTCAGGCTCAGGCAAAGCCGCTAATTCTTCACGGGTGCGCAAATCTAAATAATTTAAAGTATTAAAGATCCAAGTTAATGCGGTTTGAAAAAAACCTAAAACCCCACTCAGTAAGCTGATAATGCCAATCATAATGGCAGAGAAGATCGGAAATGTTGTGGGGGCGCTGCTTCCTGCAAACGGAATGGCGGCCAGTAAACCCAACACAAAAGTCGGCAAACCAAAAATGAGCGATATCACAAGGCCAAACAGAATAAAGCGTCCTAGTAATTTAAAGCGCATTCCCTTGGTTAACTGGGCGCTGCGAGCAAAAGCCCCAAACCCATCTGCGCCCTCGCCAACAATAACAGGGCCAGACACAGCCCAAGACAAATTGAGGATGAGGCTGAAAATTGCACCAATTAGGCCGAGTGGGGTGCAAATGACCGCTGTGCCAAGCAAAAAGTTGGTCATGCCTGTATTTGTAAAATTTGCAGACAGACTCGGGATGAGTTTTGAATTGATGACGGCCGCGGCTAAACCACCATAAATACCTAAAAAGAGCGGCAACAATAGCAAGGTGTACACAGACTGCGATAAAAATGTATTAATCCACAACCCACCAAAGCGCGGTTGGGTTGCGCGATAAGAATCACTCACCCCGGGTGTGCGTCCACCGACGCGCTCAAGCGTTTGATAAATCAAAGCACCATTCATCCAAGGTACAAAAATAGAAGCAATGAGCACTAATAAACCAACACACCCCGAAACCACGTTCAACCCTAAATTTACTGGGCTAGCTGTATTCGGCTCGGCATTTAATATTAAGGGCAGCGTCGATAAAACGCCATTGATGAGGTTGAGCATAAGCATCAACCCCGCTACGCGCAAAGTGATGCCGAGCCATTGACCAAAGTATTTACCGAATAGCCGAAATGTGGTTTTAATAAGCGAAGCAACACTTGTAAAAGGCGGGATTGATAGGATTGAAGGCGCAGATGCTGTGGACATTCAATGAGTATAATCTAGGCAACAGCCTCTGTATGAAATATGTTTAAGGAAGGGCTGACAAAAAAGGAAGAACAAAGGAAGAATAGAAGAATAAAGGAAGAACGAAGAAATGATGCGCAATAATCGTTTGTTAGGGTGGTTAACGCTAGGCATGTTTATCATTGCTTTGTGGATGGCGTTTTTTGTAGCTCCACGTGCCCAAACCCAATCGGGGGGTGATGTGCAGCGTATTTTCTATTTTCATGTGCCTTCAGCTTGGATCGGTTTTGGGGCATGGATTGTGACCGCCGTGTATGGATTTCGTTATTTGCGCACCCGCAATATGTATTATGACCGTGTAGCCCATGCCTCGGCTGAAATTGGTGTGATGTTTATTTTGTTGGTGCTCCTCAGTGGCATGTTGTGGGCACGCCCAGTATGGAACGCTTGGTGGACGTGGCAGCCGAAAGAAACGATTAGCGCTTTGCAATTTCTAGGCTATGCGGCCTACTTGATGTTACGCTCAGGGGTCGAAGACCCGCAAAAGCGGGCACGATTTGCCTCGGTGTATGGCATCGTCAGCGTGTTAATGGTTCCACTGAATTTTATGGTGAGCCGTGTGCTGCAAAGTTTGCACCCAGCCGTGTTTGGCCCCAGTATAAATGCTGCTGAATCAGGTGGCTTTGGTATTGCGCCATCAATGATGATCGTAATTTTATTTTGTTTAGTTACGTTTACCTTGCTTTACATCTATTTGATGCGTCAACGGATTGCGTTGCAAGAACGCAATGATAAGCTCGAAGAACGCCGCGCCATGTTAATGACCGCTTAAGTGTTAAGTGTATTGAGGATGCTTCAATCACAGCCCTTCAATCACAGCCCTTCAATCACCGTATTTCACTATGCAATCTATTTTGGCAGACAACAACGCTGTTTATCTTTTTGTTGCTTACGGCGTTTTTCTTAGCGGCATTCTTATTTACCTCGCTTCACTACATATTCGCAGCCGTGCGCTCGATCGTGATGAGCAAATGTTGGATGAGGATACGCCGTAGATTTTTATGCGTCGATTTCGCTATGCCAATGCCAGCCTTGCTGGCATTGGCATAGCGAAATCGGCACGTTTACATTTTTGCCAACTGTGCTTGCATTTGCTCGCGTTTGGCAATTAGCTCGACCAACTTGCTCCGCTCTTTGTCAATCACGGCAGGTGGTGCACGTTTGGCAAAATCGCTGACCAACAAGGCTTCACTGCGGTTAATGAGGTTGATCGTCAGCTCCAATTCGCTACTCAAGCGGGCGCGCTCGGCGGCCATATCCACCAAACCCGCCAACGGCAAATAAGCCGTGACTTCGCCTAGCGCCACAGTCACGCAACCATCTGGCGCGGGCAAGGTGTCGGCAATGGTGAGGGCGGCGACATCGACCCGTGCCAACATGGCAATGGCCTCGCGCTGTTTATTTAACATCGGCGCGGCTGCACCAGCACTTAATATGGCTGGAATACGTTTTTCGAGTGGTACTTTGTATTCGGCGCGCACATTGCGAATGGCGCGAATGACCTCTTGCAACAGCGTCATATCGGCAAGCGCTGAGTGCTCAGTGCTGATCGCTGCGTGATCGGTTTTGGGATATGGCGCGAGCATCAATGATGGGTAATTCTCACTTTCTACTTTTGCCTTTGCATTTTTTACTTCATTTAGCGCTTGCCACAATTCTTCGGTGACATAAGGCATAAAGGGGTGCAGCAGCCGCAAAGCCGAATCGAGCACCTGCACCAACACCGGCGCATTGAGATTGAGTTTGCTCAATTCCAAATACCAGTCACAATAGTCGCTCCAAATGAAATCATAGATCAGCTTGCCAGCCTCGCCATATTGATAATCATCATTTAATCGCCGCACCTCGGCAATGGTCTGATTCAGCCGCGCCAAAATCCAACGATCTGGAAGTGAATAGGCACTGACACTTTCAGTGTTCCACTTTTCGTTTTCCACTTTGGTTAACACAAATCGCGTGGCATTCCAAAGCTTGTTGGCAAAATTACGCGCCCCTTCCATCCGGTCGCTGCGCCATTTGCCGCCTTCTTTACGTGCATCCATCTTAATATCGTTGCCGGGCGCGCCCGCCGTTACCAAGAAATATCGCACGGCATCGGTGCCATAACTATCGATCAATTCGAGCGGGTCAATCATTTTGTCGGGACGGCTCTTGCTCATTTTTTTGCCATCGGCGGTGCGAATGAGGCCATGCAAATAAACCGTGTCGAAGGGGATCTTGCCAGTTAGCTCGATTCCCAACATCACCATACGCGCCACCCAGAAAAAGATGATGTCGTAGCCCGTTTCGAGCATGGCATTGGGGTAATAGGCCTTGTAATCGGCGTGATTGACATCGGGCCAGCCCAACGTGCTGAAAGGCCACAATCCCGACGAAAACCAAGTGTCAAGCACATCAGGGTCGCGCAGCAACTGCACCTCTGGCCCCCAATCAGACACAGCTTTGGCATACGCCGCCGCCTCACTCACCTCACAATATTGTGTTGGGCGATTAGGCTGATGGCTCAGGGCTGACGGCTCAGGGCTGACATACCAAACCGGAATTTGGTGGCCCCACCACAATTGGCGGCTGATGCACCAGTCACGAATATTATCGAGCCAATGAAACCAGGTTTTTTCAAAGCGCTCCGGCACAATGCTCATTTGCTTATTGCGCAGAGCATCACCCGCCGCTTTGCCCATCGTTTGCATATTGCAAAACCACTGCATACTGATGCGTGGCTCGATTACGGCCCCGCTGCGTTGCCCACGCCCCAGCCGCACCGCATAATCTTCGACCTTTACCAACAAGCCCTCTTTTTCAAGATCAGCCACCAATTGTTTGCGGCAAGCATAGCGGTCGAGGCCGGCATATGGCCCAGCTTCAGCGTTCATTTTGGCGTGCTCGTCCATCACCTCGACAAAAGGCAAATGATGCCGAACCCCGATGTCATAATCGTTAAAGTCGTGGGCTGGCGTGACCTTTACCGCACCAGTGCCAAAATTGGGGTCTACATGTTTGTCGGCCACAATCGGAATACGCCGCGCCGCACACGGCACATAAGCGTGGCAAGCCACTCTCGTGGCATAGCGGTCATCTTCGGGGTTCACAGCAATACAGGTATCGCCAAGCAAGGTTTCTGGGCGAGTGGTCGAAACCGTAATCCACTCGGTGGCCCCTTCGGCCCAACGCCCGCTGCCCCATTCATATTGTGGCCCGTCCCAGCGATTGGTCTCAATCGGGTAGCGTATCGTCCATAAATGGCCGGGTTCGCCGTCTTCGGCCACTTCTACTTCAAGGTCACTCACACCAGTCAATTGCACCGGGTCCCAATTCACCATACGCTTCGCACGATAAATTAAGCCCTTGTCATAAAGCTGCTTAAAGGCCGTCATCACGGCATGGCTGCGATCATCATCCATCGTAAAGGCCTCGCGCTGCCAATCTGCCGAGATACCCATCGCCTTACATTGCTCGGTGATGACCTTATGTGAGTAATCTTTCCATTCCCAAACCTCTTCAACAAAATCGCTACGGCTCATGTCGCGGCGGCGTTTGCCGGCTTTTTCGAGCTTTTTCTCTACAATGGCTTGGGTGGCGATACCAGCGTGATCGGTGCCGGGTACCCATAAGGTGCGAGCGCCTTTCATGCGGGCATACCGTGTCATCAAGTCTTCGATCGCCAAGGTTAGCGCGTGCCCCATATGCAAGGTTCCAGTCACATTGGGCGGCGGTATGGTGATGACGAAGGGCTTCTCGTTGGGGTCAATATATTTTTGGGCTTCGGGCTTGAAATAGCCGTGTTTATCCCACCAATCGTATCGGCGGGTTTCCACTTCTTTGGGGTTATATGCTTTTGCTAGTTCCATGATTAAAAATAAAGCATGAAGGGTAAAGGATAAAGGATGAAGGGTGAAAATTAGCCCTTCATCCTTTATCCTTCATCCTTCAATTATTGATTCACCTTGTGAGCCATCGCCGCTGGTCCAACGCCAGCACTCGTGCAGCCGCAGGCGGCCATCGGGCAAAATTTCGGGGGTAGATTGGCAGATGCCGGTCATCAGCTTACCGTCACGATTGACGTGGCAATAGCGCATATCGAGGCTGCCATCACTGGCAACTTTGGCGACCAGCGTGCCAACGGCGACACCGCCCCCCTGATAGGTAGCCCAAACGATTGCATTACCGCTGGCGACATCACCCTCTTGTCGATAATGAAATCGTGTCGTCGCGTCCACTTCGCCATTGGCGCTATTTGATACCGATGCAAAAATTCGATTGTGATACATGTGTTTTAAGGATGAAGGATGAAAGATAAAGGTTAAAAGAAGAATACTTCATCCTTTATCTCACCTCTTCTATCCGTAGCAAAAAAAGCCCTTCTCATCCGTTCAATCGGACGAGAAGGGCTTCCCGCGGTACCACCGAAATTCTGCAAATCGCTTTTGAGATATGAGCTTTGAGCTGATATTTTCATGGTTTACAGCATAAAAGCGATTTGCAGCACTTAAAACGAAACGATTATGGCGTTCCGGCCATCCAGCCTGCTTGCGCAATTCCAAAGCAACCTTCAACAACCTGTAACCCCGACGAAGACTTGCAGCCTTCTGATCTTCGCTCTCTAACGGTGTGCGTTGTTTACTCCTCTTTGGCAATACTGGCGATTTAACTGTGTGATGAATTATATCCTTAATCTACTTTGCCAATCTCATATTAGCCGCTACAAAAATATGGCAATACCACCTGCGGCGCGGCATACCACGTGGCGCGAAAATCATCGTGGCTGGTAAAAACACGCTTGGGGATGCGCCGCGCCATAACTGGACAATCAAAACGCTGGCTAGCAAATGGAAAAGGTGTTATACGAAATTCCCATTCACCTTGTCGTGTCAGCAATACCGTCATCGGGTGACCCACGGCGTTGGGCACATAGGTCATTTCGCGGTCGGCCAAACCACAGGCGCTAAATTGGGTCGAGATAATATCGATCAGCTCAAAAATCTTGAAATCATTCATCAGACGTTCATCGCTTAATTTGACCCCCAAACGATACTCGGCCTCGGGCCGCAACTGTTGCTGCAATGCTATTTGCTCAGCAATAAATGCTTCGACGGCTGGCGTGCTTACTTCGGGCATATGCCAACGATTGGGGCTGGGGTCAATGTGCAATCGGTCACGATGAATACCGACCACATGCATCGAGATGAGTAAGGCACAATACGGGTGTACCCGTTGTGCGGCTCGTACCCCAATCCGGTGCAGCTCAATATGCTCATCTGGCGATACTGTCCAAAAACTCACTGGGCGACCGATTTCGCCCTCCATATGAATCAGTGGGTGATCTTCGTCACTGGCCGAGCCAGTGTCATGCATGGCAACGGCAATGGTGAGTAAACGCTTGTCGGTAGGTTGCCAATATTGAGGCGAAACCATGTGCGATGCGATATAACCACTATGATCATCGTGATCGCTCTGTTTCACCAGCATCCAGTCATTTGGGTAATCAGGGTGAGGATTGGGAAAAATAATCATGACGAGACGATTTTACTTAGCTTGTCGATATCAGATTAAGAAAGGTATAAGGCCGATTTTGCGATATGCTAATATTCAAAAAAATGACAAATCAAAAAGTTGCCGTAATCACGGCATCTGGCAAAGGAATTGGAGCCGCAATTGCGAGTGAACTGGTGGAATCTGGGTATCAGGTTGCAATGCTGTCAAATTCTGATGGGGCAGTCAAGTTGGCCGAAAAATTAAATGGGATTGGGGTGACTGGCTCAGTGACTGAACCTTCAGACTTGGCAAAGTTGGTCAACCTGACTATAGAAAAATATGGGCGGATTGATGCGGTGGTGAATAATACGGGCCACCCACCCAAGGGCGAATTGTTAGATATTTTAGATGTGGATTGGCATCTTGGCTTAGACATGCTGATTTTGAATGTGGTGCGTATAGCACGGTTTGTTACACCGATTTTTATCAAACAAGGCGGTGGGGCAATCGTCAATATCTCGACGTTCTCGGCTTTTGAACCAAATCTCAATTTCCCCGTCTCAAGTACTTTGCGCAGCGGTTTGGCGAGTTTTACAAAACTTTATGCCGATCGCTATGCCGAATTTGGTATTCGGATGAACAATGTTTTGCCGGGCTATGTAGATAATTACCCCATAAGCGAAGCAAACATTGCCAAAATACCGATGAAGCGTTATGCAAAGGTGCAAGAAATTGCAAAAACCGTACGCTTTTTGCTGTCAGACGATGCTGGCTATATTACAGGGCAAAATATTCGTGCCGATGGCGGCGTTACTCATTCGATTTAGTGTTAGTATGGAGCAAATTCCTAAAAGATGAAAGGCCGATTTCACTATCTATCTTCATCTATCTTCATTTATCTTCCACAACGTAGCTGTGGGAGCTAGATAGTGAAATTGGCAAAACCTCGCATAAAGCCAGCCAAGAACGCAAAGAAAGTGTTTTTATAAACCCTTTGCTTTCTTAATGCGCTTTGTGAGAGACAAATAGCAGCGTTTTTATACAACCGTTTAAGTGATAAGTCTGGCACAATAAACAAAAAAATGAGCAAAACACAATTATTTGACGTAATTATGGCTGGGGGCGGGGTGATGGGTTGTGCCACGGCCTATTATCTTTTGCAAGCAGATCCCACCTTAAAAATTGCAATTATCGAGATGGACCCAGAATATAACCGCAACTCGACCGTACTGTCAGACGGTAATATGCGGTTGCAATTCAACATCAAAGAAAATGTTCAAATTTCGCTGTATGGCTTAGAAAAATTAAAAACATTCAGCACAGACATGGCTGTTGGCAATTGGCAACCTGAAATCTCTTTTCGTCAACAAGGTAATCTGTTTCTTGTCGATGATGCCAAGAAAGAAGATGCTCAATTGGGATTGATACAGCAACAACGCATGAATTGCGATGTTACTTGGTTGGAACCCGCCGAAATTAAAGCAAAATTTCCTTTATATAATGAATCGAAATTTGCTGGCGGCACGTTTGGTTGTCTCGATGGCACGATGGATCCGCAGGCGGTCTTAATTGCCTTCAAACGCAAATCAGTCGCACTGGGCGCAACCTTTATCCAAGCAAAAGTTGAAGCGGTTTTACATGTTGCTGGCAAAGTGAGTGGAGTCAGGTTAGCGGATGGGACAAGATTGATGGCCAAATACGTGGTCAATAGCGCTGGCGCTTGGGGAACCCAGTTAGCGCAGACAGCCGGTATCGAATTGCCGATTGAACCAGTGCGGCGACAGGTATTTGTGTTGCAAACAAATGCCAAACCTAACAAAATTTACCCATTGACCGTTTTTCCGTCTGGGTTATACCTCATTCATGAAAATGACGGCGTGTTTATGTGCGGGAAATCGCTCGACAATGACCCAGTTGGTTTCGATTTTACGTGGAATCACGATAAATTCAACGAGTTTTTGTGGCCCGAATTGGTCGAATATGTGCCGATTTTTGATCAGTTGAAGATTTTGCGTGGGTGGTCTGGGCTGTATGACGTTAATCGTTTGG
Source organism: Chloroflexota bacterium (assembly GCA_018969115.1). GTDB lineage: Bacteria > Chloroflexota > Anaerolineae > J036 > Brachytrichaceae > AQU-03. The sequence continues at coordinate 9,563 of JAGWYZ010000043.1, read as the reverse complement.
ATGGCAATGTGCTCTTGGGAGAATGGCCTGATTTGCAAGGCTTTCTGCTTGTCAACGGTTTTTCTGGCCATGGCTTTCAACAATGCCATGCCATTGGTCGCTATCTTTCTGAAGTTATACGTGGGGTTGATTTTTCTTTGGATCTGTCTATCTTTTCGCCCAAACGTATTTTTGAAAACACCCCTGTGTTTGAGGGCTTTGGTAAATTGGTGTAGCTACCAATAATGAAGTAACGTACACTTAGCCCCACTAAAAATGATTACACCTAAAGACCTTTTGGCATTTTATACCCGTAATACGGGCATGATGCAAAAATTCGCCGCCGATATTACCCAAGCTGAAAGCCTAATGACACCGAACGGCATTGAGGGCAATTGTTTAAATTGGATCATCGGTCATCTTGTTAATACGCGCAATACCGTCATTCGTTTTTGTGGTGTGCCAGAGCGCCAATGGCTGACCTACAAGACGATGGAAGAACTACGCGCCTTGTATGGCAACGGCTCGTCCCCCATCGGCCCGGGCAGCACCAGCGCTTTACATCTATCGCAGTTGCTCGAAGGCCTCGCTGCTACCCAAACCGTGATCGAGGAAGTAATGACACAATTGCCCGCTGAGAAGATGAATGCCGAAGTAGAGGCTTTAGGGCGCAAAATGCCACTCGATCACTTGTTTTTATACTTGTTTGGTCATGAACAATATCACATCGGCCAACTTGAATATGTACGCCCGCTCAGCGGCAAAAAGAACCCATAATTTATCCGCTCAATGTTATTTTCTATATACCGATTTAAGGCTATTCACATATCTTCTCAATAAAACTGTGGAAATTAAAACAAATTTTTGCCAAACTCACGATCACTTCGTGTTTGGAGAGGGATCTACCCTCTCCAAACACGAAGTGATCGTGAGTTTGGCATTATGTATTTTGAGGATGCCCCTAATTATTGAGAAGATACGTGAATAGCCTTAAATCGGCAAAATGTTTTATCTTTAAATTAACTATGAATTTCAGACTTCCGGGGCCAACCGCCCTACACCCACATGTATTAGCAGCAATGCAAAAAAGTATGATCGACCATCGCGGGGCTGAATCGGTGCGCATGGTGCGTCGCTTGGTGGCCTTGTATCAACAAATTTTAGGTACTACCCAAGATGTGTATATGATGACTTCTTCGGGTTGGGGCGGGGTTGAGTCGCTGTTGGTCAATACCATTGCCGCTGGTGATCGTGTATTGAATGTGTCGGCTGGCTTTTTTGGCGAAAAATTTGGTACCATGGCCCAAGCCTTTGGCGCCGAGGTTGAGTCGCTGCGATTTGCCGATGGATACATTATTGAAGCACAAGCTGTAGCCGCCAAATTGCGCAGTATGAGCGATGTAAAAGCAGTATTGCTCACCCAAAACGAGTCGTACACTGGCGTGCTGCATCCTTTGGGTGAAATCGCCCGCGCCATTCGTGAAAATTCAGATGCACTAATCTTGGTCGATGCCGTCAGCGCATCGGGCGCAACCGAAACCCGTATGGATGAATGGGGCATCGATGGTCTCGCCACCGCCTCGCAAAAGGCCTTGATGGGGCCGCCGGGTATGGGTATTTTTGCCGTGAGCGAGCGGGCTTGGCAAGCCTATGCCCGTACCAAAACTCCGCGTGTCTATTTTGATTGGGGACCCTATAAAGAGCATCTCAACATGGGTACAGTGCCGTCTACGGCAGCCTTGCCAGTGCTTTATGCGCTCAATGCTGCTGCCGATTTGATCGAAGCTGAGGGGTTGGCTAATGTGTATGCGCGGCACGAGCGTATTGCCGCATTCACCCGCGCCTGTGTTGCCAAAATGGGCTTAAAAGTGTTGTCGCAACCGAATGCCCATTCGCCCGCGCTCACTGCCGTGCTGATGCCCGAAGGTGTGAATGGCGACAAAGTACGCGCCACCATGAATGAAATGGATGTGGCAGTTGGTGGCTCGTGGGGGCGCTTGCAAGGCAAAATCATCCGTATTGGCCATATGGGGGCCGTCACTGAAGCTGATATAGATGATGCGATGGAAGTACTCGGTGATGCCATCGCCAAGAATCGTTAGGCGTTGAGGGTTGAGAGTTGGAACTTATTACTCTCAACCCTCAACTCTCCCACTGCCCCATGTCTTTACAAGCTTACATCGACCAGCATGGCATTGCTGCGCGCCTGATCGGCAATATTGGCGAAACGCCGACTGTGCCAGCCGCTGCTGCGGCTTTGGGCGTGCCACCTGACCATATCATCAAAACCCTATTGTTTGAAGTTTCAGCACCAATTACTTTTGCCAATCCTCAATCCTTAATCCCTAATCCACAATCCCCAGCTCATGTTGTCGTTATTAGTTATGGCGAAAAACGGGTAGACAAAAAATTGTTGGGGGCAGTCTTGGGTGTGAGCAAAAGACACATTGCCTTTGCCAAAGCCGAGACTGTACTGAGCTTAATTGGCTACCCGGCGGGTGGTGTGCCGCCGTTTGGGCATCGCACAGCGCTACCAGTGCTCATTGATGCTGGCATTATGCGACATGTGGTGGGTGAGCGCGACCCGCACACAGTGCAAGTGTTTGCTGGTGGCGGCGATGACGCTACCATGATGGCCATTAACGCGGGTGAGTTATTGCGGGTGCTGGGTGCGATTAATTGTGATTTGTGAGCATATGCATCGTCACTTGTCCCATGCTTCCCCCCGCGCTATTGTCTGAGCAATGCCTTCACGAATCGAAGCCTCAGAAACTTGCAGCCTTTTGGCCCCCGCAACCCGCATTAATTCGCGTACAATAATCGCTCCGACCAGAATCATATCTACCCGATCTGCTGCAAGACCGGGCACATCCATCAACAATTTCGGCCCCATGCCGCTTAGCCGATCAATTAACTCGTCTAAAACAGTAGCCTGTAAGGTGTAATCACCAAAATTAAGCGGCAGGCCCGGTGGCACGGCTTGATCGACCCGCGCCAAAGCCCGTACTACGCCTCCAATGCCGACTAAGCTATCTTTGCGGGCGCTGTTTTTTAGCCAATCGTAGGTGGTTAGTTTGCTATTGATCAACCGTTTGAGCGCTTCTACTTGCCCGGCTGACCATGCTTGATGGTGTGGAAATTGTTGGCTGACGCGCAACGCCCCCAATGGCAAGCCTGCACTGGCCCGAAAAACCCCATCAACCATATGCGCCAACTGCAAATTGCCACCCCCGAGATCAAAAATGAGGCCGTTGGTGAGATGCAATTGTGCCATTACCCCCAGCACGCCATAACGTGATTCTTCTTCTATGCTTAGCACTCGCACCATCAACCCAGTGGCGCGATAAACTTGGTCGATTAGCGCAGCTTGATTGGCAGCCTCGCGCACAGCACTGGTGGCAGCCACGACAATATGTGGCACTTTGGCCGAGGTGCACCATCGTTTAAACGCTTGTAAGGTTTCAATGACGCGCTGAATGGCATGAGGTGGTAAATTGGCATTGGCATCGAGTGCTTCGATTAAACGCAAACGCTCGCTCGATTGATAAATACGAGTGATATTAAAGTTGGCGTGACAGGCAAAAATACTTAAACGCACTGTGTTTGATCCCAAATCAATCACGGCAAGTTCGGTGGGGAGTTGTAATGTGGGCATAAATTGAATATGGGCAGGTCATACCATGCGTAATCTAATGCTATCAGATTTAGGTTAAGCCTAAGTTAATAACTCATGTTGCGTACTCGATCATCTTAAAATCCAACAAATGCGTTACTATATTTAACCTCAACTTAATTTGCTCTAATTAAACTGATTATATGATCATAAAATCGGTCTTATTCTTATGCACCGGCAACTCGGCCCGCAGTCAAATGGCTGAAGCGCTGTTGCGGCATCGCGCTGGCAAACAATTTGCAGCCTTTAGCGCGGGCATTGATCCTAAAGGTATCAATCCATTCACCATTCATGCGCTTGATGAAATCGGCGTTAGCCACGTTGGGCAATATTCCAAACATGTTGATCAATATTTGGGCAAAGTCAATTTCGATTACCTAATCACGGTGTGTGACCATGCCGCCGAAAATTGCCCCGTATTTCTAGGCGCTGGTCAACGCCTACAATGGTCATTCGATGATCCGGCTGCCGTTGTCGGTAGCCCTGACGATAAAATGCAAGCCTTTCGCCGCGTGCGTGACCAAATTGATCAACAAATTTGTACGTGGATGCAGACGAACTAAATAAGCCTTATCATGAAAACCAAACCCGTTGCTTCTTCCGAAGATTGCTCGCCTGTGCGCCGTGCCCAACTCTCATTTCTTGATCGTTATTTGACCGTTTGGATTTTGAGCGCAATCATCTTGGGTGTCATCTTGGGTTATCTTGTACCCAGCCTCAAGACGACGATTAATCGTTTTCACTCCGGCAGCACCAATATTCCTATCGCTATTGGCCTTATTTTGATGATGTATGCCCCTTTGGCAAAGGTGAAGTATGAGGAATTGGGCCGTGTTTTTCGTGATACACGCGTGTTGGGTTTATCGTTGCTGCAAAATTGGGTGATTGGGCCGGTGTTGATGTTTGTTTTGGCAATTGTATTTTTGCGCGACTACCCAGACTATATGGTTGGACTTATTTTGATCGGTTTGGCGCGGTGTATTGCAATGGTGATCGTGTGGAATCAACTTGCCAAAGGTGACACCGAATATGCGGCGGGATTGGTGGCGTTTAATTCTATTTTTCAGGTCTTGTTTTACTCGCTTTACACCTATATTTTTGTCACGCTCTTGCCGCCTTTACTGGGGTTAAAAGGCGCGTTGGTCGCTATTTCTATGGATCAAGTTGCCGAAAGTGTCTTGCTTTATTTGGGCGTGCCGTTTTTTGCAGGCATGATGACCCGTTTTGTCTTGCTACGCACCAAAGGCAAACAATGGTACGAAAATTGCTTCATCCCCACCATTAGCCCATTAACGTTGGTGGCGCTGTTGTTTACCATTGTAGTGATGTTTGTTTTGCAAGGCGAGCGCATTGTGCAGCAGCCCAGCGATGTGGTGTTGATTGCGATCCCGTTGCTTATTTACTTTGTCATCATGTTTTTGGTTTCGTTTTGGATGGGTAAAAAAGTAGGGGCAGATTACAGCCGTTCGACCACGTTAGCTTTTACGGCTGCCAGTAATAACTTCGAGTTAGCCATTGCTGTTGCTATTGCCATTTTTGGTATCGAAAGCGGCGTCGCTTTTGCCGCTGTCATTGGCCCCTTGATTGAAGTGCCCGTGATGATTGCCTTGGTGAATGTGGCGGCAATATTGGGGCGGCGTTATTTTGGCATGAAAGCCTAAAAATTATCCGCCGCCCATGCTATCTTGCAGCTTGGTTTGCGTTAGCCGAATACGGGGCAAATTATTTAAAAGTGGCAAAAATTGCCGCACCATAAACGTATTGCTAATGGGTGGAATCGGTGTTTGAGTCGGTGTGGGGGTCGTGGTTGCGGTGGCAATCGGTGTCCCGATAGTCGGTAGCGGTGTTGGGGTAGACAACTCAATCGAAAAGGTCGTGCTGGCGATGATGGCGCTGCTCCAATCGGGCACATTGCCAGCGCCGTCATGAGGTCGCGCTCGAAAATCATAGCGTTTGCCATTCTCGCCCACAAAACGATAACTATTGCGCTCGTCGCGGTCAAAAATTTGGCTCCAGGTGCTGGCTTGGCCGTTGGGTTGCACCACGCGATATTGCAGATCCCACCATCGCAGACCAGTGGCATTGCCAACTGGCTCATCGCGCCCGCTCATGGTCAGCACCACATCAGTGGTGGTGATGACGGCGGGCAGTGGCAAAATTTGCCCAGTTGGTGGCACAATGTCGCTTTCGACAATGATCATAGGCTTGCTCGGCACTTGGCAATAATCGCGATTCCAGCGCCAATTTTGGGCGGGCGGCAACACAAATCGATAACTGCGGTTATCACCCGTACTCGGCAAAATAGTATAGCTGCGGCCATCTTGCTCTATCACCGTTGCCGATGGAATTTCCGTCATCGGGAAATCATAGGTTACTGTGTCGCGGCTGGCGTTCCAAATTACACTAATGCGCCCCAAATTGGTGCCATAAAAACTGATACGCCGCACCCCATTTGTCCATCGCATACTGCGCGATGACCAGACATGACGGCTTGGCAGCCATTGCGCCATCACTTGAAAAGCGGTAAACCCGGGTTTGCGCGTGCGATTATTTTTGAGCAAGCCCCAAGGCTCAATTTCTGAATCGGCATCATTGGTGCGAAAATAATAAAAACGCTCGGCCCCTTTGTCGAGCGCATAGGCATATGAGGCAATCACGTAACTGGCTTGTTCTTCGGGGGTGGCAAATTCAGGGAATGCGCCATCTTCACGCACCCGAATGCCAGTTTCAGTGACCCAAATCCGATGGGCATTGTCGGTTTCGTCCGGCAAAAACGTGCGCATATCGCGCCGCAAATAATTGTCGATCAAATCACCCTCAGATTGCATATTGCAAATCCCGACGTCGTAAGGGTGATGGCCCATCACATCAAAAAAATAGCGATTGGCTGGGCCTTCAGGGTCTTGGCCCAAGGCCCGCAAAATGCCCTGAATATTGCCGATATTTTGATAATGAAAAATGCCGCCCAGTACCACAATGGCGTTGGGGTCGGCGGCCTTAATGGCCTGATACGACACCTTCATCAGCCGCGCAAACAATTCGGGGGGGCCGGGCCAAAATTCAATATTCGGCTCGTTCCACACCTCCCATGCCTTAATACGCCCTTTGAATTGGCTAGCGGTGCGAAAAACAAACTGCCCCCAATGATTTTGTGGGTCATTCCATGCCAAATCTAAATTGGCCGGCACCCACCAATGGCCTTTGGCGTAGCGGCGGTCGGCGGCCCAATCGGGCGGGTTTGCCAAAATACCCAACACTTCGATATTATTTTGGCTGGCGGGGGACATCACTTGGCTCTCGTAAGTGCGGTAATCAAAACTGCCCGGGGATGGGTTGAGCACCTTCATGGCAAACTCGACCCGCTCGTGGCTGCCGCCCGCCTCGCGCAGTTCGGGGTACATATTGAAATAGTTGGCAAAGTTCATGCCTAATTTGGGGTTTTGCGCCACCATAAGCGTATCTGACAGGCTGGGCGGGTGTGACGACGGCACGCCTTCGCGTGATGCATTGCCACCTTGGTTGGACAAATGCGCGTTGCGTAGCCAAGAAGCAGCGGCATAAGACACAAATGGCTCGATGAGTGGCAAAGTGTCGGGCTGGCTAACCGAGGCTGCTTTGCTAGGTGGTTGATTTAGCGGCACATTCACAACGCTTGATGCTGATTGGGCGAGCGTGGTGTTTGGTGCTGCCACATTGGGCAGGCTTTGGCAGTTTGTTGCCAGCACTGCTGCGACGATAAGGCCAGTCAAAATAGTTCGATATTGGACGATCACGATGACTGACGATTGTAATGCACCACGATAAAGCCGCAAAAAAACATTTGCAACTACGAAATTAACATGGATAAACAGGATAGATAGGATAAAAAATCCTGTCTATCCTGTCTATCCTGTTTATCCATGTTAAACCCACCAACATCAGGTAAAATAGTTGGAATGGCATACGATATTTGCCCAGCACAACCACAATATGAACAAACACAATGGCAATTGTGCGATTTGTGTCTGATCAGCATTGTTTAGTGTCATTATTATCACAAAACTATCAGCAAACACATTAAATCGCACAAAGCTTGCCTGTGCGATTTTTTTATTTTTTATTAAGGAAATGACAAATATGAGTATCGTCCGCACCCGATTCGCCCCATCACCCACCGGAGAATTGCACATTGGGGGTGTGCGCACCGCGTTATTTTCGTGGCTGACCGCTAAACATCACGGCGGGCAATTTTTTTTGCGCTTCGAAGACACCGACCAAGATCGCTATAGCCCCGGCTCGGCCCGCAATATCATCGAGCAATTTAAATGGCTAGGAATCGAGTTAGATGGCGGCCCCGACCATATTGCCTTACAGGCCATGAAAACCAATGAAGACACGCCTGAAGCGCTAAACGATGGTAGCTATCGCGGTATTCCTGGGCCATTTGTGCAATCGCAGCGGCTCGCCATTTACAAGGCCCACGCCGAGCAATTGGTGGCGGCGGGCAAGGCTTATCGTTGTAACGAAAGCGCCGAAGAACTGAGTGCCATGCGGGCCGAAGCCCAAGCCCAAGGCCGCACGTTTATGTTTAAAAAGAGCGCCCGTTTGCGTGCCGAGATCGACCCGGCCACACCTCATGTGATTCGTTTCGATATGCCAGCCAGTGGCCAAACCGTGTTAAATGACATGATTCGCGGCAAAATTGTGTTTGAGAATGCCAATTTGGGCGATGATGTGTTACTCAAATCTGATGGTTTCCCGACCTATGCGTTGGCGGCGATGGTGGATGACCACTTGATGGGGGTGACGCACATCATTCGTAGCGACGAATGGCTGCCAAGTGCGCCTAAGCATATCGAGATCATCAAGGCGTTTGGCTGGCAATTGCCCATTTTTGCTCACGTGCCTACAGTAAATGGCGAAGATGGCAAAAAGCTGAGTAAACGACATGGGGCCAGTGGTTTGTGGCAGTTCCGCGATCAGGGTTATGTGCAAGAAGCTATCATCAACTTTTTGGCGATGCTGGGCTGGGCGATGGGCGAAGGCGAGGAGCAAAATGTCTTTACCACCGCCGAGTTGATCGAGAAATTTTCGCTTGAGCGGGTGGGCGGCTCACCGGCGGTGTTTAGCTACCCAAAGCTAGATTGGCTAAATGGGGTGCATATTCGTCGTATGCAGCCTGAAGATTTGGCACAGCGGCTATTGCCATTTTTGGCACAAGCTGGCTTGCATATCGATACGCCAGAAAAGTGGGCGTTGTTGGTGCGCATCGTGCCACAAATTCAAGAGCGTATCAAGAAGCTGACTGAAGCGGCGGGTTTTATCGATTTCTTTTTTGTCGATGTGCCAACGCCCCCGCGTGATATGTTGATTGGCCCCAAGATGGAGCAACATTTGTCGCTACATGCACTTAAGGCTGCCCGCACCCTGTGCGCCGATATCGCTCAGTTTGAAGATGTGCCACTTGAGCAAGCCTTTCGAAAATTGTGTGATGATCTGAAACTGAAGCCCAATCAAATCTTCAGCATCATCCGCAACGCTGTGACTGGCAAAACCATCACCCCGCCGTTGTTTGGTACTATGGCAATTTTGGGGTGTGATACGGTGCTATTGCGGCTTGATCGGGCAATTGGGGCGTTGTCGTCGTAGTGGTTTGGGGAATTGGTCGGGATTTGCAACGAATCCTGATTCACAAAGAGTAAGTCAATTTCATCTCTTTTCTTTGTGATTTTTGTGTTTTTCGTGGTTAGATTTCTTGATTTGTATAAGTCTTAGCGTGAACCAATAAATACCCAAACCAATGTTTAGCTGGGTAAACAAAACATGATTGAAATAGGCATTGATAGTTTCGCGGCTGCTACAGTGAATAGCCATACCGACTCGGCAGTTCACAACATGGATGCGATGGCCGATTTGCTCGAAAGAATGATGA
>JAGWYZ010000315.1 GCA_018969115.1 Chloroflexota bacterium | reverse complement strand
CGCTTGCCTGTGGTCATTTTAGCAATTGGGCTGGCGATTTATGCCCAAAACACCATTGTGGCGGGTAACCTCGGCGCTACTACCCTTTATTGGTTTGCTACTGCTATTGTGGTTATTGGCTTAAGCGCTTTGGGTGGGCCGGTTTTGCCAAAACTTCGGGTATCGGCCCCTAATTTTGAACATATTTGCGGGCACCAAAGTGTGATGTGGGTGTTGGCGTGGGTTTGTTTGATTGGCAGCGTGGTCTTGTTTAGCCAAAATAGCAATGGGAATGCGTGGTTGTTGCATATAGTGGGGGTATTGATCTTTGTCTGTGCATTTGTGCCATTTGCAACCCTGCGGGCGACGTTGACCCGAAAATCAGGTACAAACGCCATCACCATAGACCGCGAGACTTTGCTGTCGCTGGGGTTGTTTGTGTTGGTGGTATTGATCGCTGGTGTGGCACGCATCTATGCCTTGCGCGAATTTCCCGAAGGGGTGTGGTTCGATGAAGGCGCAAACGGCTCGGTGGCACGCCAAATTTTGAATGATCCCAATTTTCGCCCAGTTTATGTCGATATCAGCCAGTTGCCAGCCCATTTTAATTATTTAATAGTGCTTACCTTGACATTGTTTGGTGACGATATTGGTGGGGTGCGCATGGTGCCGACCTTGTTTGGCATCATGGCAGTTGTTTTTACATTTTTGTTGTTACGGCGTTGGTTTAATACGCCGGTTGCGTTTATTGGCGCATTTATGTTTGCCGTTATGCGCTGGAGTCTGACATTTTCACGTTTTGGTGTCAATGGCCATGCCAATTCAGCATTTATGGTGGCTTCGCTGTATTTTATTGACCGTGCATTGAGCAACCGCCGTTTGTTGGATGCGGCCTTGGCTGGCTTATGTATTGGCATGGGGTTAAATTTTTATTATGCCTTTCGTATTTATGCGGCTGGGGTAGTTGGGTTTGGGGTGATGTGGCTGTTGCTGCTGTTGGTCATTCGTTTGATGAAACGTAAGCAGGTGCAAGCCCCGTTGGCAATTGGGGCGCTCATTCGCACCTGGACAATGCCGATTTTGGCAGCGGCTTTTGGTGCACTGATCGCCATTGCGCCGATTGCCCAATTTGCCGCGAAAGACCCACAAACATTTTTTGAACGCACCAATACTGTCTCTATTTTTACCAAGCGCGATGAACCTGACTTGATGAAGGCGCTGGAAAAGAATATCACCAAACATATTTTGATGTTTAATGTGCGCGGCGATGGCAATGGCCGCCATAATATTCCGGGGCAACCCATGCTCGACCCGCTGATGGGTGCATTGGGGGTGTTGGGGTTAGGCTATGCTGTGTTAAATGCCCATCGCGCCCGCAATTTGTTTATGGTTGGGTTGTTGTTTGCCATGATGTTGGGCGGCATTTTCTCACTCGATTTTGAAGCGCCACAAGGTTATCGCTCGAATGGGGTGTATTTTCCAGTGGTGTATTTTGCCACCTTGCCCTTGGCGGCTGTATTGCAGGCGGCGGCACAAATTTCGCTGCAAACGTTGTTTAAGCGTCTTGCCTATGCCACCACCGCCATTGGGGTGGCCGGGGTGTTATTTTTGATTGGGCAATCGAACCTCGACACCTTTTTTAATAAACAACGTTTTGCTTCAGATTCGTGGAATGTGCAATCGACAGCCGAGACTTTTGCCGGGCGCGAAATGGCACGTTTGGCTTCAAGCCATGATTTAGTGGTGTCATCGATGTTTGCTGGACATCCATCGGTCAATTTTATTGCCCCGAGTGTGACAAACTACAAAATATTTAACCCCAACGATATGCTGGTGTTGGGCAATGCGAATCAGCGTGGGGTGGCTTATTTGCTCGATACAGGTTTGGAATCACTGTATACCCAATTGCAAAAATATTTTCCACAGGCTGAAATTCGTGAATTGGTGCCGCCAAGGGGCGGCACGCCAATGGCCTATAGTGTGGTGATTGCGCCTGAAGACATTCAAAAAGTATTGGGTGTAAATGCCCAGCTTTATAAAAGTGGGTTTGATGGGGCTGTTGAGAAAGAAATAACGTTAGCAAATTTGGCCGCAAATTGGTCATCTGGCGCGCCTGCCTCAAATGTGCCTTTGCCCGATGTCTTTCAGGCTGAATTTCATAGCACGCTCTATGTGCCACTATCGGGTGGGTATCGCTTTGCGGTAAAAGGCGCACCCGATGCCGAGATTTTTGTGGATGAATTTCGAGTGGCTACACCCCCACTGATTTTGGGTAAAGGCAACCATGCGCTACGGGTGCGGCTGCCCAATGCCAATCGTCAATTTGAGCTAACATGGCAGCCGCCCGCCGTCGCGGCGGCCCAATCGATTCCTGCCAATGCTTTATTACGCGCACCGGTCAGCAACAATGGCTTATTGGGGGCTTATTATCGTAATGGTAATTGGGCTGGCGAGCCAGCATTTTTACAAATTGACCCCGAGGTTGCCTTTTATTTTCACAATTTGCCTTTGCCACGTCCTTATTCGGTTGAATGGAAGGGTAAGGTATACGCACCGCGCCGTGGCGATTATGTCTTTTCAACCCAGTCGATTGATGAATCGGTGTTGATGATCGATGGGAAATCACTGGTTGAGAATCGCCAAAGCGGGGCCTTTGTTGATGGTCGGGTGACCTTAGAGAAAGGTTGGCATGACCTCAATTTGCGTTTTGCTGATCGCACTGGTTATACCCGTGTCTATTTATATTGGACCCCGCCCCGGGGGGCGCGCGAGGTCTTGCCAGCGCGTTATTTATTGCCACCGCAAGGGGCGTATCCAACACTTGAGGCGATGGATCGCCAGTTGGCCGAGTCCAGCAAGGTACCCATTCTTAACAAAAAACAAGTAACCGCCTTAGACCTTGAAGATGGGCAAGCTGCCTTGCCGCCACCGCCCACTGTTTCGCTGGTATTGGCCCAACCTCAGCCTATCAGCCAAGCCATCGACGCGCCTGCGTCAGTGATCAAGGCCCCATTGCCTGTATTGCCTAAATTAGGTGATATGCGTTTAAAGCCGATGGCGTTTTTTGGCAAAGAAGGCAGTGGCGATAATCATTTTAAGCTGCCGAATGGGGTTGCCATTGCCAAAGATGGGCGGGTGTATGTGGCTGATATGGGCAATCGGCGTGTGCAGATTTTAAACGAGTCGGGCCAGTTTGTTGGCAAATTGGCGCTTGAATCGCCAGCATTTTCTGAGCCGATTGATGTGGCGATTGATCAAACCGGGACGATTTATGTGCTTGATTCTGACCTCAGCTTTATTTCAAAATTTGATCATACCGGCAAACTTATTGGCAAAGTAAGTTTGGAAATGGCAAAGGTATATAAGCCGCGTGGTTTTTTTGTTGATGAGATCGGTAATATTTATTTGGCAAATACTGGTGGCGGTAATATTGTAAAGATCGCACCTGATGGCAGCGTATTGCAAACGTTTGGCGAACGTGGCGCTGCGCCGGGTCAATTTAACGAACCCAATGATGTTAAAGTTAGCCCACAAGGGTTGGTGTTTGCGGCAGATTCGGCCAAAGGGCGGGTTAATGTTTATTTGTTGGATGGGCGTTTTGCGCTCGAAATTCCCATTCCAGAGGCCAATGCGTCGGTAGGTACACGCTTGTTGATTGCGCCTGATGGTGGGGTATTATGGAGCGCCACCGAGCCGCACGAGATCCGCCGCATTACCCAAGATGGGTTGCCATTGGCGCAGTGGGGTGGTTTTGGGCAAGGCCTTGGTCAATTGCGCCAACCGACTGGGTTGGCTTTATCGGCAGATGGCAAAACGCTGTGGATTGTGGAGTCGGGCAATCATCGGGTGCAGCAGTGGGCGATAGGGAATTAAATTGAGGGTGACTGCAAAAGACGTCATGCCAAAATCACTATGGCAGCTTGTTTGGATTGGGCAAAGCTCAATCCAAACAAGCTGCCATAGTGATTTTGGCGAAATTTTGATTTAACGGTAGTTTAGTCTAAAAGTAGGGATGTTGTTCAAACCTGTAGTAAAACAGAGGGTATGAAAAAAAAGAAGAACAACATCCCCCCGCAGTATACAAAACAGTCGAAGCAATCATAGCAACGCTAGCAAGCATCAACAAAGGAACAGATCTGGGCTTGGCCC
>JAGWYZ010000314.1 GCA_018969115.1 Chloroflexota bacterium | reverse complement strand
TTTTTGACCAAATGAGGCATTAAGAATGAAGAAAGATATGTTTACTGCGCTGTCTGCCCAATTAACCCGCACGACAGCCATTGCAATCGCAACAAGTGTCATGCTTGCGGCGTGCGCATCACCGACAGCCGCCCCGACGGCAAAGCCAGCTGCGCCAGCGCCAGCTGCCACGACCGCACCGGCTGCGCCTGCGCCAACAACAGCACCGGCTGTGCCAGCCCCCACTATCGCACCAACAGCGGCCCCAGCAGCCACAAAACCTGCTGCCCCTGCTGCTGTTGCCAATACCGGTAATATCATCATTGGCGGTTTTAATACTGGCCCGGGTGGTTTCCCCGAGCGTTTTGATGCCTATAACAAAGGCGCAGGGGATTATGCTTTTGAGTTTTATTTGAGCAAATTGGTGCGTTATTGCGATGTCAGTCTGAGCAAAATGTGTGGCGACCTTGCTGAAAAATGGGACGTATCGCCCGATGGCAAAACCTTGGTCTTTACGCTTAAGAATGCCAAGTGGCATGATGGCACACCAGTGACGGCAGACGATGTTGATTTTACGCTGACTCGGTTGCTGGTTAAAGGGGTATCACGTTATATTACATCATTTACCGCCATTAAGGGCGGCAAAGATTTTACTGATGGTAAAGAAACCAAAGTAGCTGGTTATACTGTCGTTGACCCTAAGACATTTAAGATTGAGTTATCGGTGCCGAATACGCCATTGCTGGATACGTTGTCTTCTATTGCGATTATTCAAAAGAAGCAATGGGAAAAAGTAGCACCCGCCGATATGGAAAAAAGCGATATTTGGAAGAATGGGTTGATCGGTAGTGGGCCATTTGTATTTACCAAATATGTATCAGGCCAATATTCAGAATTCACGGCCTTCCCTGATTATTTTGGTGGCAAACCTAAGGTTGATAAGATGTATGACCGATTCTTTCTTGAGCCGGGCACGGCCTTGATTGCGTTGCAACGCGGCGAGATTGACTTTACGTATGCTACGGTCGATGAATTGGAGAAGGTGAAAACCAATGCCGATTTGAAGATTATTGAAGGGCCATCACTCGTCGGTCAATACCTCATTCTAAACCGCAAAGTGCCAGAGTTTGAAGACAAGCGCGTGCGACAGGCACTAATGTATGCTATTGACCGTGATTCAATCATTAAAGGGTTGTGGAAAGGCACGGCATTGCCGACTAATTGTTGGTTTTCGCCAGCTGGCCCCTATAACCTAAAAGATGCAAACCCCTATAAGTATGATGTAAATAAGGCCAAGGCCTTGCTAAAAGAAGCGAATATTGATTTGGCGAAGATGGGTGAGGTTGAGTTCATCACCTATTACAACGACCAATTGAGCAAAGACATGATCTCGGTGGTCGCTGAAAACTTGACCGCCATTGGCATGAAAGTAAAACTGCGCTTTATTGATACTCCGACCTTCACCACCGAGACCCGCACCGATTCGCCAAAATGGAAGATCGCTTGGGTGGGCGGTGGCAATGGCCCTGAGCCAGATTTCCCACTCTACGGCAGCATCCATTCATCTGCCGAATACCCCAAGGGGAATAACATTGATTACATCAAAGACCCCGAACTTGACAAATTGCTTGATGATGGCCGTGTCGAAGGCGACCCAACCAAGCGTCAGGCGATTTATCAAAAAGCTTGTTTGCGCATGAATGAAGATGTGACCCGCCCATGGATGCTAGAAAGCACGCGCTATGGCGTGGTAAATAAGAAGATCGGTAACTTCATTTACACCCCATCCCCGGGTGGTGGACGCTATTTGCAATACCCAGAGCGCTGGACGAAGAACTAAGTTTTAAAGAGTGCTGAGTGCTGAGTGCTGAGTGCTGAGTTTTAAGTGATGATTTCACTTAGGTCTTAGCACTTAGCACTCAGCACTCAGCACTTAGCACTCATTAAAAATGCAAAAATATAAAGCCGCCGTCATTGGCCTCAGTCATATTTCTCAAGCCCGCTCGCCCAAGCCGAGCAGCATGCCCGCTGTTCAGCCGATGCCCCGCTCACACGTGGCGGCCTATGCAGCCCACCCGCAAATTGAATTGGTGGGTGCATGTGATCTTATGCCCGCAGCATTTGAACGGTTTAACAATACTTGGCGCGATGTGCACCCCAATACGCGCTTATATAACGATTACCGCGAGATGTTGGCACAGGAAAAACCCGATATCGTCAGCGTGATCACGCCCGACGACAAACATGCTGATATTGTGGTGAATGTGGCCAATAGCGGCGTGAAAGGGATTTGGTGCGAGAAACCCATCGCCACCACTTTGGCTGATGCTGACCGCATGATCGAAGCGGTCGAGCGCAATGGCGTGGCGATGACCGTCAGCCACACCCGTCGTTGGATGCCGATGTTTCATCGCGTGCGCGATTTGGTGCGTGACAAAACGTATGGCAATTTGAAACTGGTGACAGCGACGTCCTACTATTCACGCGCTATGATGTTTCGCAACGGTACGCACACCTTTGACATGATGTGCTTTTTGGCAGATGCTGCGCCAGAGTGGGTGATTGGCGAGCTTGAAGATGGTTTTGATGGCTTTGATCGCTATCAGGGCGATGGCGGTAATTTGATCAGCAGCGAACCCTCCGCCAACGCGTACATCAAATTTAAAAACGGGGTGCGAGCCAATGTATTGATGGTGAAAAGCAATAACCAAACCAACGTGATCGAGTTGGTGTTTGACAATGCGGTTGTGCGGCTCGATGGCAGCCCCCAAATCGTTATTCATCGGGTCGATGGGCCACCCGCCACCGCAACCAAGGCTGCTATTGGCGTGACCGAAACCATCGGCTATAGCGATTGGTCGGCAGACCGCGAATTGGCGGTGGTGACAGAATTGGTTCATGCCCTCGACACTGGAACCGTGCCCACCATTTCACCACCGCGTGTGGCCCGCACCACCCTTTCGCTGTTGTTGGCCGTGCTTGAATCTCATGCCAAAGGCAACGCAAAAGTGATGCTTGGCTAAGGGATGATTGCGATGAGAGCATTATTAATCGGACCCGAAAACCCACATTTTGCCGGGCATTTGCGCACCTTGCAAACCTTGCCCGAGATCACAGCCATTACCGTTTGTTGTGCCGATAGCGGCGATATGGCCTTGTTGCAAGCGGCGGTGGCCAGCGATACGCCCAAAGTGTTGGCGCATTTTGCCTCGGTGAATGAGGCTTTAGCTGGTGGACATTACGATTTTGTGCTTGGTTGCCCACGCAACGACCGTGCTCTGGCGGTCTATGAGGCTGTCTTTGCCCATAAATTGCCGGTGCTGGCCGAGAAACCGTTGGGGCGCAACGCCGCCGAAGCCGAAAAGATCTGTAATATGGCAGACGCGGCTGGGGTGACGCTGGGCGTATGTTATCAAAACCGTTATAACCCTGTGGTGCGCTATGCCCGTGAGTTTATTGCTGCTGGTTTGCTGGGGCGGTTGATGCAAGTGCAAACCCGCTATGTCACCACCAATATCGCGGCCCGCGACCCCAATCATTGGCTGTTTAAACGCGAGTGTGTTGGCGGCGGGGTGTTGCAATGGCTGGGTTGTCATCATGTCGATGTGGCGCGTTATGTCGCCAACGACGAGATGATTCACGCCACTGGGCATGTTGGCACGTTGAATGGGCATGACATTAGCGTGGAAGACACTGCCACGATCTCATATCGCTTTGCCAGCGGCGCAGTGGGTGGGTTACATTGTGCCCACGCCTTGGCCCAAAGTGGCGGCGGTTATTACAATCAAGCTGGCAACGACACTTTGCTGATGTTTGTCGGCACGTTGGGGCGGCTGTATTGGTCGCCGACTGAAACGCCGACGACCCTGTACGCTGAGAGCATTCACCCCGATTGGGACACCTCGCCGCGCCGAACAATCACTTTTGAGATGGGTGAATCGCCAGCTTATGGCGGTAAATATGGCGAAGCCTTTGTGCGTGATTTTTTGCGTGCCGCTGTTAATGGCCGCGTCGCCCCGGCCAGCGGGCGGGATGCCTTGGCTGTGCAAACCATGATCGATTCTGTATATGCAAGTAATGTATCTTTTCAATAAAGTGAGGCAAATAAAATCAATTTTCGTCTTTAAATCACGATATGGCCTTTGATGGCATGGGCTT
>JAGWYZ010000313.1 GCA_018969115.1 Chloroflexota bacterium | reverse complement strand
AGCATCGATATGGCCGATGGGCCAGTGGTGATGTTTGGTGGGCCGGGGCGCGGCAAGAGCACCTTCATCAAGAGTTTATTGTTGGGTTTGGCGGCTACGCGCACCCCGCGTGACCTCAATATGTATGTTTTTGATTTTGGTAGCGATGGCCTTAAAGATATCCGTGATTTGCCGCATATTGGTGCGGTGATCAAGCCATCGGATGCGGCACGGGTTGACCAAATGATTCGCATGTTGCGCAATTTCGTCAATGAGCGCACCGAGCGTTTGGCAAATTACAATAATTTAGCCAGCTATAACGCCAAGAACCCCAGCGCCATTTTGGCCGAAATTGTGTTTGTGATCGACAATTTTATCGAATTTAAAGATAATTTTGAACACGTTTTGCCCGATTTGATGACATTGGTGCGTGATGGACGGGCTTTTGGGGTGTATTTTGTCATTACTGCTGCTACTCCCACCGATCTCAATGCCAAATTTTATTCATTGTTTACGCAACGCTTAACATTGGCACAATCTGAGCCAAGTTTGTATGCCGATATTGTTGGGCGTGGGGCGCGTAATTTTGACAATGTGCAGGGGCGCGGTGTGGTGAGTATGATCGTTAAAGACCAACCGACCCCACTTGAATTTCAAATTGGGATGCCCGGTGTGCCGGACGACGATATCGAAGATTACAAAGAAGTGGCGGCCCGCATGTTGCATGTTTGGGAAGCACAAGGCGGCAAACGCCCGGCTGCCGAATTGCCACGCACCGTGACACTGCTTGAAATGTTTAGCAAACTTGACCGGCGTGAGGTCAACAGCATTACCGATTTGCAAATTGCGCAAAAATGGCGCGACAGCCTGCAACCCAAAAATCAAGAATGGCTGAAGGCCTCGATTGGCCTCATTAGCAGCACTGATGTGCATACGTTGCGTTTTCAGGCGCAGGCCGATGGGGTGCATGGCATGGCGGCTGGCACAACTGGTTCCGGCAAATCAGAATTGTTGCAAACACTCATCGCGGCGATGGCGATTCGCTATGACCCGCGCATCGTCAATTTTGTGTTGGTCGATTACAAAGGCGGCCCAACAGTCGAGCCGTTTCGCAAATTGCCGCATTGTGTCGATATTGCCACCAACCTTGAGGGCAATAAGGTTGACCGTATTTTTATCGCCATCAACGCCGAAATGAATCGCCGTTCGGCGATTTTGGCCAAGGCTGGCGCGGCAGATTTGGTTGAGTATCGCAAGAAAGTGGTGCCTAATTTATCGCCCGATAGCCCATTGCCGCGTTATTTTCCGCATTTGTTCATCATTGTCGATGAATTTGCCGAAATGGTGACGAAAAACCCTGAATTTAAGGCGCAATTCGAGAGTATTACGCGTTTGGGTCGTTCATTTGGCGTGTCGTTATTGTTGGCGACCCAGCGCCCAAGTGGGGTTGTCACCGACCAAATGCGCTCAAATATGAAGTATCGCATTTCGTTGCGGGTTGAGACTGCCGAAGACAGCAAAGAAATGCTCAAACGCCCCGATGCGGCGCGGTTGCCACCCATCGCTGGGCGCGGCTATTTTCAAGCCGGTAGCGACATGTTGACCGAAATTCAATCGGCGTGGTCGGGTGCACCCTATTCGGGCGACGCCGCCAATTCGCCATACCCGCCCGAATTGGTGATGGCGGCGATTGAAAAACCCGCCGATGACCCGCCGCGCTCGGTGCTGGGTTGGTTGGTCGGTTCAATGGCGGCTGAGGCACGGCGACAGGCCATCCCCAAGCAATTTAAGCCTTGGCCCGATCCTTTGCTCGAACAATTGCCTATTAACCTGCCGGTTGATGCGGGCTATATTGAAGAATTGGGCGGCAAAGATGGCACTAGTGTGGTGCTTAGCTCTGATTTGGCGCGATGGGCGGCTTCCCCCCCTTTCCCCCCCCAATTGGGGGAGGGAGGAGGGAGATGGCGGCGTATGGACTGGAGCAAGCCGCTTTCCCTCAAGGCCACCATCGGTGTGATGGACGACCCGTATAGCTCGAACCAACATTTGCTGACTTTTGAGGTGGCGGGCGATCCGATTGGGGTGTGGGGCGCGAGTGGGCGCGGCAAGACGACCTTTGTCAAGTCATTATTATTCGCCTTGGCAGCCCAATATTCGCCTGCCGATTTGAATATGTATTGTCTCGACTTTGGACGTGGGGCGTTGCGGGCGGTGCGCGAGTTGCCGCATTGTGGCGCGACGATTGATGCTGCCCAGCGGGATCGGGTTGAGGCGCTCTTTCGCATGGTGCGTGGGTTGATGAATGAACGCGCCGAGCGTATGGACAAGAGCAAAGAGCCGACGCTCGAAAGCTATAACCAACGGGTGAAAGATAACCCCGAGCATGTTTTTCCGGCCATTGTCGTTGTGATCGACAACTTTGCCGAATTTAAAGAGAATTATGACAATCTGTTGCCCGATTTGATGACGCTGGTGCGTGATGGGCGGCGTTTTGGCATTTTCTTCGTCATTACAGCAACCGCCTATAACGATATTCCCAATAAGTTGTTTAATTTATTGGCGCAGCGGGTGGCGTTTACGATGGCCGATGCTGGTTCGTATGCCGAGATTGTTGGCAAAGGCGTTTTGCCGCTGACCGATACCCCCGGACGCGGCTTCATCAATTATCGTGGCAATCGGCTTGAGTTTCAGGTGGCGATGCCGATGCTCGCAAGTGCTGAGTTGAAAGTGCTGAGTGCTGAGTCAAACACTCAGGACTCAGCACTCAGCACTCAGGACTCAGGACTCAGCACTCAGCGCTCGGATATGTATATGTTGATCGCCGAGCGGATGGAGGCGGCGCGGGCGCAGGCGGGCTTGAAACGCCCATCGGCTGAAATTCCAAAAGCCGTGACGTTGTTGGAGATGTATGGGACGGTGCTACAACGCCGTGTCGATCGTATTGGTGATCTTGGCATCGCCGACATGTGGCGCGATAGCATGAAGCCTGAGAATCAGGAATGGTTGACGGCGCCGATTGGCTTCATCAGCAGCAAAGAAGTGCGCAAGATGATTTTCTCGGCCAAGGCTGGCGGCGATGGTGTGCATGGCCTCGCGGCGGGCACAACCGGTTCTGGTAAATCGGAATTGCTGCAAACCTTGATCGCGTCGTTGGCCATTCGCTACGACCCGCGGATTGTCAACTTTGTGTTGGTCGATTACAAAGGTGGCCCGACAGTTGAGCCATTCCGTCAATTGCCGCATTGTGTCGATATCGCTACCAACCTCGAAGGCAACAAGGTCGAGCGCATTTTTGCCGCCATTAATGCCGAGATGAATCGCCGTAGCTCGATTTTGGCAAAGGCCGGTGTCGCCGATTTGGTCGAATATCGTAAAAAGGTCATCCCATCGCTACGGCCCGATTCGCCTTTGCCCAAGACTTTCCCGCATTTATTCATTATTGTCGATGAATTTGCCGAAATGATTCAGAATAACCCTGAGTTCAAGACGCAATTCGAGAGCATTACACGCTTGGGCCGTTCGTTTGGCGTGTCGCTGTTGTTGGCGGCCCAACGCCCTACCGGCGTGGTGTCTGACCAAATGCGGGCCAACATGAAATATCGCATGTGTTTGCGGGTGGAGACGACCGACGATAGCAAAGAATTGTTGGGTCGCCCCGATGCGGCGTTGTTACCCGCCATCGGCGGGCGCGGCTATATTCAAGTTGGCGGCGGCAATTTGAGCGAGGTGCAAACGGCTTGGTCGGGTGCACCTTATGATGAGACCAAACCGGACGCGGTCTTTAGCACCGACGAAATTTTTGGGGCGCTGAATAAGCGCGACGACCCGCCACGCTCGTTGTTGGGCTGGCTGGTGGGCGCATTGGCTGCCGAGCAAAAACGCAGTGGCATCGCCGACCAATGGAAACCTTGGCCGGGGCCATTGCCCGATGTGTTGCCGTCGAATTTGCCGATTGATGCCGATTACATCAAGGGCAAACCACAAGGGGCGACGCATATCGTCATCAATCCGGCCTTAAATGCGTGGATTGCGCCTTCGCAAGCGGGCACAATTGCAGGGAGTTGGCAGCGTCACGACTTCCGCACGCTGCAAAAATTGACGACGTCTCTGGGTGTTGTCGATAACCCATTCTTAGCAGAACAGCGCGTGTTGAATGTGAA
>JAGWYZ010000042.1 GCA_018969115.1 Chloroflexota bacterium | reverse complement strand
TTAAGATAACCTACCTATTCTTGCTTCGATTGATCTTCGACGACGCGTAGGAGATACATGAGGCTGCCCGAAAGGGTAATGAGGACAATGGAAAGTGCCAGCGCAATCTCAGAATTGCGCTCGAACCCGATATAAATGGCTAATGGCATGGTTTGGCTCACCCCTTCTAAATTGCCAGCAAACATGATGGTCGCGCCAAATTCACCGAGGGCGCGGGTCCAGGCCAAAATAATGCCGCTTAGAATAGGGCGGGCGGCCAGTGGCAGCATGATTTTGCTGAAAATTTGCCATGCATTGGCCCCTTCGACCAAGGCGGTTTCTTCAAAGTGCCGATCAATGGCGGCAAAGCCGAGACGCGCTGTGCGTACATAAAAAGGCGCAGCCACAAATACTTGGGCCATGATGACGGCGGCAGTGGTGAAAGGCAGCGCAATGCCCCATTCAGCCAGCCAAGGCCCCAGCGCCCCACGCCGCCCAAAGGTGAGCAACAGCGCCACCCCAGCCACAGCCGGTGGCAACACCACTGGCAAATCGGTTAAAGTTTCGAGCAGATGCTGCCCACGAAACCGCCAACGCGCCAGCCCATAGGCCAAGGGGGTGCCAAAGAAGATGCAAATGCCTAAGCTAATGAAGCTCGTGATAAGACTCAGCCGTAAGGCTTGTAGGGCTGTGGGTGTGCTGATGTGGCCAATAAAATCGGCCCCGAGGCCATACCAAATTACAATAACCAACGGCAAGGCAAATAACACGATCAGCGCTAATCCCACCATTAAAAAGGGGGCGGCGGCGTGATCAATTTTTTGCCTTGGGGTGTTGGGTGATCTCACGATAGTTTTAAAATTTAACCTTATGGTAAAAAGCCATATTGGCGCAAAATGCTTTGGGCGCGGGCTGATGAGACAAAATCGACAAATTGTTGGGCGGTGGCGGGTGCTTTGCTGTCGTTGAGGAGGGCGATTGGATAATTGGCAAGTGTATTCAGGTCATCAGCGATCTCGATACGTTGGATTTTAGCCGCATTTGGGCCGATGGCATCGGTGGTGTAAACAATGCCAGCATCGGCCTCGCCCAATGCCACTTTATTTAACACGGCTTTCACATCTTGCTCATAAGAAACCACGTTTTTAAGCACATTTGGGCCATAATTTGCGCCAAATTTGGCTTGTGCCGATGCTTTTTGCAGAAAATCGAGCGAATATTGGCCGACTGGCACGGCCTTGTCGGCCAAGACAATTTTTAGGCTAGGTTTGGCTAATCCATCAAGGGCAGTAATATTGGTTTTGTTGTCGCGCGGGGTGATGACAATGAGTCGGTTTTTGGCGAAAATATGGCTTGTGGCTGGGCTGATGCGCCCGCTACGAATGCCAATTTCCATTTGGGCGGTGTTGGCGCTGGCAAAGACATCGGCTGGCGCGCCTTGGGTAATTTGCTGCGCCAATTGTTGTGATCCAGCAAAATTAAACCGTAGCGTCACATTGGGGTTGCTTTGTTCAAAAGCCGTGCCAATTTCGCCAAAGGCATCGGTGAGTGACGCTGCGGCAAACACGGTGAGTGTTGTTTTTGGGGAGAAGTTTGGACTTGGGCTGCAAGCCATCAATAGAAGCGTAATGAGAAGCGTAATGGTTGCCAGCCTGAACGCAACTGAACGACATAATTTGAGTGCCGCTGCGCCCTTGCTCGAAAATGTTTTTATCATGAGTGACGTAAAATGATAGAAGTGAAGCATATCATCATCGCGTTAGCATTATTTGTGGCTGCATTTGCACCCGGCCTTGTTTTGGGGCCTGCGATTGCATTGAGTGATTTTAAGGTGTATGATGATTCACTTGCAACCAATTGGCAAGATTGGTCATGGAGCAGCAGTTTGAATTTTGCCAATCATAGCCCTGTGCATGGTGGCGGCGCGGCTTTGCGGGTGCAATATAACGCGGGTTGGGCCGGGGCTTCGTTGCGTGCGCCCACGGCCATCAATACCAGTGATTACAGCGGGGTTGGTTTTTGGGTATATGGCAATGGCAACCCGGTGCGGTTTTATATTCAAAGCACAGATGGTGGCGGTGCAAGCAACCCCTTTGATTTTACGGCCCCGCTAGGCGCATGGACGCAATATACTGTGACATGGGGGCAATTGGGCAATCCGTCAGCGGTGGCGCGGCTTAATTGGCAAGAAGGGGCCGGTGCTGTGCCAGTGGCTTATTATTTAGACGATATTCGCTTGGTTGGCAGTGGTGGCGCGAGTGCCAGCCCCACACCTGCGGCACCCGGCAGTACTGCCAATATTATTATCGATGCCGCCGCCGCCCCACAAGTGATACCCAGCACCCTGCTTGGCTCAAATTTGCCGGCATGGTTGGGGCCAACGATGTTTAACAATAGCCAATTTCGTGCCCGTGTCAGCGCCAGTGGCGTTCGTGTGTTGCGTATTCCGGGCGGCAGTTGGTCTGATGATTATGGCTGGTTGAGTTGTGAAATGGGGCAAAATGTGGCCGGGGCTACGCCGTGTAATTGGACATGGGCGGCCCGTCCAACAGACTTCATCAATGTTATTCGGGCCACCAATACTGAGGGGCTGTATGTGATGAATGCCAATGTGACGGTGAGTGAGGCAGCGGCGGCGGTGGCCTTTTTTAATAGTTATATTACCGACACCACCGTCATTGGCACGGATGTGCGCGGCAGCAATTGGTATACGGCAGGGCATTGGGCGCAATTAAGGGCTGATCATGGCAATGTGCAACCATTGGGTATTAAATGGTGGGAGATCGGCAATGAAATTTATGGCGGCACGGCTGGCGATCAAGATTGTGTGAATTATGGTTGGGAGACGACTTGGACTTGTGATGGCACACAATATATGAATGGCATCGGGTCGGGCGCGGCACGCCATGAGGGTTATCTTGAATTGCGGTCTGCCATGCGGGCGATTGATCCCAGTATTCAAGTCGGTGCGGTAGGGCATGAATCACCCACTGAATATGCCAATTGGATGACAGAAGTGATTGCAGCCGGTGGCTCTGTGATGGATTTTGTCAGTATCCACCCCTATGCTTATTTCATCCCACCTGCCAACACCGCCGAGGGCTATGCCCAAATTTTAGCCAAGCCCCAAGCCCACTATGGCCCCATCAAAACCAGCTTGCAAACGCTATTTACAAGCCAAGCTGCTGGGCGCAATATTCCGTTACATGCCACCGAGTTTAATGTGGTATCGGCCCAAGATCAAGACAATGGACAACTATTAACGCGCATGGTCAATGCCCTATTTGTGGCTGATTCGATTGGGCAGATGATGGTTAATGGCTATGCTGGCGCGAACCAATGGGACATGATGAATGGGGCCGCTGGCAATGGCACCGATTATGGTTTGTTAAAAAATGACGCCGCTTTGACCCGCAGCCCACAATATTATGCCTATGTGTTGTGGCGGCGTTTTGGTGGGGCGTGGCTGCCAGTGAGCAATAGCGCCAATGCTGCCACAACGCTGAGTGTTTATGCCGGGCGGGTCGATGCTGGCACCTTTTCACTCTTGGCTATCAACAAAAGTGCCGAGGTGGTTACAGGCAGCATTAGCATTGCGGGGGGGGTGTTGGCGGGTGGCTTGGGCGATGTGGTATCGGCGGGCACATTAAGCGCCCAAAGCGCTGTGTTTAATGGGCAAAGCAACCCATCGGATGATTTAAGCAATGCGCCGTCACAATCGGTTGAGACCGGCACCGGCAATCGCTTTAACTATGCATTTGCGCCCAATTCAATCACCTTGTTGCGGGTGAATATGGTCACTGCAAGTGGGACGCCAACGCCAACACCGACACAAACACCTATACATACACCCACACCAACGCAAACGCCAATAGCGACAGCAACAGCAACAGTAATTCCACCATCAAACTCGTTTAAATATTTTGTCCCAAACGTAATGCGAAACGCAGTAAGTAGATGGTAGCAAAAGTAGCGGTTTTATAAAAAAATTTTGGCTTTTTTGTAAAGGTCAAGATGGCAGCGGAATTGCAAAATAATTATTTTTTTGTTTGACAATTGCCATTTTGAACATTGTCTTGTCCTTACAAAAATAACACGATTTATATAATCACAGTTGCAAAAGCATAAAGCGAACTGAAACAATTTTGGCGCATTCGAAATTTTGTGCCGTGGTTATGACCTGTTCGTGCATCAAAATCAACCAAAATATTTCCTAATTCAATTTGATCCAGAAAATGATCGAAGCTAAATTTTTGAAGCATAGTGATTTTGCTATACCTATACATCTCACTGCCATTTTCCCTCTTAACTTCGGCTTGCACATAGAAACAATTTAATAGCTTAGTCCCGGCTTTATTTGAAAGGTCATCGAATCCCCAGTATGGCTGTGGTTCTAGTTGTCCTAAATTTGTTTTTTGTTCAATTAACTTTAGCCATTTACTATGTTTTTGTGATACATCTAATGGGTTAAAAGAGATAAGCAATTTTCGATTTGTTTTGTCAATAACAACCCGAAAACCACGATCACTTGAGGATAATCCATGAATCGTTTGACGAAAACTCATCTCAGCTTCAGGGTATTTTTTGCCTGCTTCACGATGCGGCCAGCCATATTGTGGCAACAAAATTTGCGGAACAAACTTTACTGCTCTTGGTGATGGTTCTGTGTGAAAAAGCGTGGTCAAAGACGAAGTATTTATTTTTTGGCACTTTAGTTCCCATTCTGCTGCATTTGGAATTGGTAAATTATTTTCTTCTATACCGAGTAAATCTTCCAATGTATTACCAATGCTGCCATGATTCCCTGATCTAGCGCTTTTTATCCAGCCTTGTTCTGCTATTTTTCGAAGCGCTTCAATGAGGCTATCTTTAGTGTAAATTTTTATGGACATTAAAATAATAATGCTGTTTTATTGGTAACAACTTCGCTTTTTATTTTATTTCTCTCAATTCTAGCTAACGCCATTTTGCAATAATCAGGGGACAATTCAATCCCAACATATTGGCGATTTAGTGCCATTGCAACTATGGCAGTAGTCCCACTGCCAAAAAACGGATCCATTACAATCTTAGAGGTCGTAGATGAAATAATTCTCTCAATTAATGCAACTGGAAAAGGTGCTGGATGCTCATTTTTCATTTCTTGCATAAATTCCCACACATCCCCATATGCATTTGCTTTTGGGGCCAATTTAAAATTGGGTTTGGGAATTAGATAAATAACCTCATATGTAGGTAGAAAATAACCGGGATTAAAATTTATACCACCTTTTCTTTTCCAAATAATGATTTGCCTAACTGGTAAATCTCTAATAATGTCTTTTCTATCTTGAATAAGACCATCTTGTACACGCCACTTGTGATTATAAAAAATAGCCCCATCATCTTTTATAAGACGATACATTTCCTTTAGGCAGTTGTATTGCCATTGTGCATACTCATCATTGGGGATGTTATCGTTGTAATGACTATACCCATTTTGTAAAGCATTTCCAGCCCATTTTCCACTGGTAGTATTCGCTTTCATTCCATTACCGGTCGAATTTTTTAGATTGTAAGGCGGCGAAGTGACGACAAGATCAATACTTTTATCGGGCATTTTCTTCATCACTGACAGACTATCACCACATATAACTTTATTGACAAAATTGTCGGAATATTCGTAAATTACCTCAGAATTCGAAACTATACTCTGTATATCAGCTTTCGCCATTTCTAAATTTTGTGTTTCTTCCATATCCCTAGATATTTTGACAAATGCGTCCTTATACTTTAGATATCAATTAAGTGATCGCATATGGAGTTTTTTTGCAGCCAATATGGCACAAGAAGTAAACATGATTATGCCTTTCATCAATTAATCCAAATGAATGATACCATCTTAAAGGCTTGGTTTATTGTCATACATTACAGTTTCAATAAAATAAAGTTCGATACTTATTGCAAAGCTAAACGTCCTTTTTGAACAATCCTTGTTTTAATGTTTGGTCTAGTCCTCTAGTTTTCGCTAAAAACAGCCTTTTGAGCACGAGCTAAGGCAAGGGCCGGATGATAGCCAGTAGGAAGATGACTAGTTACCGAGCGCTTTTCTCGGAGTCTGGGCAGCAAGGGAATGCCAGCAAAATCAAAGTCCGATAAATGCCTACGCAAACGTCCGGCCGTCGGTTTTGGCTTTCGATCCCAATGTCTAGTCGGACAAGCTGGCTGGCATGCGGCGCAATAAGTTAAGATAACCGCTGCAATCATGCTAAATTCGGGCAAGCGAAAACACATCTCTGGATGATGCACAAATTGTCGATGCGCCCCAGTAATTGTTTAGCAACTAACGGCGGTTGCTCAATCCCCCAGCGTGACTTGAAAATAGTATAGGCCTCATCGGGTGTCAGTGGCTTGCCATGTTTGTTTGCTTTCTTGTTTGTTTAACCCAGCGCTGGTCAACGCTGGAATTAATCCGCCTCGACTTGTTAGCAAATGCCCGCCTTACAGCGCCATTAGCCCCCGGTATAAGCCAAGGTTTGTTCCTATATTTTCATTCTCCACGATTCGTTGCGTTAGCATTGCGGTATCATTCATGGCAGTGGTTGTCGGCTTGTTTATTTGTTTCATACCTCAAACATACCCGATAACCATCGCTTTTAGCGAAAACTAGAGTTTTATACACTCCCGCCAACCCCAAATTGGGTCACACCTGACATGTCACAATAGATACGCAGCAGCTGCCCCGGTGTACATGCAATAGACATATATTATTACTAATTTAGCAGTCGATAGCACAAATGTCAATCAATGTATCACTTATGTGTCACTTTTGGCAACAAGCAACGTAGATTTTTAAATTAAACTAGACCCGAAGTGACTCCATTTTTAGGGGGTCACTTCACTATCGTTCATGGCGGTGGTTGTCGGCTTGTTTATTTGTTTCATACCTCAAACATACCCGATAACCATCTCTTTTAGCGAAAACTAAAGTCTTCAACAACACTCAATTTATGAATCATATCGGCTTTAGATTTTGTACGACAAGCTGCCCTGTAATTTGCCACAACGCAATAATTGTTTCCCAATTACATCCGCTGTCTGGGTGCTTGGTAAGCGATCAACCCAATGAGTGATTCGAAGTACAAACATTTTTGTTCGTTCTTTAAACACTTTTTCATCCACAATTTGCCTCGTTAATCCAAAATCTAAAATCTAAAATTTATGGTGTCATCATGCTTTGCGATACGCATCGCCCCAATTGAATAGCATAGTTGGTACCACGATCCCAAGGGTAAACATGGCTCATGCTGGCAAACCACAGTCCGGTTAAGGGGGTACGGGTTGAGGGCATTTGTTGCGAATGATTGAGCATCGGCACTGGCTGAGCATAAGCCTCGCGGAATACCCAAAACTTGCGCAACCATGATGGCTCGAAAGCTGGGTTGATGCGGGTCAAGGCCGCCAAATACATCGAGGCAATTTCATGATCACTCATGGCAAAATAGGGGTGCGTTGTCGGCAAATAATCGCCACAATACACGATGCGGTCGCCACCAAAATTTTGTGGGTCAACAAAATTGGTGTGTTCACACAAACATAAAAATGGGAACCCGGCATTTTTGGGCATGTTATACCAATAATAGTCTGGGTTGGGGCTTAAGGGCTGATTAAGCGCAAAAACAGTGACAATCGCCCCCAATGACTTCATATTATTGAGCGAACGCAAATAATCGCTGGGCAATTGTGGCACCAAGCGCGACATAATCTGGGGTGATGTTGTCACTAACACCCGGTCGAATTGGTCGGCAAATGGCGAATTTGGGGTTTTAACATGCCAAGTATGCGCCAAATCTTGCTCAATATGTTCAACCGGTGTGTTATACCAAATACGCGCCCCACGATCAATTACGCTTTCGGCCAAAGCATTAAAAAATGCTTGAAAACCACCGACAAAAGTGCCTAAATCAAATGAACGCGATTTGACCCGCGCCCATAACCATGCCATATTCACATCTTTTGCATATTCGCCAAATTTACCTTCAAGCATGGGTTGAATAAGCGCCTCATAAGCCGCTTTACCCATCCAGCGCGATGCCCATTTATGGGCCGTTATTTTCTCTAGGTTTTTCCAATTTGAGGTGGCTTTTAAAAAAATGGCAGATAGCCCCCAAGGCACTTTGGCTGGTAATGACACCCCCGGAAAAGTAAGGGCATCTTTGGGTGAAAAAACGGGGTAAAAATTGCCATCATAATAAGAAACTGTTTTGGGGCTGCAAAAAATGACACGATCACGCACCCCAATTTCTTCTGACAGCTTCAGCAGGTCAGTATCGGTAGAAAACCAATGATGATAAAACTTTTCAAGTGTCCAACGCCAATGAGGTTCTTTAAAACCCGCAGCAAGTCCACCCGGGCGGTCGCTTGCTTCAAAGATAGTGACTTGATGCCCAGTATTAAGGAAATCGTGTGCAGCTGCAAGCCCGGTCGCACCTGCGCCGACAATAGCGATATTCATAACTTAGAGTTTAAATATTTAAATAATAGAGGAAGTAGTGTACCACGATGAAACTTTTGTAGTACGCCTGAATGATATAACTTTATCAGGCATATTAGTGTACGTCCCCAGATGTGCATTCTGCGCAGGCCAAAATGCGCATCTGGAAACGCGCAGTAAGCGCGGCTAAGAAATCTTCTCGGCTTGCTTAAAATCGCTCCAGTGTAGGCCTTCGCGCAACATAAAATAAAAGCCGAGCAAGGTGACAGGAAGCCAGAGCGCCGCATGAAGCACAATAGTGTAGGCCGCTGCTAAATCCCGATCAACACCTAAGGCTGTTAATACACCGATACTGGCGGCATCGTATGTACCCACAAACCCGGGACCAGACGGGATGATGGTGGCCAAGTTAGATGCGCCATTGAGCAACATGAGCGCAACAAACGATAGATTGAGTGAAAAGGCTTGCATCACAAACCAATATTTCAATGTTTCAAAACCCCATGCAATGACGCTGGTTAGAAAGATAAAAATCAGATCGCGGGGGCTGCGCAAGCATTGGGCACCTTCGACAAATTTTTGAACAAAATGCAAAATAGGTGGCTGCAATTTTGCTGGCAAAATACGGCTTAGCACACTATAAGCCAATTGGTCGGCCAATTTGGGCGCCAGCGCCAATGTCACAAAAACAACAATCGCAACCAAAAATAAACCCGATGCAATTAAAACAAATGAGTGCATATTTTCGGGCAAATTGGGTACTTTGGGCAGCCCAATTAAAACAAAAGCCGCCACTACTAAGCCATCGACAATGCGCTCAAGAAACACTGTTGAAATACTATAGGCAATCGGCACGCCTTCTTTTTGACGCAATACATAAGCCCTCACCAATTCACCGATACGGGCAGGGTAAATGTTGTTGCCCATATACCCAATCACCACAATTGGGTATAGGCGGCTAAATGAGATACGTTTATATGGGTTAAGTAATGCAGACCAACGCCATGACCGCAACCCCACCGATACAAAATACGCAATCATGCCAGGAATCAACCACCATAAATTCGCTGTTTGTAGCCCGCGCATGACCTCATCTAGTTTAAGCGCCCTGACTGACACAAACACCAAAATGATGCTAATTGCTAATCCTATCCATAAAATCCATCGCTTCATTGAGTGCTACCTTGTTTTTTCGTTACTTTTTTAGTTGCGGATATATTGGCCATCGATATGAGTAAAACAATAAATAATCAGCCACTCGTGATTGCCAATAGGTATCATTATGCACACCAATGCCGAGGCTCAATTCATGTTTAATTCCTTTTAAGTCCATCTCGCGTGACAATTTAAGCGTGCTATTAATCGCCCAATCTTTCTCGCCTGCGTCTAAAAATATACGCTGTGTTTTAAGCAATTCAACCGAGCTGGCACTCTGCAACATCGAGAAGTTTTCTGGTTCATTGATCATGTCATTTGAAATTGAGGGACTATGCGCCCCTACCGTACCGAAACGCTCGGCATTGGCAAACCCAATTCGCAATGACCAATACCCCCCGCGTGAGATGCCGCCAATAGCGCGGCTTTCACGGGCGCGGGTGGTACTATAACTACTTTCGATAAATGGCATTAGTTCATTAATAAAGAAATCTTCCCACGACCCCGACCCACGAGCAGTGGTTACATATTTGCCTGTGGCAGCCCCAGCCCAGTCATTGGCGGGCATCACTACAATAAATGGCGGCAATGTCTCATTGCGCACTTGAAAATCGAGGGTGCGGGGTACGCCGTTGTCGACCCATTCACCCAACACATAACCTGTGCCTTGCAGCAAATAAAGCGTGGGGTAGGTATATTTTGTTTCGTCATAACACGGCGGCAAATAGACATTCACTCGTAACCCGCCGCCTAAAACACGGCTCGGCACCGTATTCGTAACCAATTTACCCGGCACAAGGCATGGGATTGGAGTTGGGGTCAATGTCGGTGTTGGGGTTAGCGTCACAGTGGGTGTGTGTGTGACAGTGGGCGAAGGTGTAGACGTTGGCGTGTTGGTCGTAGTTGGCGTTGGCGTATTGGTTGAGGTTGATGTAAATGTTGGTGTGTGCGATGGTGTTGCCGTCGCTGTGTCTGTCGGGGTCGGGGTTTCAGTCGGTGTATTGGTAGCAGTGGGTTGTGGTGTCGCCGTAGGCACAGGTGTTTCTCTGGATACTAGGGTACTGGTCAGTGTTGATGTGCCGATTGGTAAGGCGGTTGGGGGTTTTGTCGGTGTTAAGGTATTGGTTGGACGCACCGTTGATGTTACTGTCATCGCTGGAGTTACGGTTGGCGTGTTCTTGGGTTCGGTTGGCTGGGGCTGGGGTGTTTGAATGAACACTTGTGCATTTGCAACAAGCGCAACGTTGGGGGCGGTTATGGCCGTGACCATTGGGCCAGCCACAATTGCCCCCGGCTGAAATGCATAAAACACCAGCGTGGCGCAAATAACAATCGCAAAAATTGTTAGTAGCGTGGCCAATCCTAAGACCATCGCCATCAACCTAGTCTTCACCGAACTAGCCCCACTTTAGCACTAAACTTGGCAAAAATGTCGCAAGGTTGTGTGTAGGAGATCAATGAAAAAGCGATTTGCCTCAAAAGCGCCGCTGCACAAAGATTAAAAACTCGCATTGTAAAATTATAAAACTGGTACTGTGGCTTTGGCGATGCTTCCATTTGCACGACGGTCACGCCAACGCGATGACAACGCACGCGCCTGAAAATCAGCCCGAAACGAACTGCGAACCAACGGCCCACTTTCAACCCATTTGAACCCCATTTCATAGCCTAATTTGCGCAATTCAGCAAATTCTTCGGGCAAATAGTAACGCTCGATAGGCAAATGTTTTTTGCTGGGTTGTAAATATTGACCCAGTGTCAAAATATCAACATCTTGCTCACGCAAATCATGCATGACCTCTAAAATTTCGTCCCAAGTTTCACCCAAGCCCAACATCATGCCCGATTTTGTCACCGCATCGGGTTTAATTTGCTTGGCATTGCGCAGGGTTGTCATTGCCCAAGCATAGTTATCTTGAGGTTGTACTTGTTTAAACAGGCGTTTACAAGTCTCAACATTATGATTTAAAATTTCGGGGTCATCGCGCATCACAATTTCAAGCGCTGC
Organism: Chloroflexota bacterium; assembly: GCA_018969115.1. Taxonomy (GTDB): domain Bacteria; phylum Chloroflexota; class Anaerolineae; order J036; family Brachytrichaceae; genus AQU-03. The sequence continues at coordinate 12,764 of JAGWYZ010000042.1, read as the reverse complement.
GGCATTGCCTTTAAAGTCGGGGATCAATACCTCAATGCTGCAATTGGGCTGCACTTTGCGAATGGCGCGAATGCACAAGGCAAAAATGGGTGCCCCCCCATCGGCGCGTTCGTCACGGTTGACCGAAGTGATGACGACATGTTTCAAATCCATCTGTTTGACAGCTTGTGCGACGCGCAAGGGTTCGGCCCAATCTAACGCGGCTGGCATACCCGTTTTTACATCACAAAAACCACATGAACGGGTGCAAGTGTCACCCATAATTAAAAAAGTGGCTGTTCCACTCGTCCAACATTCAGCAATATTTGGACAATTGGCTTCTTCACAAATCGTATGCAACGACTTACTACGCATTAAGCGTTTAAGGTTATGATAGGTCTCACCGGATGGGGCGCGTACCTTCAGCCAATCGGGCCGACGTTGAATTTTGGCTGGTTGTTCAGCAATAATTTCAGTGATATTTTTAATATCGATAGGTGCCGTGAGGATTTGATCGGTCGATATGACCTCAGGTGCGTTGACCGTCATAGTAATAAAGATTGTACCAGACTCTATTATGTTGTGTTTTGATCTTTCTCATAGTTTTGCCCGTATTCGGGTGCAAGGCTCGAACCGTGCAGATTTTTTGCACCGTATGTCAACTGGCGACTTGGCGCGGATCCAACCCGGCGAGGTTTGCCATACGGTTTTTACCACCCCAATTGGTCGTATGGTCGATCTCGCTACTGTGGTAGCATTTGAAAATTCGTTGCTGATGTTGAGCAGCTATGTTCACCGCGAAAAGCTATTGCGTTGGCTGCGCAAATATGTTTTTTTTAATGATGATGTGCAATTTAGCGATGAAAGTCAAATTTTGTCACATATTGGCGTATTTGATATTGATGACAGCACACCTACGCCAATGATTGAGGCCATTCAAAAAAACACGCAAGGTGTTTTCCCTAATGCCACATTTGCTGTAGCAACTCAACCCCTCGGCTATGCCGGGTGGCATATGATTGGGTTGAGTGAGGTGCCTGTGGTTGACCCACTAGCCAAATATGAAGATTTGCGGATTCGTCACGGGGTCGCAAGCGCACCCAACGAAATCAACGAAGACTACATTCCGCTTGAAGCCGGTTTGTGGGGTGCAGTAAGCTTTAATAAGGGTTGTTACATTGGGCAAGAAATTATTGCTCGGATGGAAGCGCGTGGGCAATTGGCAAAAAAACTGATGTGTTTACAAACCCAAGTTGGGGCTGCTGTTGGCGATGATTTGATAAGTGGCAACGACAACGTCGGTAAGCTCACCAGCGTCACCCCAAATGGGACATATGCTTTGGGTTATGTACGCAGCGCTTTTGCACATCAAGGGCAAAAGCTTAAAACCCATACCGGAAATGATATAACCGTTCTTTAACTTGAGCGCCGTCAGCTTGACGGCACTCCCAAGGGACTCAAGATTATCGTTTGTTTTTAAAGATTGTGCTGACGTATACCTTGGTGGCTCCTGTTAGCCGCCGAATAGCGTTATTGCCACTATCGGCCACAAGCACCAAACTGCCGTCTAGGCTCATTACAATGTTAACGGGTTGATTAAAACGGGCCGCTTGGCCGACTGCATCAACCGAGCCAGTTTGCCCTGCTTTGCCTAAAATGGTTTCGAGGCGGTTATCGGCCAGCGATAGCCGTCGGATGGTATTATTGCCCGTGTCAGACACCAGCGCATACATGCCATCCGAGCTAAGCCATAATCCTTGTGGCTTATTTAAACGTGATACAGGCACAACCCCATCGACACTGCCAGAAGCACTACTAAACCCAGCGACGGTTTTAACTTCACGGGTGAGCAGGTTGATACGCCGGATCGTGTGATTGTCAGTATCGGCGACAAGTGCCATACTGCTATCACCACTGATGGCCACCACAGTTGGGTTGTTGAATGAGGCGGCTGAGCCAATACCGTTGTCGCTAGCTGCGATACCCGCGGTACCAGCAATGGTCGTCACATCACCTGTCGACAAATTGATACGCCGAATGGTGTGATTACCCGAATCGCTGACTAAAGCAAATAAGCTGTCGGCACTAATGGCAACCCCTTGGGGTTTAAAAAAACGTGCGTTGTTGCCAGTGCCATCATTGCTGCCTGTTTGCCCTAATTGCCCCGCCAATGTGGTTACTGCGCCTGTATCAAGGTCAATTCGGCGAATAGCATGATTGCTCATATCGGCCACGAGCGCAAATTTTCCATCAGTGCTAATGGCAATGGCGCTGGGTTGGTTAAAGCGTGCCGCCGAGATGCTGCCATCAACCGCCCCGCTTGCGCCTGCTAAGCCAGCCACAATGGTAATTACACTGGTGGCGATATCGATGCGGCGAATAGTGTGATTTTGTGTATCGGCGACCAATACAAATTTAGCATCGGCACTCATGGCTAAGCCGGTAGGTGAATTAAATGCAGCGCTACCGCCAGCCCCCCTGCTCCCGTTATCGGCAAAAGCCGTCGGTAAAGTCGGGCGCACGGGACCTAAACCTGAATTTGCACGCACTTTGGTTAATGGGTCGCCTAAAATGGTATAGGTCCATAATGGCGCATTACAACATGAATTCGTTGACAATAATTGTTGCCCGGCCATTGTCAAAGCACCCATTGTTTGTGAGTTACTGGGCGAACTCCATAATTTACGATAAAACCCAGTCGCCAATTTCTCGTGGCCTTCGATCACATCCCAGCCAGTGGGTGCCCAAACAGCCACCGCCCCGCCTGTTGGGTGTAGCAAAAATTTCTCATCCATGACGGCGGTTCCATCAACAGGGTTTTGGAATTGCCCCGCTAAACACGTCCATTCCAACAAAACTGCCGGACGGCCATTATTTTTGAGCTTGTCAACATCGCTAATATCGAGCAAGGTCGGGGCAGCCCATACTTTCCAGTTGCCGTGTCCGTTGTAATTGATGATGCTATTCCCATCGCCAATCATTTTCATAATTTTTTGGTTGGCAGTCACCGCGTTGTATTCATACCAAGTTTTATTCGCGGCTGGTTTTACTGGGCTAACATCGCTTTGCTCAAAATAATACAGCCGTTTGATCGAAACAGTAGCAGGTTGTAATGGCAATAGGCGTTCATTTGACAATTCAAACGAACCAGCCTCATCAGTGTTATCTGAGAAAAAAGCGATTGAATTGCGCCAACCGCTGTTGTCGGCAGATGTTTCGTAGTTGATAATTTTATTGACTAGTATGCTAAGTTGTTGGGCGTTATTAACTGGCAAACGACCGATATAGGCATCAGGCAAAATATCGGCCATTACACTGTCACAACTAAATCGCACATAACAAGTATCGCAAGCCGTTTCATTAATAAATTGATCGACCTCGGCCAAATATGGCGGGATGATATTTGGCACATTTTTCTTGGTGTAGTTTAAGGGATCGTTGGTGCCATCCCCGACCAGTGTCACTGATAACGGCGCTAAAGTCCAATTTGCATTGATATAACGCAAGAAACTGCGAATGGCTTCGGGAGACACTTTGCCAAAGCTAAACCAATCGTAAATGAGCTGTGGGTCAACCACATGTACGCTATAGCCCTGATATTGCCGATGTGCAACAAGTGGGGTGAGGGCGCTTTGTAACGAAGCAGGTGCAATATAAATAGCGTTGGCAACCCGTGATTGCAGCAAATTGCTGTAGCTGTAGCTTGTCACAGTTGGTTTAAAAACTGTATTTGCGCCCGATATGATGTAAGTGCCGCCATTACTATTGCTCTGAAATTCGGTGTTGCTGCCACCGCTCAATGTAATAATTTTAGGAAAATGGGGGGTGCTAACATCATAGAGGGTGCGGGTGGCTGATGTATTACTGAGTTGATAACGTTTTATGCCACTGGGAACCACAAATGTGCCGCCCGACCCGCGAAAATCAAGCATGACTGGTCGTTGCCACGTCACTTTATCTAACCAAAAACCCGATGGGCGTGTAGCACGATTAAGATAAACCGTGAGGTTATTGGCAGTGCCATTAACCTGAAATGAAGGCGACCAATTACCCAAGCCAGTTTTGCTTTGCACTGCCGAGGTGGTACTGCCAAGTTTGACAGATACACGATAATCGCCTCGTGTATAACCTGTACCATGCACCGTAATTGAAATATTGCCCGAGGCCACCGGCAATACATTGGTCATGGTAATCAAATAAGAGGCTTCGGGTGATTGGCTGCTGATATCTGTTTTCATGTCTTTTGAAAACCAATGATCGCTGCTGGTCCCACTTAATAATGAATCATATTCTTTGGCTTGCCGCCATTGCCCATTTTCTAAGGCAGTGTTGGCAGTAGGGATGCCAGAACCAATCGCATTCGTACCATTGACCATGCGCACGCCAGAAACCGTATCGGCTGCTAGCCAGTAAATGTCATTAGCGTTCCATAGATCGCCAACCGTGCCAGCATAAAATATTAATTCTTCATTGCCGTCAAGCCGGTTATTGTTATTGGTGTCGCGTATCTCAATAGCGACTTCATTGCCATCGTGAAACAAACGCAATTTGCTGGCTTCAAATGCAGCAATATTTAAGCCAGTGGCTTGCAATTCGGCCCCAGTAAGTGATTGCAGACCTGATTTTGTGACATTAATTTTCCAAGAAGTTGTGCGGGCCAGTGGATTGGCTGGTTCGGGCACATTATTGATACAGGCTGCATCCTCTGATGTTGTGTTATTACGATAACGTGGGGCACTGCCAGTTAAAATGCTGTTTTGCTGCGCTAACCCTTCGCTAAGTGCTAAAAAGCGATCTAATTCTTGGAGCGATGATGCATTTTCGTCGCTCAACGCCAAACTGCTTTTATCGATATACAAACTCAGTTGATCAAGCTCGTGGGCAATGCCATCGCGTTGAAACAAATGCGAAACCGCTAATACCACCCAGCGCGCCTCGCCCATTTGCACATCACGTAGCACAAACACAGGCTTTTGTGGCAATGCGCCAGCACTAGCGATGCTCGCCTCACCCATCCGTTCTGGCAATGGCGCGCCATCTAGCCCACGTGGCACAATTGGAACCGCTGGCGTAAGTGCCCCTTCATACACATGGCTATTCAACGACAACATTTGTGGCTGAATCAGCAGTTGATGTGATACTCGCACGGTAAAAAGATGAACAGGCAACCTTACCCCTTCATGATCAATATATGACCATGCATCCGTTTGCTGATAATTTGGCGCCGTAAGATCAGATCGCCAGTCAAGACGAACACCCCCTAAATAATTTGCTATCTGCCACCCGGTATCTTCGTTTTGCTGAGGGGCTGATACAGGTGCGTTTAAAGAAGATGATGAGGTTGCTTTTACTGTTTCTGCAGAATATGCCCAGTTATCAGCTAGAGGCACAATTGAGGTGACTAACAGCAATGCGGCAATGTGATGGGCGAAGGAAGCTGTTTGCATATTTATTTTGATATAACGTTCACCACTAACATCAAGATTTTAAGTTTTTATGATGTTTTGTTGTGCAATATAGCCATCAGAAAAGTCTTTTTTAGAGGTTTTACCTGCGTAAACCTAAATCGTAAGGTGTTTACCAATGAATGGATATCGATCAAACGATGGAATTGATCTGAAATTTTGGAATGAGAAGCATTGTGACGGTTGTCAATAGATTGGGGTCTGCAATATGGGGATTAACCTTGCTTAGAGGATACAAACTTATATTAAATTGTTGGGCCAAACTGGCAAATGAATCACCTGTTTTAACAAGATAAATTTCGCCCGGATTGAAATCAGGGATAGATTGCGCCTCAAGGGTGGTACCTTCCACTGCCCTCAATTCCATACCCGCAAGCAAGCTGATCTCTTGTTCACCCATTTTAATTGCCACCACCCCTTCCATAACAGCAAAATATGAATCTGTTGGCGAAATTGTCGCAGCAATAAACTCAGGCCCATATGCTTGAACATTGGCAATGGGGGTACAGATGAGAAAAACATCGTCGTTATGCAATGCTTTGGTAATACTAGAAATTGCACGCCCTAACAAGATATGCATATCAAATTGCGTGTGCTCTTGATTTGACACAACGGCCTCTAGCTTGGTATGAGCGCCCGGTTCTAGCAACACGTCTTGATTCGCAAATGGCGTTAAAGCGAGGCGACCTTGTTCAGTAATAATTTCATCACCAATATGTGTTACAGCAAGTACCCCTTCAGACACCCGATACTCTATTTTGCCATGCCGAATTAAGGCACCCACCCCCAAGATACACACTTTGGCATATGAAAATGGGCTGAGTTTAATTTCCATTTCTTCTAATTCAGGTTGTGGGCCTCGTACAAAATCGCAAAAATGGGTGATAACACGATTAACACCGCCCATCATTCCTTGCAACACGCCAAAAATGGGGTTTATTTCACAGCTTTCACGCCAAACACTACGAATTGCTTCTTGCGCCGCAGCCAAGGTGCGTCCCGATGGTGTTTCAACCCACATGTGTTTGCCAAATGTCAAGCGCAGAAATTCTTCATTCATCACCGTTTCACCTCTTCATGATACATGCCGCTTTCGGTTAGCGCTTCTTTAAATGCAGATCGAGCTCGGCTTAATAACGATTCGGTTGCCTTATACGATTTCTCCATGATATGCGCCACCTCAAAAACACTTAAGTCTTCGCAGTAACGCAATAAAAGTGCTTGTTGAGCCGGGCTAGGCAAACGCCCTAACGTCTCTTGAAAATCTAGCCCAATCTCTTCTTCAGAAATCAAAAGATTGATGGGCAATTCATCCATTTGTTGATGTCCCCGCCAAAAATCTACCATTTTGTTATGCGCCAATGTATACAACCATGTTGACAATGCTGATTTCTCAACAATGTGATGGATTGATTTCACCGCTGCCATAAACGTTTCGCTTAACAAATCATCCGCTGCTGCTCAAGCTACGCTTGAGCAGCAATGGTGAAATCGATATTTCCTCAACTTGTGATCTAAAAACAGTATGTCTTTATAAAACTCAGCCTATATTAAGGCACTATTTTAATCCCCTTGTTGGGGGGTGTAATCGCCTTCTATCCAAGCGCTACCATCTGGGCGTATCTCTTTCTTCCACACAGGCACAATTTGTTTTAAGCGATCAATACCATAACGCGCCGCTTCAAATGCACCGTCACCACGATGTGCCGAGCTGGCTACAACGGCAATGGTGGGTTCACCAGCCTGCATCAAGCCAATGCGCTGCACCAAAGCCACTCCATGCACCCCCGGAAATTTGCTGCGCATTTCGTCGGCTACTTGTTTTAGCTTGGCTTCGGCCATTGCTTGATACGCCTCATATTCAAGATGTGTCGTTACATCGCTGCCGGTCACCTTACGCACGGTTCCAATAAATAATACCGCCGAGCCATCTAATTCGGTGGTCACCTGACGTTGCAAAAAATCTAAATCAATCGCTTCGTGAGTAACCGCTAAATAGGTGGGGTAAGACATGTCCAATCCATCTTGATCAGACCGACCACCACTGACCGGTGGAAATAACGCAACTTCATCGTTGGGCTTGACCACATCTTCATCAAAAGCAAAGCCTTGGTTCACGGCCACCACCGCATGAGGCATAAGCGATGCTAAGGTGGGGTATTGTTGGGTGACCCAATCACGCAATTCAGTAACTGTAAATGTGTTTATGCCCAAAGGTAATGCAAGGGCAATAGTTGGTTGTTTAGCACGTTCTTTGAGTGTGGCGAATAGTCTTATTTGCATTTTTTGGCCCCAAAAAAGGTAATGCCAAAATCACGATAGCGCCACCCTCACAGGGAAGGTGCTATCGTGATTTCGGCAAAAATCTGTTTATTTCTCATTCTCGAGAAGATACTTGGATGTTGATATAAATCATGATTCACGATGATAATCCCCCCGTTGCCCACCACTTTTATGTATTAGCTGAATATCACTAATGGTCATGGTGCGGTCAACAGCCTTAACCATATCGTAAATGGTGAGGGCAGCGACACTAACGGCTGTTAAGGCTTCCATTTCGACACCAGTTTTGCCAAGGCACTCTACCCGCGCCAAAATATCAACTTGCCCATACTCTGGGCTGGGGCAGCTAGCCTCGCAACGCACCTCTATTTTGGTGAGCATGATGGGGTGGCACAATGGAATTAACTCGCTTGTATGTTTAGCTGCCATAATGCCAGCAATTCGAGCCACACTTAGCGCATCACCCTTTTTTAAATTGCCACGCACTAAAATTTCATAAGCATCTGCGGTCATACGTACAAGGCCACGCGCTTCGGCTATACGATGATTGTCGGGTTTCTCACCAACATCAACCATATGCACCTCACCTTGTGAATTTAAGTGTGTTAATTCTGCCATGAGTTTATCAATTCAATTATAGGGGGTTATTGATAGTAGCGCAGATTCCGAGTTGATGAAATCGACCTTTCATCTTTTGAGAATTTGCGCTAAGTGCTAAAACAGGATAAATAAAACAAATTTTTGTCAAAATCCCTATATGGCCTTTGGACGTAGGGGCTTTGCTCCTGCGTCCAAAAGCCATATAGGGATTTCGACATTACATCTTTTGGGTTTACCCCAAACTATTGAAGAAGGTACGCTTATTATTCAGCAATCAGTGGGATACGCATGGTGAATAAACTGCCAACACCAACCTCGCTGGCCACCAAAATATCACCGCCATGCCGCTGCATAATGGCTTGCGCGATCGCCAACCCCAACCCTGTGCCGCCATTTTGGCGTGAGCGGGCGCTGTCGGTGCGATAAAAGCGGTCAAAAATATGTGGCACATGCTCTGGAGCAATGCCAATTCCAGTATCTTGCACTTCGATTAAAGCATGGGTAATGTTACAGCTAACACGCACCTCAACCACGCCACCGGTCGGGGTATAACGAATGGCGTTATCGACCAAATTGGTAATGACCCGCGCCAATTGCGAACGATCACCAGCCACGATGGGCTGGGCTGCATCAATTTTTACCAGCAATTCTAACGATTTTTCATGGGCTATCACCATCAAGCGATCACATACGCTCATTGCCATCTCAACTACCTCAATCAGCTGGCTAGGCAGTTGAGTATCATTACCAGTGCGGGCTAGGGTTAACAAGTCTTCTACCAAACGAGTCATATCATCGATAGAAACCTCTAACTCGTTTAAGGTGCCATGATATTCGCTGGCTGAGCGGGGACGGTTGAGCGCCACCGAAATTTCACCCTTGAGCGCCGCCAAGGGCGAGCGTAACTCGTGTGAGGCATCGGCAGTGAATTGGCGTTCACGTGCCATCGCATCTTCAATCCGCGCCAACAACCCGTCAAAGGTGCGGGCCAATTTACCAACTTCGTCATCGGGCAAGCCATTGCTCACCCGACGCGAGAGATCGGCACTGCCAATAATGCTAGAAACATCGCGCCGCACATGCTCGATTGGGGACAGCGCCCGCCCAGCCAAAAACCAACCGCCTAGCCCAGCTAAGGGCAGTGTCACCAATATCAACAACCCAATCAAACCACGCAAATTGGCAAGGGTGGCATATTCATTTTCAAGCGATTGCACCACTTGCACCACCGCTACTCGCGTGTTGTCTACACCGTCGTCCACCCGCACTGGTGCAGAATAAAGCCGATAGATGACACTAGGCAAAATCATTGTTTCAAAACGTGCGTTACCAGCTTGAATCGCATTTAACAAGTCTGGCGCAATAGGAATGGCAGTCGGAAATGCGGCATCAAATTGTAGGGTATTGCCATCGAGGGTAAGTAATCGTGATGGTGCAAGGCTGATAAGCGACAAGCGGCGCAAACGCTCACTTTCGGCTTCGCCATTGCTTTGAATGACGCTACGCACGGCAGCATTACGCAAGGTGTTATCGACATTTTGTAATAATGCCCGCTGCAAACCAAAATAAATCAATGCCCCCAAAACCACTATCGCCGCGCCCAATACGGCCATAAACCACAAGGCCAGCCGAAAACGCAGCGTGCGCGTAAAACTTAACATAATACGATTATGATTTATGATTTATGATTTACAGTTGCTGAAAAAAATCGTAAATCATAAATGTTATGGGTTTTCTGAAATTTTATAACCGACGCTGCGAATGGTGTGCACAAGGGGAATATCTTGGGGGGCTGCATCGATTTTACGGCGTAAATAGCCAACATAAACATCTACAACATTAGAAGCCCCATCATAATCGTAGCCCCAGACGGCTTGCAACAAAATGGTGCGGCTAACAGGTTTACCAGCTTGACGCATAAGATACTCTAGCAGTTGATATTCGCGGGTGCTCAATTCAATGGTGCGGTCAGCGCGTTTGGCGGTGCGTAATTGGGTGTTTAAGGTTAAATTACCAATTTGTAATAATGAAGTAGAAACCGCCGTTGGCACACGCCGCCCTAAGGCTCGCAACCGCGCCAATAGCTCGGGAAAGGCAAAAGGTTTAACCAAATAATCATCTGCGCCGCTGTCTAACCCGCGCACGCGGTCATCGAGATTGCTCATGGCGGTCAACATCAGCACTGGGCCACGTAGCCCACGTGTGCGTAATTCGCGGCATACGGTCATGCCATCGCGCTTGGGCAGCATAACATCTAAAATAATGATGTCAAAAGGGTAATCTGGCTCGGCCAAAGCAAACTCAATGGCCGACTCACCATCAAGCACATGCTCAACCACATAACCTTCTTCTCGCAGGCCTTTAATAATAAAATTTGCAATCCGACGATCATCTTCGGCTAATAAGACGCGCATATTGACCTTATCTTAACTCAACTTACGACAATCTGGTGCATTAACGCTTATTTTGCAGGGCAATTTGGGCGGGTTTTCAAAATAATTACGCACCAATAAGCTCACATCACGGTCAGTATGTCGCGCAACTGCATCAAAAAATGCATCAGCACTGGTAATTAGATAGGATTGCGAGACATAATAATCGCTCATGGTCGCATCGAAGGCCGCATCACCCATCAATTTTCGTAAGTCAATCAAAAATTGCACCCCACGCCGATAAACTGCGCTAATGTAAGTGGGTGAATCTTTGTAGCCTGATAAGGGTAAATCGATTGCCCCTTGTGGGTTACGGGTAGTAATATAAAAACTCAGCCACCAATCAGCATCTTGTGGGTAATAGGTTTGGTAAAACCGATATTCAGCCATACGAGCAAAAGCTTCGTCGAGCCAAGGCGTACGCACTTGGTCATTGCCTACCACGTGATACCACCATTGGTGCGCTACCTCGTGGGCGGTAGATGAGATGAGATCATGGCGCGAGCCGCTGCCAGAATAACCGTTATATAACCCCGAACCCAGCGCCACCAAGCCACTATATTCTTGCCCTTGGGCACGGTCGATCTCGACAATCACCAGTTTATCGTAGGGGTATTTGCCATAAAGTTTGCTATAGAGCTTGACTGCGCGTTCAGCCGTGATCAACACATCATCGGCAAAGACATCATGGGTTGAATAACCATAGTGTAAAAAGGTGACGCCATCGACCTCTGACTGCCGCACTTTATAACTTTTGCTGGCGGCAAAGGCAAACACACGGGCTTGTAATAATTCATATTGCCATAATCGGTCATTACGTTTAACAAAACCAGCCCCAGCTAAGGTTACACCCGCTGGCGCAATAATATTTACTTCGTAATCGGCTAACGACTCGGTATATGAATCGCCAAGCGCAAAATAATTGGGCGTATCCCATGCCCCATTACGATAGGGAGCTAACATGATATACCAATGCCCAGCAATTAAGCTGTTAGGGCCACGCGCCGTGTCATCACCACCAATGCCCCAAGATACGCCCTGTTGAGGTAGCCTAAGCGTGAAATTAAAAGCCAGTGAAATACTTTTGCCAGCAGGCAACCCTTCGGCTAGTTGCACCGTTAGCACGGTTTTATCTTGCGTAAACATCAGCGATTTGGCCTGCCCAGTGATGCGTGCATCTCGAATTTCGATTGCACCTTGATGCCGTGCTGGCGGCACATTAAATTTAACCGCTGTGATTTCGGAATTGGTCGGGTTGACAAATTCTATCCGCTCTTGCGCCAAAATCAAACCTTGATCATAATCTAGGCTAATATTTAAACGGTAAAACGGGCGATCTGATAGCGGTGCAACAGTTGGCAATATGGATGGCGATGGGCTTGGTGATGCTGTCCCACAGGCTGAAAAGGCTATAAGTAATAGGTTACTTAAAATATGGGAAAGCCGACATCGACGTTGGGCAAAATGATGCACTACGAATAAGAATTATACGGCGCAAACAACAAGCATGTAATAGTTTCAGGTAAGATATCAGGCTAATGAATTCTCAAATCTCAGTCACGGTTGACGTTGTTATATTTGCACTGCGTGGCGATGATTTACAAGTGTTGCTTGTGCGTCGCCAACACCCTCCCTATGAGGGCATGTGGGCCATGCCCGGCGGTTATGTTAAGCCAGAAGAATCGTTAGAAGATGCAGCAGCCCGTGTGTTATACGATGAAACGGGTGTGCGGGATGTGCATATTGAGCAACTGTTTACGTTTGGTGATATTGAACGTGACCCACGCGGACGCGTAGTGACAATCACTTATTTTGCGTTAGTGCCAGCGCCATTGGTGCTCGATACTAACGACAGCCGTGATGCGGCGTGGAAGTCAATGTATGGCTTGCCGACAATGGCATTCGATCATCAATATATTTTAAATTATGCACTCAAACGCTTGCGCTATAAATTAGAATATACGGCGGTAGGCTTTCAATTGTTGCCCCCCGAATTTACGCTCAC
>JAGWYZ010000312.1 GCA_018969115.1 Chloroflexota bacterium | reverse complement strand
TCGCACTTGTGCTGTGGCCGGTTTGGCAAATCGTCAAATTCGGGCAGGCTTACGTTACTAAGAAATTTGGAGTAAGTGGCCTTGCACCCTTTACTCTTATTTGGAATGTAATCTCATGATCATAAGTAACAACCTGTTCGCCATTATCATCGCGCACTGCCACCTAAAAATTAAGAAAGCGGAAGCGATCAGGCTCACCAGCATAGCGTGTTTACGCAGTTTTACACCAATACCTCAAATTTTTAATCAAACATTCTTTGCGTCTTTGCGGATTTGTGCTATCACTCCAAAAACGAAATGAATAAAACAAATTTACGCCACACTCACTATCGCTTCATACGCAAAGTGATAGTAAATGCGACATTTACCTTTTTGAGAATGGTACGATATTTCACAATTTCATATCACTGGCTTACAATGATAGGCGTTTTGTTATGAATTACACTCTGATTGACACCCCAACAAATCTACAACGTATCTGTGACGATTTTCAAATTGCATTACAACATGATAACCGCATCGCTATCGACACCGAATTTGTGGGCGAACAAACCTATGAACCCCAACTGATGCTCATTCAGATTGCAACCGCATACGGACATATTGCATTAATTGATGCGAAGGTATTGGCAGGCAAAATGCAAGCACTTGCTAATTTACTAGGCGCACCAGACCGGCTAAAAATTATGCATGCTGGGGGGCAAGATGTGCCTATTTTGAATGCTAATTTAGGCGAAATATCAGGCCCTTGGTTCGACACCCAAATTGCGGCAGCCTATGTTGGCTACCCTTTGCAAACCGGTTATGCACGGCTGGTCGAGGCCGAAACCCGTGTTAAATTAGACAAGGGCGAAAGCTTAAGCGATTGGGGACGTCGCCCCATTCCAACCAGCATGTTAACCTATGCCGCCGATGATGTGCGCTACTTACATGGCATTCATAACAACCTAGCCGCACGTTTGGCCGAGTTAGACCGCACAGCTTGGAATAATGAGGGCGTAGAAGAAATGGTGCGTAGCGTCACCGAAAAATTGGCTGCCAGCGAGCTATGGCGTAAAGTGACAGGGCATACTGGGTTAGACCGACGCGGCTTAGCTATTTTGCGCGAGCTATGTCTTTGGCGTGATGATGAAGCCCGCCGCCGTGACAAACCTCGCCGTAGCATTATTAAAGATGAGCCACTCATTGAATTGGCACGCCGCGCCCCATCTACCACCAGCGCTGCCATGAACTTGCGCAGTTTGCCACCCAGTTTGGGTGATCGACGACTCGCCGAACTGGTTGAGCGCATCAAAATTGGGTTAGCCGTGCCAGCAAATCAGCAACCCCGCCTTGATTATGTATCAACCTCACTCGATGAACATGGGGCAGCCCTTTATGAATTATTGCTCGCAGTGGTGCGGGTCCGCGCAATCGAAGCCAATATTGCCCCAACCTTGTTAGCCCCATCCGACCCTTTGCGCCGATTGGCCACTAGCCGAAAAATCGACGACGTCGCACGTATTTTTCCGGGATGGCGTGGGGATCTGATTGGCGACGATTTACGCGCCGCACTCAATGGCAAACTTTCGGTAGCATGGGATACCCAAGCCGAACGCCTTGTATGTCGTCATGATTATTGACCGACATAACGCAACACATCTAACACTACTTCGCGGGTAGCCGAGCTAGTAAACACCAAGGTGCCTTTACGGCGCAAACCACGCTCATCTTCAAATTCGATACGCGCTGCGGGTAAGGCCCCAACCGCAGTTGCGGCGTTAAACAAATTGGCAAAACCCAAACGCCGAATAGTGATGCTTAAGACATTGATACCCACCCCAAACAAGGTTAGTTGGGCCTCAGTTGCCTTGGCAGAAATATGCACTGGCGCAAAACGGGCAATAGTGCCATCAAAAGCGTGGCCTAAATCACCAAACCAAAATACCTCAGCTTGAGGTGGCAAGCTCTTTGAAGCTGTAAAAACAGGAATAGCATAATCAAGCCGCCGCACCAACCAACGAATGATAAAGCTTGCAGCCAAAATGACTAACACCACAATGCCCGAACGTGCCAGTTGACTAAGCAAATATTCATTGGGTGGCGAACCAATTTCTAAATATAACGTCGGGTGTTGTGCATTCAAGCCAATATTTATTTTGCCCACCAGGGTAATGGGACTGCCTGTCAATGCACCTTCAGGAATAGCTTGATCAAGCACATACAATGGGTCAAAAATACCTGGCGCAATTAATGGAATGTAGCGGCTGCCTGAAAGAGTAATACTGCCCAAACGAAACTGCACTTGTCGGGTCTTATTGGGGGCCAACACGCCAGTCACGCGCACATATTGGTTAATATCGCGTGATGAGATATCATTTATGGTTGCATCACGCAGTGGCACTTGGCGGGGTGGGTCGGGGCGACCAATGGCTATTAACCCAAGCGCAACCAAGCCCAAACCCACCGAGATCAGCGATACAACACGACGTTGATCTGACCAAAAACAAGCTCGGGCGATGAATTCGAACAACCACAACATCTACTAAAATTATCGCACTGATGAAAAGTCGTATGTCATATTTTTTGCTGAGAAAACAGTAAAAAACAAGCATTAATAAACGTAATGCCCGAACCACAATGTCAATGTCTCTGTGAGGGACATTGACATTGTGGTTCGGCAAAACCTTTCATCAACTTAAAACCTGCTCTACATTGAAACAATGCGACTTCCGTATGAGTTTTATGCCCGCGATACGCGAATCGTTGCCCGTGAATTACTTGGGCGACGATTAGTCTCCCAAATGCCTGATGGGGCACGGCTAGCTGGGCGCATTATTGAAACCGAAGCCTATTGCCCCAACGATGTCGCTAGCCACGCCTATCGTGGCAAAACCCAACGCAATAGCGCCATGTTTATGGCAGCGTGTCATGCCTATGTTTATTTTATTTATGGCATGCATTTTTGTTTCAATGTGGTCACAGAGGCCGAAAATATCGGCGCAGCTGTCTTAATTCGTGCATTACACCCCGTTGAGGGCATCGATATCATGCAACAACGCCACCCGAAACTCAACATTTCAATGCTGTGCAATGGTCCCGGGCGTTTGTGCAAAGCGTTGGGAATTGATCGTTCGTTTAATTCATGCAACCTTTTAGATCAATCATGCAGCCTATGGATCGAGCAAGACCATGCCTTTTCTGATACGCAAGTTTTGAACACACCGCGTATTGGCATTAGTGGCGACCAAGCCGCAAAAACAGCAGCATGGCGCTGGCTTATACGCCTCAATATGTCCGTTAAATGATAGAAATGATAGCTAAAAAACAGCTTAAACTGTACATATTCAAAAAACACCCATCTGTTGAGTGATACAATAGTTAATGAATGCTATCTTGTATGGATGACATATAGCGTACCGCGCTTGCAAAAAGTAAATTATCAACGATGATTCATACAAGCATTGCCAAAACTTACAAATTATTTTATTAGAGGAGATCATTAAATGAGTACATTTGATCGCGTTAAAGCGTTATGCGTAAAGTTGCTAGGGGTTAAAGCAGATGAAGTAACTATGGAAGCAAGCTTCCGTGATACGCTTGGGGCTGATTCGTTAGACTTGGTTGAATTAATTATGGCTTTTGAAGAAGAATTCGGCGGTGAAATTTCTGACGAAGATGCGCAGAAAATTACAACTGTCGCAGAAGCTGTAAAGTATTTAGATGAGAAAACTGGAAAAGAATAATTGTTAAAAAAGGGGCTTTTGTTTAACAAAAGCCCCTTTTTTTGTATCTTCTCAATAATTAGAAGTGCCCTAAAAGACATCACGCCAAAATCACTATCAATTGATAGTAATTTTGGCAAAAATTTATTTTAGTTTACCCTATTTTGAGAAGATACTAAGTTTTAACAAAATCGCTATGTCTTAACCTCGTATAGGGCTGCCAAAACCTCTGCACGGGTTGGTACACTAGGCTGAGCACCGTGCCGTGTAACCGAAATGGCGGCAGCGGCACAGGCAAAACGGGCGGCCTCGCGCACCCCTACGCCTTCACCGCGCCGCGCCACAAACGCACCAATGAATGTATCACCGGCAGCGGTAGTATCAACCGGCTGCACTGGCAAGGTTGGCACATGCCCAACCCATTCAGCCATTTGCAGCCATGCCCCTTGTCCGCCTAATGTCACAATCACATCTTTAGCACC
>JAGWYZ010000041.1 GCA_018969115.1 Chloroflexota bacterium | reverse complement strand
CGAAACGACTATTACTCCATCCTGTCGGGGTGGAGTAATAGTCGTTTCGGCATTACGGTTGCCGCAATATTTCAACCCGCACACAACGCTCATCTTCAAACCACAGTCGCGCACCTTCGCAATAGCTAAACGTCTTGCCCCAACTGGCGTGATTGGCCTCGGGTGCAAGCGCGATGGCATGCGATTCGACGATGCCGCCATGCGAGATGACTAGTGCAGCCCCATTGTTGGGCAAGGCTTGTGTAATGGCCTGCAAAATTTCAAGTTGTTGTTGCACATATTCAGCCGCAGCGGGGTTATGGCGCACGGCGTTGGCGATTGGCTCAATGTTGCCATCTGCCGACCAAGGAATGGCCGACGACATATCGGCAAAGGCTTCGAGTTGCTCATCGACGGCATAGCCCATCGCAATGGCGGTCTCGTAGGCGCGGGGCAAGCTGCTGGTGATGATCATGTTGAATTTGCCCATGCTATTGCCAATGCGCCGCGCCAAGGTTACGCCCGCTTTGTTGAGGTGCACCCCCGGAATATTGCGCATACTGTGTCGGCGCAATTCGATGCTGGTTTTGTGACTCATGTTACAGGTATTTTATGTGTTGTTTAAGGAGGGGAGGGGCAGGGTTGCAGGTGGCAAGTGGTAAGTGGCAAGTGGCAAGTGGCAAGTGGCAAAGAGTAGCAGCTTTTACTTCTCTTCTATCCTGCAACCTGCAACTCTGCCACCTGCTCCTTTGCAACCTTGCCCCTTTTATCTAACCATTCAACACCCGATCAAGCGCCTCGCCCACGCTACGGGCGGGCAAAATTTTAATATTAGGCGGCACATTTTCGATTGGGCGAGTGGTTTTGGGTACAAGGCAACGCAAAAAGCCCAGTTTGGCGGCCTCTTGCACGCGGTGGCTGAGTTGCGCCACTTGGCGCAATTCACCACTCAGGCCAATTTCGCCGATGATGGCGAGATCGGATGGCACGATTGCACCTTTGGCGGCGCTGGCAATGGCGATGGCGGCGGCGAGGTCGGCAGCCGGTTCGTCAATATTTAGCCCGCCCACCACATTTACAAACACATCTTGGTCATGCAGACGAATGCCCACCCGCTTGGCAAGCACGGCTAACAACAAGTAAAGGCGGTTGTGGTCAAAGCCATTGGCGGTGCGGCGTGGCATTGGGTTTTGCGTCACCGAGGTCAGGGCTTGCACCTCAACCAACAGCGGGCGTGTGCCTTCCATTGTTACGGCAATAGCCGAGCCGGGCGCATTCATCATGCGCTCGGCCAAAAAGGCTTCGCTGGGGTTAGTCACTTCGGTCATGCCACTGCCGGCCATTTCAAACACGCCCACTTCGTTGGTGGCCCCAAAGCGGTTTTTGATCGAGCGCAGCAGCCGAAAAGTGTGAAAACGGTCGCCTTCTAATTGCAACACCGTATCGACAATGTGCTCAAGCACTTTGGGGCCAGCGATGGTGCCTTCTTTGGTGACATGCCCAACAATAAAACAGGCGATGCCGCGTGATTTTGCCAATTGTTGCAGCCGTTGGGCCGATTCGCGCACTTGTGTGACCGTGCCCGCCGATGAAGCCAAGCTGTCAACATACATTGTCTGAATTGAGTCGATGATGGTGAGTTTTGGCTTCATTTGCTCTATATGATGCACCACTGTATCGAGGTTGGTCTCGGTCAATAAATACAATTCGCTGTCGCCCACGCCAAGACGCTCGGCCCGCATTTTGAGTTGTTGGGCGCTTTCTTCGCCGCTCACATATAAGGTGGTGCCAGAATGTTTGGCAATCGACACCGCCGATTGCATAAGCAAGGTGCTTTTGCCAATGCCCGGATCGCCGCCCACCAATACCAACGACCCCGGCACGATGCCGCCACCCAACACGCGTGAAAATTCGCCGATGTTGAGTGGGATGCGTTTAATGTCATCGGGGCGGATGTCGGCGAGTTTTTGCGGTGCATTTAAGGCATTGGCGCTGCCGATGCGGGCGTTGCCAATGCTGGCACGTTCATCGACAATTTCTTCAATCAACGTATTCCATTCGCCACAATCACCACATTTACCGGCCCAGCGCATATGCACGCTATGGCAATTGCTACACACATATTGGGTTTTTAACTTTGGGGCATTTGGTTTTGGCATGGAGTAAGTATAACGAGTGGAACGTGGGGAGTGGAAAGTGCAAGGCTTAGTACGCGTCCCCAAACGCGCCTCTCGGCCCACGCAAAATATGCGTCTAGGGACGCACATAAGCAGCTAAAAGCGTTTTACTTGATAATCTTTTCTTCGACCGGACGTGCAAACCAAAGCAAACGATGTGAGTTATCCCAATTGGGCCAGCATGTCACGAGCGTAAGGCGGTCATCGGGCGTTTGCAGCAAATATTTGGCATGTTCCATCAATACCGAGGCGGGTTGGCCCCGCTCAAGCAGTAATTCTTTGTCGTAAATCACATAGGTGATTTCGCGGGTATTGCTACGCAAAATGACTTTTTGGCCCACTTTTAGGTCTTGCAACCGTTCAAATACTTTGCCATCAATATTATTATGGCCATTAAGCACAATATTGCCATGTTCACCCAAACGCGCTGAATCATTATGCCAACCCGCGGCCCGCCCCTTGGCAGTCGCCCAAGTGTTACTACCGGTTTTGGTTTTAATGATCCCCACTTCTTGAATATTGGCGTTTAGATTAATTGTTGGAATAATAATTTCGGTGGGAATATCGGGCTTGGATGAATTGCTGGCACGCGCCGAGTCTAAATAGCTGCGTGGGCGATCTAAGTTGATGTTATCTGCCGCAATAATGGGCAATGGGGCAGTCGGGGCGGTTATGGTGAATTGGCCGGGAAATATGGCCTGATTATTTCTCGCTAGACTATGCAAAACCAATCCACCTGCGCTGGTTTGTGGGGTTGGGGTTACAAGTGGCAAAATAATAGGTGAACCTAATTGGCGCGACGTAAAATCGAGGGTTGGGGCTGATAATGTGGCCGGTAACGTCGCCCCAAAGTTTGGGGGGTAAGTGTCTAGCTTTTTATAAATGATAAGTTGCGTTGCTGGTTGCGTCGCTGCCTGAACCGATTTTGAGGCAAGTCTGTCGCTGCTGCTGCTGATCAAGGCAACAGCGCTTAGCCCACCTAAAATCATCAAAATGGCTTGTTCAAATTTAGGCAGTGTCATGTCTTTTTACAAAGGCCATTTTCCGGCTCGCTAGAAAAGTATAACAGAAGCTCTATAAGCTGTGATGCAGCCTGCATCACAGAGTAAAAGTTTTTGTTTTGAGTTTTTGCAACGTTACTTTTTGCATCATGTAAACTTTAATTTGAAGAAATGATATATTCACTAGAAGGTAAAACGGCATTGGTGACAGGAGGTGCACGCCGTATTGGGCGTGAAATTGCGCTGATCCTTGCAAGACATGGGGCCGATATTGTTATTCATTATGGCAAAAGCGTCGCACTGGCTGAACAAACCGCCCAAGACATTCGCCAAATAGGCCGACGGGTTGCGCTACTACAGGCCGATTTAACCTATTGGTCGCAAGCCGAACAATTGGGCATACAAGCCATTGCGGCATTTGGCAGCATTGATATTTTAGTCAATAACGCGGCATCGTTTGTCAAGGCACAATACCCCAATGTGACCGAAGCAGCATTTGATGAGGCCTTTAATATTAATTTAAAAGCCCCGTTTGTGTTGGGTCAGGTGATTGCGAAGCATATGATTGAGCGTCGCAGCCCGCCATTAACCAACAGCAGCTCACATTATGGCAATATTATCAATATCACCGATGAAAGCGCATTTCGTGCCTTCAAAAGTTTTTCGGCGCACAGTGTAGCAAAGGCGGCGTTATTAGCACTTACGCGGGTGCAGGCCGTTACGCTTGGCCCACATGTGCGGGTAAATGCCATTTGCCCGGGTGTGGTGCTCAAACCCGACACGCAATCAGAGGCCAATTGGAATGCTTATCGCAACCTCAACCCCTTACAGGCGCTTGGCTCAGCTGAGCAAGTGGCTGAGGCGGTATTATTTTTGGTGGCTGGCCCCCAATTTGTAAATGGCGATTGTTTAATGTTAGATGGAGGCGAGTTTTGGATGGAAAAATAGCTGTGATTGGATTGTTGCTGTGTTTGAGTGCTTGTGCCATGCTCTCCAACCGACCAAATCCTTTGCAAATATCATTCCCCATCATTACACCTTCAATCACTTCTACATCACACCTTTTCACACCAGTTGCATCATTGCAATCGGCCACAGTCGTTGTTGTAATAATACAACCCGTGGTCACAAGCGTTCCTACCGCCATTGTTAAGCACCCCCCACACTGATATTAACATCAATTGTCATGCCGCCTCGTGCAATCTCAACGTCTGAACCATTGCCTATCCTAGCGCAAACGCCAACTACAATAGTGACATCTACACCTACCATCGCGTCATCGTGCAGTTATTGGTGTTGCATAATCAGGCAAGGGCTTAGTCTGAGGGACGCCCGTTACGTGTGTCGGCTGCGTTATAGGCCTCGGCCTAGCAGCTAGCCAATGATTGTGCATGACGATTGTGCACGACGCAGCGCCACGTACAGTCATGATAGCTCGGATGGTTCAACATTTTATTCACGCATCAAGAGCGCAGGTTACGCAGGTAACACGACTGGCGAAAATTGGGCCTTTACCAATCGACCCAATGACCAATCGACCCAATGGGGTGCAAATGCCTTGGCAATTATATGGATAAATAGCCCGGGCCACCGTCAAAATATTTTAATCCCAGCTTTTCAAGAAGTGGGGTTTGCGATTGCAATCTCGGCGGGTGGTGTGCTACACTTTGTGGCTTACTTTGGAGGTGTGCCATAATTATGCTTACAATTCTGCAATTTATATTTCAAGAATGTTAAAACATAGAAGCCCTATTGTTGCAAGTTTAGCGTTTGTTTTTGCTACTACAGCATGTGGTGCACAAATTAAAGTCACTAAAGACAATATCACGCCTGTCGTGATCTACCCACCAACGGCTAGCCTTGGTGTGAATTTAAGTGGCAATGATAGCGAGGTTGACGAAATCGATACCCCTGTGGCTTTTGTGACAGCCGTTGTGTTTGCAACTATTCAACCGGCCCAACCCATTGCAGTAGCAACACCTATTAGCATTGCAACCGTGCCGCCCATAAAATCGGTGGCTAAAGCGCAGCCCACCTCAACGCCAGCCCCTACCGCCAACCCAATTCTGTCTTCGCCGTCGATCGCCTTGGCGAGTTTGCCCACTGCGCCCCCTATTGTGGCGGCAAATGCCTTGCCTACTGCCGTCAATTTGCGCATGTTGCCCACCGTGCCACCCTTAACTTCACTTAATCAAGCTTCGCCCATGTTATTGCCAAGCCCAACAGCATTGCAAGGGCAGTTTCCGAAAAGTGCTGTCGGGTTAGAAAATGTGATCGGCGGCTCAAATCCAAATCAAATTGCGGCAATGCGAGATCACTTAATGGTGCAATCAAACTCGGTGCGGGCAATGGCTGGGTTACCGCCGTTACAGTTTTCGCCGGTCTTACAACTGGCCGCGCAACAACATGCCGATGAATGCTCACAATTAAATCGCTGTGGGCATGTGGGGGCCGATGGCTCATCAACCCAACAACGGTTGCGACGTGTGGGCTATGTAAATGATGCCGTTGGCGAAAACTGGGCCTGGGCGCGTAATGTGCCCGCTGCATGGGATATGTGGTTTACGCAAGAGTATCCCAGTGGGCCGCATCGCAACAATATTTTGTCGCGTTTTTACCGCGAAGCCGGTTTTGGCATCGCCGCCGCCAACGGCGGCTTCTACTTTATCACCAATTTTGGCGGCAGTTTTAAATAGGGGCAGAGTTGCAAAGTAGCAAGTTGCAACATGCCACCTGCTACTTTGCTACCTGCCACTCTGCCACTCTGCCCTTACTCTGTTGGTCTATATTCTGATGGATAGTTAACGATCTTGTCCCATTCATCGGCGGCTGAACGGGCAACAAAGGCAATGAGAGGTTCATCACCAATATTAAATACCTCGTGCGGGATGCCGGGTTTAATATAAATAAAGTCGCCAGCTTCGTTGATGACTTCATTGGTCAGCCCTTCGCCATAGGTATGTTTAACACGACCTTGCGCGATAAATAACATCACTTCAAAGCCATCGTGGATATGGGCATAGGCAATTGCGCCGGGGGGTACGGTTGCGACATTGATCGAAAGCCCAGTCGAGCCAACATTTTTACCCGACATGCCTTGCTTATAACGAATGCCGTTCCAGCCACGTGCTGTGCCACCACCACGAATAACGGTGATGCCGTCAAGTTCTTCGACGATACTGGTATCAATCTGACCAGTGCCTTTGGTTTGACTAATTGGGTTTGCCATAAGGCTATTTTAACCCCATGAATATGCCAATCGACGATAATGTCCATCTGATATGTCGTCTCTTTATCTTCATGATATCCCGCTCGATGAAGCCAATGCCGCATGGTATGCACAATTAACTGCCTATGGCGCATTGGCAGCAATGCCTGCCGAAACTGTGCCATTGGCGCAGGCTCTAGGCCGCATCACGGCTGCGCCAGTATTGGCCAAAATATCATCGCCACATTATCACGCCAGTGCGATGGATGGCTATGCGGTGCGCAGTGATGAAACCTATGGGGCAAGTGAATCTGTACCAAAACGCTTGACGATTGGCGAGCAAGCCATTTATGTCGACACCGGCGACCCATTACCTGCAGGGCTAAATGCCGTGATCATGCGAGAACATGCCGAAGTATTGAAGGTTGCGGCAGATGCGCCCGCAATCTTCAATGCGGTGATCGAGATCACCCAAGCGGTTGCGCCTTGGCAACATGTGCGTGCAATGGGCGAAGACATGGTTGCCAGCGAATTGGTGTTGACGGCCCAGCATCGTATACGCCCGCAAGATTTGGGGGTGTTGGCGGGTAGTGGTCATGCCACAGTCGATGTGCTGCGCCGACCACGAGTGGCAATTATTCCTACCGGCACCGAGTTAGTGGCGGCGGGTAGCGTGGTTAAGCCGGGTGATATTATCGAATATAACAGTTTGGTGTTGGGTGGTTTTGCTGAAGAATGTGGGGCGGTGGTCAGCCGTTACCCGATTCAACCAGATCAATATGAGGCAATTAAGGCGACGGCACAGGCCGCGTTGGCAACCCATGACCTTGTTATCATCAATGCTGGCTCATCGGCAGGTAGCGAAGATTACACCTCGCGGGTGATTGACGAATTGGGGCAGGTGTGTGTTCATGGGGTCGCTATTCGCCCGGGGCATCCGGTCATTTTAGGTGCGGCTTCACTTGCCAATAGCGCAGGCAAGGCCTTGGTTGGGTTGCCGGGCTATCCGGTCTCTGCTGCCGTCACGTTTGATCTGTTTTGCAAGCCATTGTTGCAACATTGGCAAAACCAAGCGCCTTTGCCCGCGCCCACCATGCAGGCAACGCTGACTCGCAAAGTACTTTCGCCGATGGGCGATGATGAATTTTTGCGTGTCACGTTGGGGCGGGTCGGCGAGCGGGTGGTGGCTACACCCATTGGCAGCGGGGCCGGTGTTATCACGTCAATGGTCAAAGCCGATGGCATTTTGCTTATTCCACGTTTTAAAGAGGGCTTTCACGCTGGTGAATTGGTCAATGTTCAGTTGATGACCGCGCCGCACCTCATTCACAACACCATTCTTGCCATTGGCAGCCATGATCTCACACTCGATTTGCTGGCAAACCAGTTGAAAATTGAGAATTTAAAATGGAAAATGGAAAATGAAGCGGCAGAGACTCAATTTTCATTTTCCATTTCAAATTCTCAATTTCCTCGGTTGGTTTCGGCGCATGTGGGCAGCCAAAGTGGGTTGTTGGCTTTGCAACGTGGCGAGGCGCATTTGGCGGGGTCACATTTGTTGGATGAAGGTGCGAGTAATGACGACGCAACGAGCTACAACATCGACAGCATCGGCAAAATGCTAACGCCGTTTGGGGTGCGGGTGCAATTGTTGGGCTTTGTCAAACGGGTGCAAGGACTGATGGTGCGTCAAGGCAACCCCAAATCTATCACGTCTTTAGAAGATTTAACCCGTCAAGGCGTAACGTTTATTAATCGGCAACGTGGGGCTGGTACACGGGCGCTGCTCGATTTTGAGTTGCGAAAACGTGGCATCAACCCACGGCAGATTTCTGGCTATGAACGCCAAGAATATACCCATTTGAATGTGGCGGCTGCCGTTGCCAGTGGGGCCTGTGATTGTGGCCTCGGTATTTTGGCTGCAGCGCGGGCGCTTGATCTTGATTTTGTGCCGTTGTTTAACGAGCGCTATGATTTAGTCATCCCCATTCAGCATTACGAGAGCGCTTTGTTGCAGCCGCTGCTGGGCATTATTCGTGCGCCCACCTTTGCCATCCAAGTGCAGGCGTTGGGCGGCTACGATACATCGCAAATGGGGCAGGTGTTGGCGACATTATGAATTGATTTTATTTTGATATTCGTCATCACCTCAGCGCCACAACCGTAAATCTGGAAAATGCGCAATCAAGGCCTCGCGCACCAGGGCGGCATCATGCTGATGCAGGGCTGCAATAATGGCGGCATGTTCGGCGATCACACGTGGGGCATTGTGTGAAACACTGGCGGGGTTGGTCAACACCATCAACCGAAAATGCTCGATCAGCACCGGCAAAAAATCGACGATGACGAGGTTATGCGTGCTGCGCAATAATACTTCGTGAAACTCGATATCTTCGCGCACCCCGCCAAAATGATGCTGTATTTTCTCGGCCAGCCGGGTGTTAATTTCCTCCAGTAGCATCAATTCATCATCGGTGATGTGTTTTGATATGAGCGAGGCAGCGCCCAATTCAATGGCATAACGCGCCTCGCCTAACTCGCTTAAGCTATAGCCAATCGCCGCAATATTGGTGCTCACCCGCGCCATTGCCATATGACGATCAAACACCGATACAAAAATACCGCGCCCAGGTTTTTTGATAATCATGCCCTCGGCCATCAACGTGGTGAGGGCCTCACGCACAATATTGCGGCTGACCGACAAACTTTCGCTCAAGTCGCGCTCACTGGGCAATTCGGCCCCTTCACGTAGGTCTTGGCTTAAGATATAACGCCGTAAGGTATCGGTGGCTTGTTTGGCGAGTGTCGCAGGAGAAAGCGGCAATAACATGACTAGCGCAAAAAGGCCATCGCGTCGGTTTCCAATTGCTCTAAACCAGCGTTTAACATGGCGCGGATCGAGGCATTGGCTTCATCGGCGCTGGCGAAAGGCCGATTGGGGCGGCGCGGCGCACCACAAGGCACGCCCCATGCGCTCAAAATGCCCTTGAGCGTGGCAAAGTATGGCACACCCAATAATACTTTGATAACGCGGTTGGCGCGGTATTGAAAATGTTGGGCCGAGGCAAGATCACCGGCACGATAAGCGCGATAAATGGCGGCAAAAGTGGCTGGCATAATATTGTAGGTGCTGCCAATGCCGCCGTGTGCGCCCATTGTTAGCCCTGCCACCAATACTTCGTCAAAACCGCTTAGCACGGTAAAACCTTCGCGCAGTTCAATAATATTGCGCATGTCAAACAGGTTATATGACGAATATTTGATGCCGCTCACTTGCGGAATGTGCATTAAGTCGGCGACGACACTGGCAGTCACTTCTACCCCAGTGGCCCCCGGAATGTTATATACAAACAAAGGTGTGTTTGGTGCAGCCTCGGCGATGAGGCTGTAATGCGCACGAAGCCCGCTGGCATCAGTGCGAAAGTAGAAAGGCGGCACTGCCGCAATGGCGGCAATATCAAGGGTAGCAGCATGGGCCGCCAACTCGGTGACGACGTGGGTGGCATGTGCCCCAACATGCGCAATTACGCGCCCACGCCCAGCACATTCGGCCACCACTGCCTCTAATAAAGCTTTGCGCTCGTCAATATCCATCACGATGCCTTCGCCACTGCCGCCACATACAAATACGCCATCTGCGCCACGATCGAGCAGAAATCGTGTGAGGGCGCGTGTGCCCGCAAGATTCACTTGTGTGCCGTCATCGGTCATTGGCGTTACCATCGCCGGAAAAATACCTGTAATTGTTGTCATAACTGGTTCTGTGAGTGAAACAGTATACGACAGGTTGGGGACTTGAGATTGTCTATAAATGTTAATGACAAGGCCTGCCGAAAAATTAGCTTGGCTCCTGCTTTCTTGCAATGAAATTCAGTTAAGTACCGGTTATGGTGGGGGCTGCTCATGTCATAATGGCGAACGTGAAATATAGTATGTTTTAAACACTGTATTTGGCATTTGCTTTTTTGAGACATACCGGTATAATCTCTATACCAGTATGCCAGTAAACAACTGGCATAGATTGGGATTTATAGGCGAAAGAAATAAACTTAAAGGAGAGAAATGGCATTTACTACAAAAAGCGCTTTAACCCGGCGCAAATTTTTGACCTTGGCCAGCACCGCATCTGCTGGCATCGCGTTGGCCGCATGTGCCCCCGCTGCAACCCCTACCGCCGCCCCGGCAAAACCAGCCGAAGCAGCCAAGCCGGCTGAAGCGGCAAAACCAGCCGCCCCGGCAACTGGCAAACCCAAACTGACCATTTGGTTATCAAAGAGTTTTACACCTGAAGCCGATGCAGTTCAAAAAGAAATTGTGACCAAATGGGCTGACGCAAAAGGTGTAGATTTGACGTTGGTGCAAGAGCTATCGACAGTGCTGACTCCACAATTTAACGCCGCTATCGAGAGCAAAACTTTGCCCGATGTGTTGGTATGGCCTTCACCCGATTGGATGCCAAAACTTTATAGTTTGGGGTTGCTCGAAGATGTGAGCGATATTGTTGCCAAAATGAATGCCCAAGGCGGTGGGATGCTTGATAAACCCATTAAAGCCGTAACCAATGCTGGCAAACAATGGGCTGTGCCAACTTATGGCGCAACCGAGGTGTTTTATGTGCGCAAAGACATTCTCGATGCCAAAAATTTGCAACCACCAAAGACATGGGAAGATATTTTAAAGATATCGGAGCAAATTAATAGCCCTGGCAAGACATGGGCTTGGGGTGTGCAGATTGGCCCGCCTTCTTATGACTCTGAAATTGCGACATTGAGTATGCTTGCTTCGTATGGATCATCGCCTTATGCCGAAGATGGCAAAACGCCTAATCTAAATAATGATGGAACCCGTACCGTGTTGAAGATGTTTAAAGATGCATGGGACAAGGGCTATATACCCAAAGACGCGGTGACCTGGGATGATGCTGGTAATAATAAGGCTTATTTAACCGAAAGTGCGGCGATTGTGCAAAATACCGGCTCGATCATCGCCGCGATGCGCAAAGACAACCCAGATCTGCTCAAACGTACCTATATTACGCCTATCGCCGAGGGGCCAAAAGGCCGTGTATTGGCCGGTTATGTCTATGGCATGATGATCCCGAAAGGTTCGAAAAATCTTGATCTCGCTAAAGATTTGTTGACGACTTATGTGTCGGTTGACAATCAGAAACGCATCGTAGAGGCGGCTGGCACAAACTATATGCCGTTTTACAAAGACCTGCAAAAATTGCCGATGTGGGATGACCCATTCAACAAGACCTTGATCGGGCAATTGCCCGATGTGGTGGCAGTCGGTCACCCGGGCCCCACCACGTTGTGGGCGCTTGAGGCGTGGCGCACCCATACGATGGCAGAAATGATTAACAAAGTGTTAATCGAGAAAGTATCGATTGACGATGCGATTAAGGAAACCGAAGCGAAGTTGGTTAAATATTACAAACAATTTAACCCTTAACGATCTAGGTTGAATGGTTGGTTGGTTGAATGGTTGATTAGGAACTCACGACTCACGAGTCACGGTTTATCAATCAACTAATCAACTAATCAACTATTTAACCAATCAACCATTCAACCAACTATTCAAGTCGGCGCGGCAAAGTCGGCGCGGTGACATATTCAAAATCGTGGTTTCAAACCCTAACATTAACAAACCCCACCGATTTGGCCGTGATGCCCGTTTGGGCTACGTGCTGGTTTTTCCGCTGGTGCTGGTCATGCTTGGGCTATTGGCATACCCAATCGCCAACGCCTTCGATATGAGCTTGCAAGATCGCCAACTTGGCGTTTCGGGCAAATATATCTGGTTTGGCAATTTTATCGAGCTGCTGACAGAAGATCGGCGATTTCGCATGGTGGTGGCCAATAGTGTGCTTTTCACCACCTTATCTGTGGCTGGCAAAATCGTGGTCGGCATGATCATGGCGCTCATTTTGAATGCTCGCATCAAATTTCGCGGTATGTTTCGTGGCTGGTTATTGTTCCCTTGGGTGGCCCCGACGTTTGTAACTGCGTTGACATGGCGCTGGATGTATGACGGCACTGCTGGTGTGATTAACTATATTTTGCTCAGTTTAGGCCTGATCGAACTTCCCATCGCATGGCTTGCTGATACCTCTACTGCCATGGGTGCGGTGATTGCGACGAATATTTGGCGTGGTTTTCCTTTCTTTGGGGTCTCATTATTGGCCGCCATGCAGGCCATTCCGGCAGATTTATATGAGGCCGCCGATGTGGATGGCGCAACCAATTGGCAAAAATTTTGGAATATCACCGTTCCGGGTGTGCGTACCACACTTGCCATTACGACTATCCTCTCCACAATTTGGACCTTTAATGACTTTCAAATTGTCTTTTTGATGACGGGTGGCGGCCCAGCTTATGCCACCCATTTATTTGCCACTTATGCCTATAAAGTTGGGTTCGAAGGCAGCCGCATTGGCTATGCCTCGGCCATTTCGTTTTTGTTAACCCCTATTCTCATCGTCATGATTATGGCGCTTTCGCCATTAATTATGAAAAGTGAGCAAGAATAAATGAACCGAAAATTTCGCAATGTTGTTTACAACACCCGTTTATATCTCATGCTCGCCATTTACGTCATCGTTGTGTCATTTCCATTTTATTTTATGGCGTTGACCTCGTTGCGTAGCCAAAAAGATGTGTATAACAAGGCCACCATGTTAAGCCCGACTAATTTGATCTTGGATAACTATGCAACGGTGATCAACGGCTCGAATATGCAAGTGTGGCTGACCAATAGCATTATTGTGGGGGTGTCAAGTTCGGCAGTGGCATTGGTAATTGGGGTTTTGGCGGCCTATAGCCTTGCACGTTTGCGTTTTTGGGGCAGCAACACCTTGGCAAAGTCGGTGTTATTTATGTATCTTATCCCCAGTTCGCTGTTGTTTATCCCACTCTATATCATCATCTCAAACCTCCAATTGCTCAATACACTTTGGGCGCTCATTTTGGCATATCAGACCTTTAATGTGCCCTTTACAACTTGGATGTTGTTGGGCTATTTTCGCACTATTCCGGCAGAATTAGAGGAGGCCGCCCTTATTGATGGTTGCACAAGGCTTGGTGTGTTGGGACGGATTGTGCTGCCATTGTCAGCGCCGGGCATTGTGACCGCGTTCATTTTCAGCTTTACTAATTCGTGGAATGAGTTTTTATATGCAGTAGTGTTGGCCCAACGCAGCGAATTACGCACGTTGCCTGTCGGTATTTATAGTTTTCAAATTGCCGATATTTTGCTGTGGGGTCAAATTATGGCGGCTGCAATTATTGCCACAGTGCCGGTATTGGCGCTTTATATGTTGGTACAGCGCTTCGTCGTGCAAGGTTTGACGGCTGGTTCGGTGAAGGCTTAATTGTTTATGGTAGGTGGCTTTGTGGCATAAAATGCTGGCTATGAGCAATATCACCTACATCCACACCCCAAATGCCCCCACGCCGGGTGGGCACTATTCGCAAGCGGTACAGCACAATGGTTGTTTATATGTGGCAGGCCAATTAGCCATCGACCCCGCAAGCGGCAAACCTGTAGCGGGTGAAATCGAGGTGCAGGCCGAATTGGTGCTGCGCAATTTACAAGCCATTTTGCAGGCGGCAGGCAGCGACCTCAACCGCTTGCTCAAGGTCACGGTTTATATCTCCGACATTGCATTGTGGGGGCGATTTAATGCTGTATATGCACGCATAATGGGCACAGTCAAACCAGCGCGGGCTGTTGTGCCGGTCAACGATTTGCATTATGGTTGTGTAGTCGAGATTGAGGCGATTGCGGCGGTGTAGGCGTTGTAGGCTACAGGTTTTGATTATTCACGCCACATACGCTACAATCATAACATCTGCGCGATGAAATATAAAGCTGGCGATAAATCTCCTACCAAAGGTAAAGGCAAAGCTGGCGACAAAGGCAAAGACAAGGCGATGCCTGCGCCCGCCCCCGCGCCACCTCTAAAAGCAAGCAAACCGCTGCTCACCAATGATCAGCGGCTCGATCTATTGGGTCTTATCCTGATTGGGGTTGGCATTGCCACCATTTTGATCAAGCTTTCACCGGGTGGGCAAAGCACACTAACCCATTATTGGATCAGTTTTCTCGATAGTTTGTTTGGGCGCGGCATGTTAATTTGGCCTGCGTTGTTGCTCGTTATTGGGTTATATCTGTTATTGCACCGTTTTGGCGATAAAGTGCCCGCGCCACAACCCAGCCAATTGGTGGGCTTGTTTTTAGGCTATAGCGCCATTCTTGGCACCTGCCAAATCGTTGAAGAATGGTGGACTGGGAAAAATGGTTGGCTTTTGGTGAGCAAAAGCTTGGCTGGTGGCATCGTTGGCTGGCATATTCTCGATTTATTGCGCAATTTTGGTGATATTGGGGCAATTGTGGTTTTGTTTATTAGTTATATTTTAGCCATTGCGCTTATCTCTACTCAATCGGTGGCAATGTTGGTATGGGGGATTCAGCAACGTTTTCGCAAACCAGATCCCCTCAATACCGAAACCCGTAAAGTGATTACCAGCGGCAATTTGGGCATCTCGAATGATTTACCTATAGATGACCGTACGATTGGGCCACGTTACGATCCTAACACTGGTGTGCGAATTGGTGATGAGGATGGTTTGATCATTAATAACCCACTCCCGCGCCCACCAACCCGCCGTTTTGTTGAAGATGATGATCCCACCAATTTGCCACAGCCGCATACTGTAGCGTCTGTTCCAAACCATACCGTGCCATCTCCCCAATCTTTGCCTCAACGCCCACCACCGGCTCAGCCACCTGTCGCTGGCCCAACATCGGTTTCATCTGCCAACACCAAAGGGCTGCCGCCAGCGCGGGTTATTGGTGGTGATTCACCTCAACACCCGCCGCCTGTTGCAGCGCAAACCAATGTCAATGTGGCCGCACAACCGAATCAACGCGCTGTGAATGGTGCAAAACAAGCTTTAGGGGCCGTGCCACCCGACCAGCGCCTGCCACCTCCTGCCAGCACCCCCATTCGTGAATGGGTGTTGCCCGAACTTGCGAAAATGCTCGATGTTGGCAAAGATGTCACTTTATCTGAAAGTGATATTCGCGCACGTGCTAAACTCATTGAAGACACCTTGTCATCATTTGGTGTGCCAGCCAAGGTGGTCGAAATCAATCGCGGCCCGACGATCACTCAATATGGGGTTGAGCCTGGGTTTACCGAGATGAAAAACGGTAAACAAATGAAGGTAAAAGTTGGCCGCATTGCTGGTCTGGCCGATGACCTTGCACTCGCTTTGGCTGCCCCGCGTATTCGTGTGCAAGCGCCTGTGCCCGGCACCAGTTATGTCGGCATCGAAGTGCCTAACGGCGAGACGGCTTTGGTCTCGCTGCGTGATGTGATGGAGTCGGAAGAATATGAAAAGCTAAAAACCAAAACCCGCTTGGCGCTAGGGCTTGGGCAAGATGTGAGCGGTCATGCTGTGATTGCCGATTTGACTACCATGCCGCATTTGCTCATCGCTGGCACAACGGGTTCGGGCAAAAGCGTGTGTGTCAATGCCATCATCACGGCCTTGCTCATTAACAATTCGCCCGAAGAAGTGAAGCTGTTAATGGTTGACCCGAAGCGGGTGGAATTGACTGGTTATAACGGCGTACCGCATCTCATCTCGCCGGTGGTGGTCGATGTTGAACAAGTGACCTCGGTATTGAAATGGGTAGTCGGCGAGATGGAACGCCGTTATCGCATTTTTGCCAAACATGGCGCACGCAATATTATCGACTTTAATGAAAAAGTGCTTGAGCAAAGCCGTATCAATCTTGGGCAGCCACGTCTAGCCACGCCCCCGCCCGAAATCGATACTGCCGATTTAAAAAAAATGTCATATATCGTCATGATCATTGACGAATTGGCAGATTTGATGATGTTAGCCCCCGATGAAACCGAAAAATTGATCGTACGTTTGGCACAAATGGCGCGTGCCACCGGTATTCACTTGGTTTTAGCGACTCAACGCCCCAGTGTCGATGTCGTGACCGGTTTGATCAAGGCCAACTTCCCAGCACGTATTGCCTTTACTGTCGCAAGCGCCAT
The DNA here is from genome assembly GCA_018969115.1 of Chloroflexota bacterium. Classification (GTDB taxonomy): domain Bacteria; phylum Chloroflexota; class Anaerolineae; order J036; family Brachytrichaceae; genus AQU-03. The sequence continues at coordinate 7,966 of JAGWYZ010000041.1, read as the reverse complement.
CGACTCGCGGGTTATTCTAGATTCACCCGGAGCCGAGAAGTTATTGGGGCGTGGCGATATGTTGGTGCTAAAGCCAGATTTGCCGCAACCACAACGCTCGCAGGGCTGCTTTTTGTCGGATAAAGAAATTAATCGTGTGGTGCGTCATTGGCGTGGGCAATTGGCTGGAGCAAGCAGTGTATCCGATACACTAGTTGCTACCCAAATGCCACTGCCAATGTCAGGGGTGACAGGCACAGCCGCGGCCCCGCCACCTAATTTGGCGCGCCCCATCGCCCCTGTCACTCGGCAAACGCCAACCTCCAACACCTATGTGCCGCTGACCAATGACACCCCGCCGTGGCAGTTGCCAATGCAATCTGCTACCAATGATGGAGACACCGGCAGCACTGTCCTGAGTGGCAATAGCGGTGGGTGCAATGATGGCTTGTTTGATGAGGCCGTTGAGACGGTTAAATTGCAGGGCAAGGCCTCGATCTCTCTTTTGCAACGCCGTTTGCGTATCGGCTACACCCGCGCGGCGCGTTTAATCGAAGACATGCAGGAGAAGGGGATTGTTGGCCCTCAAACCGCCGGTTCACAATTCCGTGAGGTTTTGGTGGGTGGTGGGGCTGTCTCGCCGCCCGAAGAATAGTAGCTTAATTTCACATAGCACAGATTCTGAGTTGATAAAAGGTTTTTCTGATCGGTAAAATTCTTAAATTATTGAGATTACTCAGCTTTAAATAAGAATTAAGTGTAAAATAAAACTGTTAAATGTTAGCTGTACATGTTTGTTGTATTTGCTGTTCAGATGGAACCTGCGTGCAGTGTCCCGTGGCAATTGCATTGCACATGATTGAGGCTTAACGCAAAATCAAAGACGCGCCAAATGTAATTGTAAGAGGGGCAAAGCATATGCTTTGTCCCTTTTTTTATTTGTCATTATGAGCAATGATACTCATTTAACTCGTTTATTTCAAAGGCTAGACGCCCAACGTGATGTGTTAAATTCATGCTTACCGCCTAAGCATGAAGTCAATCGCTTTGCTGACGATATTTTTGATTTTCTTTTCCCCATCAATTGCCAAGGGCGACGCAAAGCAGCCGTGCAATATGCGCTTTTACGTGACACATTGTCACAGTTGGTTGCGCCGGTCTTGCCGCCGGTTCCGCAGTGGCGAGCCGATGTCGATGATGTTGTCGATCAATTTTGTTCAGCTTTGCCAACCCTATATGATCAATTAATGGATGATGCCAAAGCGACCTTGAATTTTGATCCAGCTTCTGAAAGTTTGGAAGAAGTGATTACCACCTACCCGGGGTTTTATGCGGTGGCAACCTATCGTACGGCGCATCAGATGGTGAAATTGGGTGTGCCACTGTTGCCGCGTATGTTAACCGAATATGCGCACGGTAAAACTGGCATCGATATTCATCCGGCATCGACCATTGGGCATTCGTTTTTTATTGATCATGGCACGGGGTTGGTCATTGGTGCAACCAGTGTCATTGGCGATAATGTCAAAATTTATCAGGGGGTCACGTTGGGGGCGCTACAAGTCGAGAAATCGCTGGCCGAGACCAAGCGACACCCCACCATTGAAGATAACGTCATTATTTATGCCAATGCCACTATTTTGGGTGGGCAAACGGTGATCGGGCATGACTCGGTCATTGGTGGCAATGTGTGGCTGACCGATAGCCTGCCGCCCTATTCTATTGTGTATCATCAAGCCAAAGTAAGTGTGCGCAACAAACAAGAGGCTGGGGTATTAAATTGGGTTATTTAATGAAAAATGCGAAGTGTTAAGTGCTAAGTTTTAAACTTAGCACTTAACACTTCGCACTAAAAAAAGAAATGAAAGCAAATAATATTTTAGAAACCATCGGCAATACGCCACATGTGCGGGTAAACCGCTTGTATCCACAAGATTATGAAGTGTGGGTGAAACTTGAACGCGCTAATCCGGGCGGCAGCATTAAAGATCGTATTGGTTTAGCCATGATCGAAGATGCCGAAAAACGTGGGGTACTCAAGACCGGGACTGTTATTATTGAACCGACCAGCGGCAACACTGGTATTGGTTTGGCAATGGTGGCAGCGGTCAAGGGTTATAAACTGATCTTGACCATGCCCGAAAGTATGAGCATTGAGCGCCGCCGTTTGTTGGCGGCTTATGGGGCCGAATTGGTTTTGACTCCGCGTGAAAAAGGCATGAAGGGCGCAATTGCGCGAGCACAAGAATTAGCCGCCGAAAACCCAAACTCATGGATTCCACAACAATTTGAGAATGGTTCAAACCCTGATATTCACGCCCGCACCACTGCACTTGAAATCTTAAACGATTTTCCTGAAGGGCTTGATGCGCTTATCACTGGTGTAGGCACAGGTGGGCATATTACTGGCGCAGCGCGTGTGCTGAAGCAGCATTTTCCCAATCTTAAAGTGTTTGCGGTTGAGCCAGTGGCTTCGCCTGTGATCAGCGGTGGTAGCCCATCACCGCATCCAATCCAAGGCATTGGGGCTGGGTTTATTCCGAAGAACCTTGACATGACGTTGTTGGATGGGGTGATTCAGATCAGCAAAGATGAAGCCTTTGCCTATGCTCGGCGTGCAGTGACCGAAGAAGGCATCTTCTGCGGCATTTCGTCGGGGGCATCTTTTGCCGCTGTTGCCAAAAAATTGCCCGAACTCGCCTCTGGGGCGCGTGTGCTGACCTTTAACTACGACACTGGTGAGCGTTATCTCTCGGTCGAAGGGCTGTTTTAGTGGGTCGGGATTGAGGATTGGGGATTAGGGATTTAATGGTGTCACGAGTTATGACTTGCAACTTGCGACTATTGCCATTCCCCAATCTCTAGCCCCCAATCCCTAATACTTCATCCTTCCCCCATCATCCTTCACCCTTTCAAAAAAGACCTTCCTGAAATTCTGAGATTCAAAACACCGCGTGCGACAAAAGTCACAGCCTCTGCGGTGTGTCAAGCTGCTGCGCTGGCGCAACCCGAATATTTCACAATATATGCGCAAATGGCAAAATTAGCCCTAAACTTGATATCGCTTATTAATGGCGAACTGCCCCCAAACTTCCTGTGATGAAGCTAGGTATCGCAATGCCAAATTTGGCTTTGTCTGACCCATTTTCATGATGATTAGTGTAAGAAATGGGCGATTGGACGGGTTGTATGCGAATAATTCACCGGTATTGGCACTGCTGAAGCTCGGGTAGCCAAGGTGATGACTTATGCTTTTGTAATCGATAAACAGGCGCGTGAACATTTTCATCAGATGTTGACACCGTATCGTTACAACGTGGCGACTAACCCAACCAGCCTAAGCATGAGCAGGTGCAATTTATTTGGGCGTTTAAAGCTGAGCGAATAGGCAATGGTGTGTCCGATCGGGCAGGTAATGACTAATCTTTAGGCCAGTAATTTTGCCGCGCACGGCGCGTATAGTGCATAGAGCAGATTCCAAATTGACGAAAGGCTTTGCCGATTTCACTATCTATCCCCCAAAGCTACGCTTTGGGGGATAGATAGTGAAATCGGCTCTTCATCTTTTAAAAATTTGCGCTAAGTTCAAGTGATGCTTAAAGCATGATTATGAAATCGGCAAAAACTGATTTTGCCCTACAAAAAAAATGTTAAAAAAACGACACTTTACCTTTATTGCACTCTGTGCAAGCATTCTTATGGCATGTGGGGGCAGCGCCACCCCAGCTGCCCCCACCGCTGCGGCCAAACCCGCCGAGGTCAAGGCCGTTACGCTCGAAATTAGCTCGAAAGGCGAAGAATTGGCTTTCGACAAAACAACATTCGAAGTGGCGGCTGGCTCGCGGGTAACGCTTAAATTTACAAACCCATCGACCGGTATGTCGCACAATTGGGTGTTGACAATGCCCGGTCAATCAGATGCGGTTGCCACAGATGGCATTGCTGCGGGCGAGGCCAATGGGTGGCTAAAACCCAACGATAACCGCGTATTGGCCGCCATCAAGTTACTAAAGCCAAAGGAAAATGGTGAAGTATCGTTTAATGCGCCAGCCCCCGGAACTTATCCATTTATTTGCACCTTTCCAGGGCATAATGTGTTGATGAAAGGCACACTGGTCGTAAAATAAGGCCAGTTGCCAACTTTATCACGTTTAGCCATTAAAGCCGCCATGACCTACTTGGTCGTTGGCGCAATCTCGGCCTCGCTCTATTGGTTAAATACCATTTGGGCGGGGCTAAGTGCCTTTATGCCGCTTATTCAGGCCCTCAGCCCAACCTATATTCACCTCATTGTGGTGGGCTGGCTCAGCCAGTTTATCTTTGGAGTGATGTATTGGATGTTCCCGATTGTGTCGAAGGCCCAGCCACGTGGCAACTCGCGGCTGGCGTGGGGAGCGTTTGGTTGCTTTAATGCTGGTCTGCCGTTGCGAGCACTACGCGAGCCTTGGCGCGCGCTCGACCCTAGACCTCTCAATGGCATGGATTTGGTGCTATCAGCGATATTGCAAGTGTCGGCTGCAGCATTATTTGTATGGGTGTGTTGGCCCCGTGTGCACGAGCGTGGTAGGTTTTGAGATGCCTTTGCTCACACGTTGCGCCATTCGCATGGCTTTGCTCTATTTGTTGCTCGGTTTTGTGATTGGTGGCTTGTTGATCTCAGCCAAGGCTGGGGTGGTTGATGTGCGGGCGTGGCTTTGGCTACCTTCACACGTTGATCTATTGTTGGTCGGCTGGATGATTCAAATGGCAATAGGAATGGCCTATTGGATTTTGCCGCGTTTGCGGATTAGCGCTCAAGCCGATCATTTGACCCGTGGGCGTAGTGTATTGGCATGGTTGGCCTTTGTCTTGTTAAATGTAGGGCTTGGTCTTGCGGCGGGGTTGGGCATCCTTCGTTATTGGCTACCCGATCTTTTGTGGCTGTCCAATACTTTTCCGCTTGGCATTGTGCTACAAGTGCTAGCACTCATCATTTTCGCCACTTACGCTTGGTCGCGGGTCATCCCCATGCCAATTTTAAAGCGTTAACAACGTTTTATCAGCACTGTTTAGAGCTAATATATGGCTTAGTGCGCGTCCCCAGACGCGCATTCTGCGTAAGCCAAGATGTGCGTCTGGGGACGCGCACTAAGCCCCGCGATAGGTTAACTTAAAATCTACGCTGATGCATCAGCTATACTTTTGGTGAATGGATACTGGTTATTCAGGAACCCCACTCATCAAAAAGCTCAACCTTAAGCCCGGCTTTTCGATTTGCCTGATCGACGCACCCAATGAGTATTGGGATTGGCTGGGCATAGACATGGCGCAATTTATGCAAGCACAAGCGCCATATCAATGGGTACATGTGTTTGCCACTCAGCGCGCCGCGCTCGAAGCGCATATTGCAGCCTTACGCAGCCAAATTAGCCCTGACGGCATGATTTGGGTGTCGTGGCCTAAAAAATCATCAAAAATGCTGATCGACGTCACGGAAGATGTCATTCGTGAGATCGCCTTTGCCAATCAGTTGGTCGATGTAAAAGTGTGCGCGGTCAGCCCCATTTGGTCGGGCCTAAAGCTGGTGATACGGCTCAAAGACCGCTAACCTGACGGATCATTTATTGGGCTTTGGGGTATTTAATTTGTCCTTTTAGCGCATCGTGGCTATGGCTTTCATCGTGTAAGGCTTTTAGTACTTTGATCATTGTGCCTAAATCATAGCGATGTTGTCTGAAATATACAATCCCAAAATGTTCAAAATGCTAGCTGGCTATTTTTAAAAAATCGTCATCGCGTGTCACCAACACCCTTTCCTCTTGATTTGCAAAGGCTTGTTGATCCATATCTACCCTGCCTATTAAGGCTTTGTCTGGGGTTGTCATTACATCTATACCCAATCGTCTTAATTCTATTGCTACTGCTTTTGGCATATTTTCATCAAGATGAAACTTTATCTTGTTGCTCATTTGCTTGGATGGGACTACGCCATTGCTTTTATTGCTGCTTGTTCTTGGCTATATTGCGCATCATAACCTGCTTGCCACACCCGATCTGCTTCGGCGATTTGCATATCTATCTCAATTTTGTTGTCGTAATAATAAGCCAAAGCCGCATAAATTTGAGCTGGAGCTAAGTCGTATTCTTGTGCAATTTCTGCTACAGTCATCTGTTGTTCAATATTCCAAATAGCAATATCAGCAACAGTAATACGCCTACCTGCGATTCTTGGCTTACCCGATCTAACGCCTTCGGTTTTAATGATGTGATAGTTATAACTCTTCGCAATGTCAAAGAATGACATTGTTGCCTGAATAGGTCGAGCCTCGACTACTACTGCTTCCATACAAAGATTATTTTATAATATTTTTACTGTGCGGCAACTATACCTCACGCTCATGCTACACTCATAGCACCATGAACTATCGAAATATGTTTGATCTAACAGGCCGCACGGCCTTGGTGGTGGGCGCGGGCAGTGGCATCGGCCAAGCCTCAGCCATTGCATTAGCGGCTTTTGGCGCCAACGTTATTTGTGCCGATGTGAATGTGGCGAATTGCGACCTCACGCTGGCCCAGATTCACGAACAAGGCGGCAGTGGCAGCACTTTAGCCATCGATATGCGCGACGGGGCCAATGTAAAAGCCGCCCTCGCCGATATTGCCGCCGATATTTTGATGTGCACCCCTAGCATCAATGTGCGCAAGCCACTGCTGCAAATTAGCGAAGAAGAATTTGACCGTGTTATCAATCTCAACATGCGCGGCACTTTTTTGGTGCTCAAGACCATCGCCGCAGGCATGGTGGCGCGTGGGCGTGGCAGCATCATCGTGTGCAGCAGCATTCGCGGGGATGTGGTTGAGCCGGGCCAAAGCATTTATGCCTCGACCAAGTCGGGTGTGCGTCAAATGTGCCGCGCCTTGGCTGCCGAAGTCGGGCGCAAAGGCGTGCGCGTCAACCTAATTGCCCCGGGCGCGGTTGAAACAGCGCTCACAGCCCCCATCAAAAATGACCCCACTTGGTATAACGCTTATGCCAATAGAAACGCCTTGGGGCGTTGGGCACAACCCAGCGAAATGGCCGGCGCAGTGGTGTTTTTAGCCTCAGATGCCAGCAGCTATGTCACTGGCTCGGTTTATCATGTCGATGGCGGCTGGACTGCCATCGATGGGCGGTTTGAACCCAAAATTTAATGACTAATGGTTAGTGGTTAATGGTTAATGGTTAATGATCAATACCATTAACCATTGACCATTGACCATTAACCATTAACCATTGACCATTAACCATTAACCATTGACCATTAACCATTAACCATTAACCATTAACCATTAACCATTGACCATTAACCATTAACCATTGACCATTAACCATTAACCATTGACCATTAACCATTAACCATTGACCATTAACCATTAACCATTGACCATTAACCATTGACCATTAACCATTGACCATTAACCATTGACCATTGACCATTAACCATTAACCATTGACCATTGACCATTGACCATTGACCATTGACCATTGACCATTGACCATTAACCATTGACGATTGGCTTAGCGATTGGCAACGAGTGGGTGATCGAGGTGAGCATTTCGTGTTGGCTTGGGCGATGGTGGTAGTCAAAGATTTAGCGTGGTGATCATGAGTCCCGCTCGTTAATGATGGGATGACCTAGCACATCAGTTCAATAGCGGTCCTAATTTACGACGGTACTGACTAACCACCTGCGAATCAGGACAAAGCTGAAAGATTGCGAGCATCGATTGACGTACAATATCCCCAGCAAATCGCCGATCGCGCGCTAGCAAATCCAAGAAAAAATCCATGGCGTGAGTCCAGCGACCCGAAAGCATCGCAAGTTGGGCAGCTTGCAAACATTGCTGGGGATTCGCGCTAGGATCAATCAAATTCTCAGTCGTTCGATTGGACTTTGATGAGGTCGCTGCCAGGGATTGCGCAGCGTCAATCAAAACTTCAATCGCTGCAATTTTCGGATCATT
>JAGWYZ010000311.1 GCA_018969115.1 Chloroflexota bacterium | reverse complement strand
TTTATTTAAGGGTGAGAGGTTTCTTTCACGCTCGCTTTTGCTTGCCTTGGCTTCGAAGTGGGCTTTATTTGCCACTTACTGGGGTCGTTTTGTTAAATCTTTTTTAGACTAAACTACTGAAGATGGGAGTATGATCACCTTATTGAAGGATTGAAGGCGTTTTTATATGATTAATTTAAGCACAATTGCCCACGAACATTTGCCATTGCGCAAAGTATTAATGCATCGACCGGGCCGCGAATTGCAGGCTGTGACCGAGCAAACCCTGCGCTATTTTAATTTTGCGGCTGTGCCAAATATTGATGGCTATATGGCTGAGTTTGAAGCCCTCGCCGATGCCATTCGCCAGATGGGAACCGAGATTGTAATGGTGGGTGAGGTGTTAAAAGACGATGCCGAAGCTCAAGCCTATATTGGCAAACGTGCCAATATGGTGTTTACTCGCGATCTTGCCATAACAAGCCCGGCGGGTGTGGTGTTGGCAGGCATGGCTATTGAAGGGCGCAAAGGCGACCCCGAGATGATTGGGCGGGTGTGTGGCAAATTGGGTGTGCCGGTGTTGGGGCGTTTAGAGCCAGATGGGATGTTGGAAGGCGGCGGCGTGACGTTTTTTCGTGGCGATACGGTTATCGTTGGGCGGTGTCATCGCACCAACGCCGTCGGGCTAAATCATTTCGAGGTGTTGATGAAGCAGGCGGGGATCAAACGTATGGTCACCATTCCGTGCCCGCCTTGGGATTTTCATATTGATGGCTTTTTGGTGTTTATTGATCATGACCTTGCCATTGTTGACCCAAGCGCGATGCAGATTGGCCCGGCGCTGATTAAAAATCTTGAAACGGGCGAGGTGCGTGAGCGTATGATGATGGACTTTTTGCAAGATGAAGGGGTTGAAATGATTCATGTGACCGAATCGGATGGCTGGGCAGCAGTGAATTTTGTGATGACGGGGCCGCGCCAAATTGTGGGGTATGAATGGGCTGGCAATGTGATGAACGAAGTGGCAAAACGTGGTGGCAAGGTCATTGGAGTGCGCGGGAATGAGTTACGCAAAGGCAATGGTGGCCCGCATTGTATGACGTGCCCACTGGAGCGCACTATCTAAAGGTGGGGCACTGGCCTCACCTTTAGCAAATGCCTATGACAACGTCATTACGCAGTTGGTTTTATTTTTTCGCTATCTCATGCTTCTGGGGTTCCACTTTCTTTTGGCAAAAGCTCATCTTTCGCGAAATTGGGCCTTTTTCAATTGTCGCCACTCGTTTTACGATCGCGTGTCTGTTTTTGACTAGCATTATGCGTTCACAAAAACTGTCGTTCCCACGTGACAAAAAAACGTGGGGCAACCTTGCTGTTTTGTGTTTGTTTTATATGTCCCTCCCTACCTTCTTAAATAGTTGGGGGGTGACGCGGGTTGATACCAATATTAGTTCGATTGTCAATGCTAGTTCACCTTTGTTTGTGTTGGCGAGCACATCGCTTATTTTTCGAGATGAGGTTTTGACGACCCAAAAAGTGTTGGGGGCCTTGTTGGGCTTTAGCGGCATTTTGCTCATCATGGGTAGCAATATGCTTGATAGCAGCATTAAATATGATACTTGGGGCATGATTGCCTTGCTGGCTTCGGCGATGTGTTATTCGCTATCCCCCGCTTTGGCGCGTCGTATGTTAAACCGTCAAAATGCTATTGTGCAAGCGGCCTCGCTAACCGGTATTGCCGCTGTGTATGGCTGGGTGGTTGTACTGCTCTTTAGTTCGTTTCAATTGCCAACGCAGCCATTATCTTGGCTCGGTATTATGTGGTTGGGGTTGTTGGGTTCGGGCATGGCAAATCTGTTTTATTTCGACTTGCTCAAATCGTGGGGGCCGGGCCACACAGGCATGGTGGCCTATGTTGTGACAATTGTGGGTTTAATACTTGGCACTTTTGTGCTTGGCGAACGCATTACTTGGCCCTTGATGATCGGTAGCGTGTTGGTGATGGCGGGGGTCTTGTTTGCGAACCGCCGGACACGCGAAAGCTAAAATGATATACTTTCCTCATGCTATCCAAGGTTACATCTGTGCCACATAACCCGCGCACAAATTGAACAGGTTGTGTATGCAGAAATTAACGAGCAATTAAATTTCCCCCCAAAACGCGACATGCTGATCTCACTACATTTCTGCCAAGCCCAGCTTGGCAGAAATGTAGTGAGATCAGCGAAAATCTCAGGAAAAGGCTGGCAACCCTTTTTTATTCTGCTGCGCTTTCGAGCGCCTTTTCAAGGTTGCCTGAAAGTTTGGTATAAATGGCCTCACTAATCTCGCCATTGGCGAGCCGAATGTCTAACTTCGTGAGAGCATCGCGTATTTGCGCCTTGGTGGTGGGAGCTGTGCCAGCAGGTTGGGCGGCAGCAGTCGGGGCAGTTGGCATGGGTTGTGCCATGCCCGAACCCATGGCTTGTGCCAGCACTTGTCCAATTCCCATACCAGCGCCTAGGCCAGCGCCGATGCTTGCCGTGCCACCGCTGGGGTTTGAGGCTGCCTCGCGCATGGCTTGACCGGCCTGATATTGCATGTAGTTGACACCCAATGCCCCTAACGCGCCGCGTTGCGCGATAGCTTGCTTCACGGCTTCGCTTGGTTCTACACCCGACACATATACTTTCTTGAGGTTGATCCCAACTGTGTCAAAATCATCGGCAGCTTTGGCTTGAATGTCGGTACCGAGTTTGGGTTGCAGTTCAGCCAAATCGAGTAATGATTTGGTTTTCATGGCCGCGCCAAACACACCGGCGATCTCGCTGAGCAATACGCCACGCAAATAACCTGCCACATCATTGGTGCTATAGGCCCCCTGAACGCCTATAATTTGGTTGACAAAGCTGCGTGGGTCTTTGATCGACATGCTATAGGTGCCAAAAGCCTTGAGTTGCACCATGCCCAATACGCTATCTGGCACAGTAATCTCGCCGGGGGTGCCCCACTTCATATCGATAAAATCTTTGGTGGTTACAAAATAAACCTCGGCTGGGAAGGGTGTTTTGTTATTGGTGGCCAGTTTTAAAATACCGGTCAAGATCGGTAAGTTTTTGGGGTCAAGCGTGTAACGACCTTCGGTAAAAATGTCCAAAGCCTTGCCTTCTTTGATAAAAATGGCAACTTGCGAAGGCCGCACAATCAATTGCGACCCATAGCGAATGTCACCTTGCCCAACTTCAGGCACACGTTGCATAATATCATTGGGGCCTTGGTCTTCCCATTCAATTACATCAATTATTCGAAAACTCATTGTTTATTTCTCCTATTTATTTTGTTTTGCTGATCTTGAAATCTTTTCAATAGTTGGGGTATACCCAAAGACTTAATGCCGAACGCGCTATCGCTTCTTATAAGAAACGATAGCGCGTTCGGCGAAAATTTACTTTAATTGCCATTCTTTATTGAGGATATTGCAATTATGTCAATTGCTTGTTGTAGCACTTGATCGATTCCGACATTGGCATCGATACGCTCGATTCGCTCGCCACTCATTTGTAAAAACGTAATGGCTTTTTCATATTTAGCACGCATCATTTCAGATTTAGCATCAAATAATTCGACCATGCCGCCGCGAATTTGTCGGCGTTGTCGCGCCGTTTCGGGGCTTACATCTAAGAATAATGTTAAATCGGGTTTGAGTGCCTGACGATTTACTGACATTATTTCATCCATCGAAATTTTGGCAGTAGATTGGTAGACCAAAGATGACATTCGGTAGCGATCACAAATTACTAAATGTTCGTTCTGCTGCAAAAATGGCAATATTTCGCGCTGCAAATGGTCTTCGCGGTTAGCTGCATAAGCGAATAATAACGTTCGATCTGACACGACGATTTCACGGCGCAAGGCCTGCCGAATAAAGACCCCAGCACAATAATCATTATGTGGCTCATAGGTATGCAATACACTTGCTTGGCCCAGATTATTTTTGAAATGTGTGGTTAATCGCTTACTCAGCTCAGTTTTGCCTGATCCGTCAAGCCCCTCAATGACAATAAAACTAGACAATGGTAATGGTTAATGGTTAATGATTAATGGTCAATGGTTAATAATTTTTCATTAACTATTGACCATTAATCATTAACCATTAAGAAAGGAATACTTCTGAGCCACAATAGGGGCACTTAACCAAGCCTTTGCCTGCCAATTCAAGCTTGCCGCCACATTTGGGGCATTTGCCGTC
>JAGWYZ010000040.1 GCA_018969115.1 Chloroflexota bacterium | reverse complement strand
TATGCCGTGCGTTTGCACGAAGGGGGGTTTGCGGTCGTAGCGATTCCAAAGACAATGGATAATGATGTGAAAGGCACAGATTATTGTATTGGCTTTAGCACCGCCATTACCCGCTCGGTTGAGTTTATCAACAACCTGCGCACCTGTAGCGGTAGCCATGAGCGCATTACCATCGTTGAATTGTTTGGCCGTAAATCGGGTGAAACCTCGCTCATTGCCGCCCATCTCACAGGTGTAGACCGCTGTTTGATTGGCGAAGTGCCATTTGACCCTGATAAGGTCGCCAAATTGATTGTGCAAGACAAGAACAAAAATCCAAGTCGTTATGCCATGATCACCATCTCAGAAGGCTCGGTACGACAAGGCGGCGGTTTGATGGAAAGTGGTGAGGCCGATGCCTATGGACACAAAAAATTGGGCGGCGTTGGTCAGTGGTTGGGTGATTACATCAAGAGTGCAACCGGCGAAGACATCATTTATCAAAATTTGGCCTATTTAATGCGCGCAGGCGCGCCAGATGTGCTTGATCAAATGGTGGCACGTAATTATGGCTCACTGGCTGCAGATTGCCTTATAAATGGTAATTACGGTAATATGGTAGGTCTGCGTGAAGGGCGTTATACGCTTGTGCCATTTAGCGAGGTAAAAGGCGGTGCCCGCCCAGTCGATGTCGATGCGCTTTATGATGTTGAGCAATATAAGCCGCGTGTAAAAAATGCGCTGGGCAAACCAATGTTCTTGTATTAGAGCAAAGCCCAAATTTGTATTTATTCCACTACTTCCCGCTAAGCTTTGCTTTGCTGGAAGTAGTGGAATAGGGACTCAATACCTCTGCCAAAATAAAACGGCGGAACCCTTGAGCGAAATCTTAGCATAAATGTAGTGTGTGAGTGAGCCAAACAATCAGCTTATGATAAACCGACTCAGTCGTGTCATTTTGAACATGTTGGTGATAAGTGGATGAATAGCCATGTTAGGGTTATCACGCTGGGGGATGCTATCGAACGATACAATGGGTGTATCACAATACTTATGAATGGAGAAAGCGGATGCGTCAAATATTTCAAACGCATCTAGCATTAGTAAAGTCAGAAAGGAAACCCATGGTGTAGGACGTTTTTTTTAGCAGCGTGAATAAACAAACAATACGGGGAATGAGCTTTCAAGTAATTGCAATCGGAATGGTCAAGGCACGGAGTGCCAGCGCCGTCGACGTGTTCCAAATGTTACTAGTTGCCAAAGCACAAGCTGAGTCAGCAGCCACAAGCACTTCCTCCCTAAAAAACTGAAAGAGCTGCAAATAGCAAGTGTGGACGACCCAAAGACAGCAAAAACAAGGACAAAACAGCGCTGGTGTTTAGCGCTGTTTTGATGCGCTTAAACACATCCCTGCAGTTCGTGTTGGGCACGATCGCGCCAGTGTTGAAGATTGGACACCTACTATTAGATGGTGAATATGTTAGATGGTGAATATGGACACAACGCGGCGATGCAAATGGCATTGCAACTGAATTATGCTGCGTTACCCCAAAGTGGCTTGAAATCCATCACCTTAGGTGAAGATGGAAAGGAACTCAAAACTTACCAGTTCACGGTGTTACACCGCAAATTTAGTCAACCTCTCAATGTCATGATTTTGCTGACCATAGCCCCCTAAACGCGCAAACAAGCGCATGTTATTTTGTTTTCATCAGACTTAAACTTAAGCCATGAACGCATCATTCAACAGTATCAACTGCGCTTTCAGATCGAATTTATCTTTTGGGATGCCAAACAAAATTTTAGTTTGGCAGACTTTATGAATATTTCCCCGCCAGCGGTTAAAAATACAACCAATCTAGCTAGCCATATTCATGACGGTGCTGTCGCGAGCTTTGTTGAAGGGGTATCAGTCTGATTGCTCAGATATGCATCTGCTGGATCTCAAAGCCAGCTTTCGTGGACGTTTTTCTGCCCGAAAGACATTAAAATTACTTCTACAAAAGCTGGATCCAATTATTATTGACCATATTCTTATTGCAATTGCCAGCCTTGGGCGCATTCATTGCCCTAAAATGGCTTCCAATGCCTGATTTTTGGCGAAGGTATTGTCGGCCACAAGATATTTTCAACGATACTTATCAACGATACTTAAATGAGTCAACACATTAAAGTAATTTAAAAATACAACTTTCGATGCAATTAAAGCCAGTAAAATACTTAGCGAGAATTAGGCGTGTATAAAAACGACGCTCAAACGACTATATCCACAGTGAGCGACGAAATCAATGAGTCGCTAACGTCGACGCATGACACCCCTGAGGTGAGAACACGCGCCGATGATGTGGCGTTGGCGAGAGCCGTAGCAGTGGGCAATACTAATTTGATCGATTCGTTTTGTGCATTGTATGCAAACGATATCGCTCGGTATGCCCGCCGTTTCGTCTCTCGGCTAGAAGCCGAAGAATTGGAGGATATCACTCAAACCGTATTAATTACAGCGGTCACAAATATTGAAACCTATCGCGGTGATAGTAGCTTGAAAACATGGGTGTTACGTATTGCCCATCATAAATTGGTCGATGCAGTGCGACATCGCAAAGTTCAAGATCGACGCGAATCGGTATTTACTGCAATGCCAGAAAACTGGGAGCCAGAATGGCCTGAACAGCCTGAAGATATTGTGATTGGAGATGAAGAAAAGCGACGTGTAAGCGATGCATTAAACCAATTGCCCGAGCGTGAACGTGTTGTGTTGACCTTGCGATATTTGCAAGATATGGACACACAAGAAATTGCACAGGTTATTAAAGTGTCACATCGTTTAACACAAAAAATATTGACCCAAGGTCGCAAACGTATTCGGGCGTTTTTGGGGGTGAGTGATGATTCGGAGGAAGATTAGCTATGTTTTGGTTTAAAAATAAAAAATCAAAAATACCATCTAACGATGCTGAAAAAGCAGCACAGGCGCAAGCCAACCGTATTCGGGCCGCCCTAAGCCAAATAGACCGTGAGCCAGTGTTAACATCGCGCCAAATTCATAATATGGCAGCAGCTGCGATGGTGGCAAAATGCCGCCAACTTGACCAACGCCGCCGCCCGATGAGCCGCGTGGGCAGAATATTGCGTCCGGGTTTGTCGTTTGGATTTAGCGCCGCCTCGGCGGCGTGTGTGGCAATGGGGTTTTACCTGATCTTTGGCGGCAACAATGGCCCTGTTGTGGCTCAAGCTACCACCGAAGCCCCTTTTGTTTTACGCGAACAACGCAGTGCCTTGGGCTTAAATTGGTATGAAGAAAAACAAATCGAGGCGGGCGCAAATGTGGTCTTTCATGAAGGCGACATGATTTATGCGACCCAACCCGTCACACTTTCTTATTCCAATAGCGATGCCAGCGTCATTCAGTCACAATCTGAAGTTGTGGTGTTGTCGCGCAATTTAGGTTTAGAAGTGCGCTTTGGGCGTATTGATCATGTGGTGGTTGAAAAAAACGAACACTCAAATGCCATTTCGGTCATTGAACGACGTGCACAATATCCATCAAAATTTGGGGGCGATAACCAGTCACCCAATTTATTGGTCGAAGACCCGGCTAAGGTCAACGGCAATGCAAATTTTGCTGGGCAAACTGAACCCGGGGCGATTTTGATGATCAATAATACGGCAGTCAAATTAGACTCGGAAGGCAAATTTAACATGTCAACCCGCTTGCCCGTTGATCGCCGCGTGCGCTTAATCTCACGCGATTTTGCAGGCAATGAAACACGACTGACGCAAATTTTAGAATAAATGTCGTACCGAGCTATGCTTACTCATCTGCGCGTTATGATCATACGCACCATTGCTATTCTGTTATATGCAATGATGATCGTGCCTTGGGTCATCAACTCTAGTCTAGCCATTGCAGACAATGAAGCGCTTGATATTACTCAGGCAACAGCGACCCCTGTCGCAATTCCAACTCAGAGTAATCTCGCAACCTCTACACCAGTTCCAATTCCAACGCCTGTAACCCCCAATGCTTTAACGCCAACGGTCATTAAGCCAACAGCAACCCAGCCGGTCTTATCAACACCGGGGTCAACGGTTATTCCAACCACAGCGGTTCCTACCAATACACCTGTGATTGTGCCCCCAACGGCTACCCCTGAGCCGCAACCGACGGCGACACCGGTTCGCCCACAACCAACGTCGCCACAATCACAGCCAACCGCAGTGGTTCTCACAATTGCACCAACGGCTGTTCCGACCATTGTTCCTACGCCTGCGCCAACGTTCGAAATTGTGCCGACGACTACTCGGATAATGATTGTGCCAACCCGTGCCGCTACCCGCTCCCCGCTCCCAACTGCAACACCTGAGACAACTTTGACAGCGGCCCCAACGTCAACCCCCATCAATACGCCGTTGCCTGCGCCTACTACTATTATTGAGCCAACCGCTACCAGTGTAATGATTGTTGCGCCCACTCCGCTGGCAAAACCAAAATTAAATTATGCAATTTACACCAAAGCCATAGGTGCAAGTTTGCCCGATGTGTCGTTTGTTGGGGTACATGTGTTTAACGAGGTAAAACTCAAAAAAGCCCCAATTTTTGGTATTGCAGCGGCAGATGATATTAAGATTGATGTGCGAATGGATTTGCCTGCACGGATTATTGAAGCCGAGGCTGCGGGGGGTGAAGTGGAAATGACCGGTCAAAGCGCGTTATTACGCGCTATGTCATTGGCTGCAGGCGATGATCTGCAATTTAATCTTGGGGTTTATGCACCAGATATAAAACGGCTTAAGATCGCTGTGAGTGATTCAAATGGGCCAATTGATCTTGCGCCAGCCGGTGCCCTATTACCACCCACGCCGCGCCCACTCGAATTTATCTCTGTCGATGAATTAGGGCGACAAGTGGCGATTGTGCAAAGTGGCCCCAGCGCCTTGCCTGCTGACCCGCGCACTCCTATCGTCATTGGGTTATTTTTGGCCAGCGCTTTGTTTGCCATTGCTGGTACAGCCATCGGTTTGAGTTGGGTCAACAAGAGGAGATAAGATGATCAGCTTACAACAACCTAATCTGGCCCGACAATGGTCGCAACAAGTAAACTTATGGGGGCAGAATTTTGTATCTTCAGTCGCTACAACTCAGCGGCAAGTGGTTTCTATGTTGGTTCAAACACATCTCCTTACCGATTATCGTGTGCGTCAACGCGATTATTTGCTAAAAATAACCCGTGCTATTTCGGCCCAGCTCGATATTGATGAGGTGCTGAAATTAGTATTACAGTCGTCGGTCGAAATGCTGACAGGGCAAGCTGGATTGGTGGCATTGGTTGAGCCAGATGGCCAATATCGTATTCGGGCCTATGTTGGCGTTGCCAAGACTTTGCTTGACCAATTAAACCCAATTATGGCCGAGTCGAGCAATTGGCGCGAAGGTATGACTCGGATGGAACGCCGTCTCGCTACCGTTGTGCAAGAAATTGGTATGGGGTTTCTCGAAGTGGTTGGGCTGCCCTTAAATTCGGGCGAGGACATATTAGGAAATTTATATATTATGCGGGTGCGCGGCAGCGGTTTTTCGAGCGACGACCGTGAGATTTTGCGCAGTTTTGCCGATCAAGCGGCAATCGCGGTTCACAATGCCCAAATTTATGCCCGTTTAGAGCATGAACGTCGTCGATTGACGGTGGCCGACGAAATGAAATCCACCTTTATTTCGGCTGTCTCGCACGAGCTAAAAACGCCAGTTGCCCTCATTAAGGGCTACGCCAACACGATGGCAAACCCGGGTGCAAAATGGGATGAATCGACCATGCGCGAAAGTTTGAAGGTGATTGAAGAAGAAGCTGATCGCTTGACCGATCTAATTGACAACTTGCTCGATGCGTCACGCGCCCAGAGTGGCGCTTTTAAGCTATCGCCAGTAGAGTTAGATATTGACGATTTGGTGGTGCGCATAGTCAAAAAATTTCAATTGCAAACCAAAGGTCACACCTTAATTGCAGATATCTCAAAAGATTTGCCATTGGTTTATGCCGATGAGGCACGCATTACGCAAGTATTGAGCAATTTAATCTCGAATGCGATCAAATATTCACCCAATGGCGGTGAAATTCGTGTCATTGGTAAAACCAGCGATACCGAGGTGATTATTGCGGTGGCAGACCAAGGTAAGGGCATTGCCGAAAATGATCAGCCTTTTGTTTTTGATCGTTTTTATCGTGCGCAAGACAGCGCGACCCAAAAACAATCTGGGACTGGCTTAGGGTTATATTTGGCAAAAGTGTTTATCGAAGCACATCGTGGCCGCATTTGGTTAGAAAGCGATGGTAAATCTGGGTCAACTTTTTATTTTAGCTTACCCCGTGTTTAAATGAGGCGCAAGCCCTAAAGATTTAATAGTGCAGATTCTGAGTTGATGAGGTTTTGCCGATTTTAGGAATTTGCTCTATGATTACATTATTCTGACCTCATCTACAAACCCGCGTATCAAATTGGTGCGCCAATTACAACGCGACCGTAGTGTGCGCGAACATGAGCAATTATTTGTTGTTGAAGGTGTCAAACTCATTAATGACCTTATTGACTGTGGGTTGCAAATCACCTTTGTATTGCTCAGTACTAGTGATGTTGCACTAGCATGGCAACGAGCACATCCCAATATTTTAGGATTGCCAATTTCAGATGTCTTAATGCGTGAAGTATCGAGCGAGGTCACTCCACCCGGGGTATTGGCAATTTTTAAAATGCCGTCATCTAAAAATATCGCCGCGTCGACTGTAACCAGTATTGCCCCTATCCTTATCCTCGATCAATTGCGCGACCCCGGCAACATGGGGGCCTGTTTGCGGGTTGCGGCTGGCGCAGGTTGTCACGAGGTCCTATTTGCGCCTGGTTGTGTTGATGCCTATAACCCTAAGGTTGTGCGTGGTGGTATGGGGGCGCATGGGCGATTAAATTTGCGCATGATGGCGTGGGCAGAGATCAAACAGTATTGTGTGGGTCTCAATGTATATGGCACCTCTGTCGTTAATTCACAATCCTACGACACAGTGGTGTGGCGTGATCCTTGTGCTGTGATTATTGGCAGCGAAGCCGAAGGCATGAGTGTACAAGCCCAAAAAATTATGACCCAAGCTATTCATATCCCCATGTTTAATCAGGTTGAATCGCTTAATGCCGCCGTTGCTTGTGGCGTTATTTTCTTTGAAGCTGTGCGTCAAAGACGCTAACTTTATATCTTCTTGATATTTCAACATTAACGAATAAAGAAACAAAGAAATGCCCCATATTGCTTATAAACGACATAATGCTATGATATTACTATAGATTTATATATCTTATCAATAAAATGGAGCGTATAAAACAAATTTTCATCGAAATCACTGAATGGCTTTTGTGAACAGGGGCTTTGTCTCTGTTCACAAAGGCCATTCAGTGATTTCGATATTACACCTTTTGGGTTTACCTTGAATTATTGAGAAGATACAAATTTATCATCTTAAATCAAGCAATATTACTTATAAAATTTAAGTGTACTGATGTTTCAACGATATTTTTCTGGTGTCAGATAAAAGTCACTAGTATTTTAGCTTAAATCAAGCTATAATCTTAAAACCTTAAATTAAGATAAGTTAGAGGGGAAATATGAATATTCAACCATTTTTTGATTCAATTCTGAGTAATATTGGTCCTTTTATTCCACGACTCATTGGGGCTATTGTTGTTTTAGTCATTGCTTGGGTTATCGCCAACATCGTTAAAGGTGTTATCAGCCGTGTGGGAGCTTCTACCAATTTAGACAGCCGTGCCAAGAGCAATGGCCTCACTGCCACACTTGCCAATACTGGTTATTGGCTTACTTGGCTTATGGCGTTGCCTATCATTCTTGGCAACTTAGGTCTCACTGGTTTACTCACCCCAGTTCAGAATCTTATTGATCAGCTTCTCGGGTTTTTGCCAAAATTGGCTGGTGCAGCGGTTATTTTAGGCGTTGGTTTGTTTGTGGCCCGCATGGTTCGCCAAATCATTACCAATTTACTTAATGCTGCCGGAGCCGAAAAACTAGCGCATCGTTTGGGCGCCCAAGGCTCATTTGGCTCGGGGGGATTGGCTGGTTTGGCTGGCACAGTTGTGTTTGTCTTAATCATGCTGCCTGTTATCACCGCCGCTTTGCAACCTTTAGGGCTTGAATCGGTAACACGCCCGGTAAGCAGCATGTTGGACTCCATTCTTAATATGTTACCTCGTTTAATAACAGCCTCAATTGTGATTGGGTTGTCATGGGTCATTGGCCGCGTCATTGCTGATATTGCTAGTAGTGTGTTAAGTGGGGTTGGTTTTGATAATGTGTTCCACAAACTTGGTCTTGGCAACATGGTCAAAGATACCTCATCTGGTCCATCAACCATGGTGGGGCGTTTGGTCTTGTTTGGTATCATGCTCGTTGCTATTACACAAGCCGCCGATATCGTTGGTTTAACGATGGTATCTGGTTTGGTTTCTTCATTTGGGGCAGTTGCCGCCCAAGTGTTAAGTGGTGTGGTGGTATTGGGAGTCGGTTTGTGGTTGGCTAACGCTGCTGCCAACACCATCAAAGCTACCGAGATGGAGAATGCAGGCACGCTTGCTCGTGTTGCTCGTGTTGGCATCATCGTCTTGACTGTCGCAATGGCCTTGCGTCAAATGGGTGTTGCTAGCGATATTACCAATTGGACCTTTGGTGCGTTGGCCGTCGCTGCTGCCGTCGCCTTTGGTTTAGGTGGGCGCGATGCCGCCGGTCGTTTGGTCAACAAATGGGTTGACAAGCTCGAAGGCTAAGCTGTATTAAGCTGACAATAAAAAGGGTGTTACTTGTCAGTATCATCCTAATAATTCGAGGAAAACCCCAAAAATGTAATATCGAAATCATTGTATGGTCTTCGGGAGCAGGGAAAAGCCCCCATGATTTTGGCGAATTGAACCTTGGGAAAAGACTTTTTGGGCTAGCTATAATACTCAACAGAGGTATCTTTTGCCGGAATTGATTAACAGCCCTACTGTTTTCGCGGCAGGGTCACTTGCGCGCAAGATTTTGGGCGTGTTACTTTTATTGTTGGTGGTGTGGGTCATTGCCAGCATTGTCAAAGGTGTGATTAGACGCACCGCCCGTGGGGCGCGGCTTGATGAACGCACTGGAACGGCCTTAAGGGGCACGCTCGGAAGCGCTGGGTATTGGTTTGTATGGCTAATGGCTTTGCCGATCGTATTACGCCTTTTGGGCTTAGATGGTTTACTCGGCCCTGGGCAATCCCTTGTTAATCAGATTTTGGGTTATTTGCCACAATTGGTTGCGGGGGGTGTCATTTTTGCCATTGGTTTATTTATTGCCCGCTTGTTACGTCGGGTTGTAACAAATGCCTTAAATAGTGCTGCCGAGCAATCCGCAGCCACAAATTTTGGCCTTAGCAGCACGATTCGTGAAGGTGGCTTAGCTAATTTGGCAGGAACCGCTGTGTTTGTATTGGTGTTGTTACCCATTGTTGCAATGGTGCTGCAATCATTTGGGCTAACAGGCATTCTCACCCCCATTCAAAACGTCATCAATCAATTGCTAGGTTATGCCCCACAATTATTGGGGAGCGTATTAATTTTTATCGTCGGCTTCATCATTGCGCGGGTGGTGTGCCACATTCTAACAGGCGTGTTACAAGTGGCTGGCTCAGAACGTTTGGCTGAGCGTCTTGGGATCGTCAGTTCATTTGGCGAAGCAGGTTTGGCTGGCTTTGTTACCAGCATTGTATTTGTGCTGATCTTGTTGCTGGTAATCATATCTGCCTTACAGTCATTTGGGCCTACTGGCGTATTATTTCCCGTTCAAAACGTGCTTACCCAATTGCTTGTTTATGTACTGCAATTGCTTGCTGTCACTGTTATCTTAGTGGTCGGCGTTTTTGTGGCGCGGTTAGTGTACCAAATTTTAATCAATGTATTACACGTGGCTGGCTCTGAAAAATTAGCTTCGTCACTAAGTTTAGGCGACTCGCTTGGGGCCAGTAGTTTGGCTAGTTTGGTCTCTGGCGGCATGTTTGTTCTCATCATGGTGCCTGTTATTGCTGCCGCACTACAACCCCTTGGGCTTGAGTCGGTCACCCAGCCGATGAGTGGATTGCTACAAACCATCTTGCGCTTATTACCGCGCTCTGCTGCCACTACCATTTTGTTGGTGGTTGTGTGGGTCATCGGGCGCACCATCAAGCGCATTTTCGAAAATGTAGCTCAAAAACAACTTGCGAATGTGAGCAACGGCATCAAAATGCAATGCCCCAATATGCTCAAACCCCAGTCTTTGCCCAAAGTCTTGGGGGCATTGGTTTTAATTGGCATTATGATATTAGCAACCATTCAAGCCTCCGAAGTGATTGGCTTTGCATTGTTGCCTAATATTATTAGCAATATGGGGGCAATTGCAGTTCAAGTGCTTTCTGGCTTAATCGTTTTAGCCATTTGTTTGTTTCTTGCCAATTTTGTCGCAACTATCATCGAAATACGGCTTCAGCCAATTCATGCGGGTTAGCCTCGCTGGCACGTATTGCCATTATTTTATTTAGTGGCGCAATGGTGCTACGCCAAATAGGTGTCGCAAATGATATTGTGAACCTAGTCTTTGGTGCTATGATGGGTTGTCTTGGCATTGCTGTCGCCGTCGCTTTTGGCTGGGGTGGACGCAGTGCCGTAGGTCGTCTAGTCGATAATTTTGTTACTAGTTTGGAAGATAAAGTAGAGTAAAAAAAGCAAAAACCATGAATAAAGAACCACGAATAAAGAGTCAGGTTTTAAGCCTTCGATCCTTATTCTTTATCCTTAGTTCTTATATCTTGGTTCTTGGTTCTTAGTTCTCTTGTTTATGCAAAACTTTGAATATCTAAAACCCACGACCATCGAACAAGCGGTGGCAGTGCTTTACCGAGAAGGTGAGCATGCCAAAGCCTTGAGTGGTGGCACCGACCTAATCGTACAACTACGCGAGGGTCGCCGAAGTGCGAAATATGTGTTAGATGTCAAGAAGATCCCTGATTTGTCGCAGCTTACATTAAATAATGATGGCTCGCTCATCATCGGGGCCGCTATCCCTTGCCATCAAATTTATGGTAACGCGGCGATCGCCGCCTCATTTCCGGGGCTGATGGATTCATTCACCCTGATCGGAGGCACGGCGATTCAAGGCCGCGCTAGTGTGGGTGGCAACCTTTGTACTGCTTCACCTGCTGGTGATAGCATTCCGTCACTCATTGCGCATCGTGCTGTGTGTGTCATTGCCGGCACAGGTGGGTGGCGTGAAGTGCCAGTTGAGGCTTTTTGTACTGCGCCTGGGCGTAATGGTCTGCAACGCGGCGAGTTGCTCGTTAGCCTGCGCATACCGGCACAACCCGCCCATAGTGGTGGGGCTTATTTGCGATTTATTCCCCGCAATGAGATGGACATTGCCGTTGCCAGTGCAGGTGTAACCGTCACTTTAGACGGCAACACTATTACCAACGCCCGTGTTGCCATCGGTGCCGTTGCGCCAACGCCATTGCTGGTAATTGAGGCGAGCGCGGCCTTAATTGGAAATAGCACCAGCGATACAAGCGCTATCAACGCTTGTGCTGTTGCCGCCCAAGCTGCCGCCAAACCCATCACTGATATGCGTGGCACCGTTGAACAACGGGTGCATTTGGTCGGCGTTATGGTAAAACGTGCCTTGGCAATCGCAATTGAACGTGCAAATCGCTAGTCAGAGACCAATGGACCCAGCTAAAAATTTAAGCTGAATCACTTAATCTCTAAAATTCTAAAAATGTCAAAAAAAATCCAAGTCTCAACCACAATTAACGGTGAACCTGTTGAATTTTTGTGTGAGTCAAATCAGAGCTTGCTTGAGGTGCTGCGCGATGGGCTAAACATGACTGGCTCGAAAGAAGGTTGTAACAACGGCAACTGTGGCGCGTGCAGTGTTTTAATGGATGGTCGGCTCGTCAATTCATGTTTGGTACTAGGGGCCGAATGCGAAGACACAAAAATCACCACCATTGAAGGTATTGCACCCAAAGAAGGGTTACACCCATTACAACAAAAATTTCTCGAACACGCGGCTTTGCAATGCGGTATTTGCACACCCGGGTTCATCGTTGCAGCCAAAGCCTTGCTCGATACAAATCCACATCCAACTGAACACGAGGTGCGCTATTGGTTGGCGGGCAATCTCTGTCGCTGCACAGGCTACGATAAGATTATTCGAGCCGTGTTAGACACTGCCGGCGTATCTTCTTAATCAGTGGGGATATCTCCTCAAAATGTAATGTCGAACGCGAGATCATTTTGTATTTGGCGAGGGCAAAGCCCTCGCCAAATACAAAATGATCTCGCATTTAGCAAAAATTTGTTTTAATTTCTACACTTAAACCCGTTGCCATATTAACTCACCCGCCAAAGACTCGCCCCGTAACACGGCGGGGGGTGTGCGTAATATGAGCCGATTGGCTGCAATTTTATAATGTCGCACTTGTTGGCCGCCCACCCAATTGGGGATAAGGCTACCAATTACATGATGCGTTACAGTTTGCTTAGTCTCATCAATGCGATAAGTGCCCCAATAAGCAATATAGCCTTTCAAAATGGCCTGATAATCGCTTAGGGCATGAGGCGCATGAATATTGCGCGGCAAGGTCGGGCGTGCTTGTTGCATCACTTGTCCAATCATATGTCCATCAGCTGTATAAACCAACAGGCCTAGAGGTTGATCGCCATACAAATTTAAAGCCTCGCCATTGGCCTTGTAAAAAGTGGCTGAACACAGTTGATATGTTCCAACAAGAATTAACATAAATAAAAAGCGTATCTTCGTAATAAACAGCGAAAATGAAAACAAATTTTTGCCGAAATGACTATCCTTGTATCCCTGTAGGGGATGCAAGAATAGTCATTTCGGCATTGTCTCTTTTTAAATTGCCCTTCGTGCCGTTTTTAGTGCAAGGCCATTAAACCAGCGTATTCCGCCGCATCACCCAATTCTTCTTCGATACGAATGAGTTGATTATATTTTGCGGTGCGTTCACCACGCGCTGGAGCGCCAGTTTTAATTAAACCTGTATTTAGCGCCACACACAAATCGGCAATGGTGGTGTCTTCGGTTTCGCCGCTACGATGCGACACTGCCACACCCCAGCCAGCGCGGTGGCTCTTGCGCACAGCGGCAATGGCTTCGCTCAAAGTGCCAATTTGGTTGACTTTGCATAGTAAGGCATTACAAGCCTTGGCTTGAATCGCACGGTCGATAAAATCGGGGTTTGTTACCAACAAATCGTCGCCAATCAAGCGAATTTTGTTACCCAACGTGGCATTTAATTTCACCCAACCGTCCCAGTCGTTTTGGTCTAAACCGTCTTCAATCGATACAATCGGGTACTGTTTCACCCATTCGGCCCAATAAGCTACCATTTCATCACTGTTTAATTGCTTTTTGTCCTTTGATAAGACATAACGGCCCTCTTGAAACAACTCGCTGGCAGCGCAGTCAATCCCAATGCCAAAATCTTCGCCGGGTTTATAACCGGCCTTTTCAATGGCAGTCAAAATCAATTCAACTGCTTCCACATTCGA
Organism: Chloroflexota bacterium; assembly: GCA_018969115.1. Taxonomy (GTDB): domain Bacteria; phylum Chloroflexota; class Anaerolineae; order J036; family Brachytrichaceae; genus AQU-03. The sequence continues at coordinate 11,056 of JAGWYZ010000040.1, read as the reverse complement.
TTTTAAGCTTGGTGCAAAGCCACCCTCATCGCCTACATTGGTGCCATAGCCCTTGCTTTTTAGCACTTTTGCCAAGGTGTGATACACCTCAACCCCCCAACGAATGGCCTCGGTAAATGATTCTGCACCAACGGGCAAAATCATAAATTCTTGCATATCGGTGCTGTTGTCAGCATGTTTGCCGCCATTCAAAATATTCAACATCGGCGTTGGCAACACATGCGCATCGACTCCGCCCAAATAACGGTAAAGCGGCTGCGCGGTGCTAATGGCGGCGGCTTTGGCACAAGCCAAGCTTACTGCCAAGGTCGCATTTGCGCCCAAGTTACTTTTATTTGGCGTGCCATCTAACTGTAGCAAGAGTTTATCAATACCGGTTTGATCACCAGCATACCAACCCTCTAACGCCGCTGCAATTTCGGTGTTAATATGTTTAATAGCCTTTTGCACACCTTTGCCACCATAACGCCCTTTATCGCCGTCACGTAACTCCCAAGCTTCATATTCGCCTGTGCTGGCCCCGCTTGGCACACTGGCTCGCCCTACACCGCTACCACTCAAATAAACTTCGGCCTCGACAGTTGGGTTCCCACGTGAATCAAGGATTTCACGTGCAATGATTGATTCAATAAAACTCATAGTTGATTTTTCCTCTTGCATAATTGTATTCGTGTCAATTTGGCACTAATGGCATTAACTATAACGCATTTTAATAATCACTGTATTGAAATGCCGAAATCACTACCCTATCCATTCTCTGTGGAAATGGTAGGATAGTGATTTCGGCAAAAATCGACTTTAATGCTCTTTTGTGCTTAATGCAAATACGGCATTATGGCTCCATCATCACTTTTGGCTCACGATGTAATACCATCACATCGACTGTTAGCGCCATCAGTGCGCCACTAACCGCAATTTGTAAGGCCTTGCGCAACACCCCAACCGCATCTAAATGCCCCGATTTTCGGGCAGGTAACAATTGTTGTGTCAACGCATCAAAGGCTACTTTGCGGCGTGTTTTGCCAGTAGCAGCCACAAATATATCCGGCTCATCGATACCGGCATTTTTACAAATCTGTCTAAATGGGGCCTCAAGCGCTGCCGCCAAAATATCCCATCCCCAATACCACTCATCAGTGTTGAGTGCTAAGTGCTGAGTGCTAAGTGCTGAGTCTACAGAGCTTGGCTCTTGGTTTTTAGATCTGGCTTCTTGACTCTGCATCCTCAATGTCTGTGCCATTTTCAAATAAGCACAACCACCGCCCGCCACAACCCCCTCATTAATTGCCAATGGCAAGGCCCGCAAGGCCTTATTAGCCTTATCAATGAGCAACTGGCGCTCAATTTCACTATAAGCCCCCACTTTAAGTGTGGCGACCCGCCCCACCAAACGCGCAATACGTTGCTGCAAATCGGCGACAAGGGCCGCATGATCAGCCTCATGTCTTGGCAAAAGTTTGATGCGTGTTTGTAATGTGTGTAAATGGGCATCAATCACGGTTTGCACCCCGCCTGATGCGCCCGTTTCGCCACTTACTAAGCATTGATCTGGGGTTGCTTCAACCCGGCGCGCCAAACCAAAATCAGACATGCGCACATCTTGCAGCCATTGCCCACGATCAAACGACAGCACGGTTGCCCCAGTCAAAACGCCTAAATCGGCAAAATCGGCCTCGCGTTGTACGCCTGCGCGGCGCAATTCAACCGCCAATATTTCTACCGTTTTGGCTTGATGATTGGCAACCAGTGTGCCAAGTGCCTCGCCGCTCACTTCATGGGCAAATAGGGCGACTTTGCGGGCGGCTTGTGGGGCATCGGCCAACAATGTTAACAAGGGCAATATTTGCTCTGCCGAGGTTACATCGCCTTCAAATAATACCATTGCACAATCGGTCAACACGCTACGGCGTGTGCTTGGTTCGGTATAAAGATATGGCGACGCAATCCGCCCAATCCAACGTCCGCCCTCAAGATAAACACGGTCGAGGTAAGGCGCAACATATTCTTCAACCTGAATATGGGCTTCGGAGCCGAGATTGTAAAACATCTCGCCTAGCAAATTGCTGAGGCCAGTGTGCCCAGTTATGCCATTTGCCAGCCCAATCAACTCGGTATGGGTGCGCACCGGCATCGCCATTTGGGCCAATAGATCGAGCGCTGCCATCATTGCAGCTTCGATGCCGGTTTTTAGCGACATAACATTGGCCCCCGCGGCACGGTAGCGGCTGGCCTGATCAAATATCGCTCGGGCGATGACAGCAGCAGTGGCGCTGCCGTCACCTACCCTTTGTGACATGCACCAGATTAGGTTGCGCATGAGCATGGCGCCCATGTCTTCGGCGTGATTGGGCAACGCCACAATCCGGCGGGCAATTGTGGCGGCATCGCTCTGAATTTCGACCTTGCCGCTAATGTTGTTGGTTGTCACCACATTGCGGCCAGCCGGCCCAAGCGTCAAGGCTGCCACTCGCGCAATCTGATCCCAGCCTTTTTTTAACGCCGAGGTTTGCGGGTAAAAAATAACGTGGGGGGTATGTTCCGTTTTCAAAGCGGCGTTTCAGTTTTTAGCCACCAGACATGGCTTCTTTCATGGCCTTTGTAATTTTAGAGCGTTCATCTTTGCTCAACAAACGCTTGCGCATCCGAATATTCAAAGGTGTTACTTCAACCAATTCGTCATCGGCAATGTATTCGACGCAGTCGTCTAAAGACATGACACGAATGGGAGGCAAACGGCTGGTATCGTGATCACTTGAACGGCTGCGCACCTTGGTTAAAGTTTTGGTTTTACACACGTTTACCTCTAGGTCATCTGGGCGGGCATGTTCGCCCACAATCATGCCTTCATAAACCATCGTGCTGGCTTCGATAAACAGTTGCCCACGCTCGACCGCAGTTCGCAAGCCATAGGTTACGGCTTCGCCATCTTCCCATGCAATCAACGAGCCGCGATCACGTCGGCGCATTTCACCTGAGGTCATTGGCTCATAGCCCCAAAATAATGTATTCATCACGACAGTGCCGCGGGTGCTGGTAAGCACTTGCCCACGGAAACCAAACAAACCACGGGTAGGGATTTTGTAGTGCATGAGCACCGAAGTGACGTTTGTGCCTGAAGACGCAGATGAACTGTTATGCTTCATATCAAGCATTTGCCCTTGGCGGGCGGCCAACATCTCGACCATGCTACCAAGATATTCATCAGTTACTTCGATAAACAATTCTTCATAAGGTTCGAGTGTTTGGCCGTTTTCATCGGTCTTATAAATCACCTCTGGCTTGCCAATTTCAAACTCATAACCTTCGCGGCGCATGGTTTCAATCAACACCACCAAATGCAATTCACCGCGTCCGCTCACCACAAATTTATCTGCCGAAGCGCCGTCTTCGACCCGCAATGACACATTGCTTTCAAGCTCACGATAAAGACGCTCACGCAATTTACGGGTGGTGCCCCATGTGCCTTCGCGCCCAGTAAATGGACTGGTATTAACGCCGAAGGTCATCCGCACGGTAGGTTCTTCGACCCGAATGGGTGGTAGCGCAATCGGGTTCTGAACATCGGCGATGGTTTCACCAATATAAATATCTGGAATTCCTGTCACGGCTACAATATCGCCAGCTTCGACAATGGGCATTTCAACGCGGGTCAACCCTTGGTGGGTAAAGACCGAGGCCAACTTACATTTAAATTGTGTGCCATCGGTGGCGATACGCATCACTTCTTGCGCCTTGTTCAGTTTGCCTGCCGACAAGCGGCCAATGGCAATACGCCCCTTATAGTCATCATAGCCAAGCGTGGTGACAAGCAATTGAGACGGGGCATCATAATCAACTTTAGGGCCGGGTAAATAACGCACAATGGCATCAAATAATGGACTCAGGTTTTTTGGCGAATGATCGCTGTCAGGATGCTTAAAATCTTCGGGGTCAGTCGAGGCCAGTCCTTCGATTGCATTGGTATAAATAATTGGGAATTCAGATTGTTCGTCACTTGCTCCCAATTCGATAAATAAGTCAAATGTGGCGTTGGTAACATAATTGGGTCGTGCATTGGGGCGGTCAATTTTGTTGACGACTACAATTGCTTTATGCCCCATTGCCAAGGCTTTGCGCAACACAAAGCGGGTTTGTGGCATTGGGCCATCGACAGCATCGACTAACAACAAAACGCCGTCCACCATGTTCATCACACGTTCAACCTCACCGCCAAAATCGGCGTGACCCGGGGTATCGACAATATTAATTTTGGTGTCTTTATAAACCACCGAGGTGTTTTTTGCCAAAATGGTGATACCGCGTTCACGTTCAAGATCGTTGCTATCCATCACGCGCTCAACCACGACTTGGTTTTCGCGAAATACGCTTGTTTGTTTTAGCAATGCGTCTACTAGAGTGGTTTTGCCATGGTCTACGTGGGCGATAATGGCGATATTACGGATGTCTTTGCGTTCTTGAATCATTTTGGTAGTTGGTGATTAAATTATTGCTGGCCTGAAAAAGCCAACGTATCATTATAAGCGTTTAAACGTAAATCTCAGGTGATAATTGTCACAGCAAATGCCTGTAGATGCGCTTTTGAAGATAAAATTTTTGAAAACTACCACTGTATCTGCCCACGAATTCATTTGTGGTATGAAACAAGCAGATGTGTTGAAACTGTAGGAGCAAGATGATAGCAGACTCGCGTCTTTATTGCTCCGCGATTGAAGTCGCTCCTAAAAGCTTCGCCGAGCATCCCCATTTGGAGATGTAATTTTTGCCCGCATAGGTGGGCAATCGGCGAAGCCTTTAAAGACGACTTTGAGTCGCCCTAAATAGATTGTTAGTGCCGCCATGAAAGTGGTAAATAGACGCGCCAGCTGTTGAGCAATGGGTTTGGTGCGACCGAGGGGCTTTGGCGTAAACACCAATTGTTGATGATGATATCGCCGCCACCGCCATTGTAGACAAACACAGTGATATAAGCCATATTTGCAGGCGCAAAGCCTGACACGCTGTGCTGGGCGTAAGAAGGGGGGCGGTGGTCTCGTTGCCAATGGGGGCTTAATTGGCATCATAAAACGCCAAACCTAAGGTGTAATCGGGCAGGTCGCTGCCAATTTTGCGCTATACCGAGGCGCTAAAGCTGTGCCCAGTCACAGACCTATTTACCGAAACCAAATGTCCGCTGACGCCGATGGGCGATAGCCACGCTGCATAATTGCCGTGCTGGGCATCATTTACCAAGGCAATTGCTCCATTCCACACCGCCGCTGCAATTGCGCTTTTATAGCTCGGGTTGATGAGCAAGTTGTCGCTGCAGCCAAGATTGGCCCATGGGGTTAGGTTGGCATGGGTGGCTGGGTGATGGGTGTTGGTGTGGGGTGGGCGGCGGGTTGCCGATGCTGCGTACATAGCTGGCAATTTCGCTGGCACTTAACCCTCGCGGGTAGAGTCGCACATCGTCAGTGCGGCCATTAAACTCGCCAATAGGGTCATGATCAGGGTTATTTTCTTCGGCCCCGACGGTTGACGGGGTTGCCATCAATCGGAATGTTGCCGCTGAGGGGTTGGTTGCATACCTCGACCCCATCGACGTATAAACGAAGTTGAGCGCCATCGCGGGTGCCAGCCAGATGCACCCAACGCTTGGCCGGCATCGCACCCCAATAAAACGAGGTTTTTTGGGTGTTTGTGCCAACAATACCTTCGCCAATTTGTGATTGCTGCATGTTTGATGAAAGGGTTAAACTTTATTGTACAAATAATCGTTGCCCAGCTGCCACATTTTCATTTGGCAGGCCATTGGCGATGATAAGGTCACGTACAGTGGTGTTAAAACGCACAGCGATACGATAGAGGGTATCGCCTTGTTGCACGATGTAGGTGCTTGACCCGACCATATCTGAATCGATAATTGCTGATGGGGGAATTGGGCTGCGCTCCCACACCCACCAGCCATAAGATCGCACTGTGTAACAAGACAAAGTTTGCAGCCGTTGTCCAACCCGCAAATAATTGGGATCCCAAATATTATTCATACGGGCCAGCCCTTCTGTTGACATACGATAACGCAAAGAGATGCGATATAAGTTTTCACCTTGTTTCACGATGTGCACACCTTTAACATTGCAAGCAATATCGGCGGTGGGAGCGGGTTGTGCTGGTTGAGGGGTGGCTGATGCAATGACGGTTTGTTGAATACTAGCTCCACCTCCTACAGGCGCAGATGGTGGTGATGTTGGGATGTTGGGTGGAGATGTGAGGATGTTGGGTGGTGATGTGAGGATGTTGGGTGGAGATGCCAAAGTTTGAGTCGGTAAGGCTGGGATAATGGTTGCTTGGGTGAATATGGGTGTGCTGGTTGGTTGGGTGGCACCAACCGAGCCGCCACCACCGCTAGGCGGGCCGGGCGGTAACCCACCGGGGCTGACCGATTGTCGTTGACAAGACGGTAGTGCAATGAGTAAAAATAAAACTGTGATAATGGCTATTAGATGTGGTCGTGCGTCCATGATATTTTAAGTTACACCATTTTAAGTTATATCAGACAATAGGGAGAAAAACAATGCGTCAACAGGAGCATTCACAACAACAGATACTATCTTGGTCCGATGTGGACAGTTTAATTGATAAGCTTATTCCTCAGATGGCAGGGGTGTTCGATTCGTTACTAATGATCACTCGTGGTGGCATTATTCCGGGTGGTATGATTGCAGAGGCGCTTGATATTCGGCATATCTTAGTCGCTTCAGTTGAGTTTCCTTCAGAGGATGCCCCGCGTTTGTTGGCATGGCCTACCTTTCTTCAGTTCCCAAACGAAGAGATATCGAAAGGGCGGCGTATTTTGGTGGTTGACGATGTATGGACGCATGGGCGGCATATTATGACGGTGCGTGGGCGGCTCGAGGCCTTTGGGGCGCGTGCCGAATTGGCCGTATTACATTACAAACCAGCGCGTTCATTGTTCCCCACCTATAAGCCCAATTATTTTGCTGAGATTACTGATACATTTGTTGTTTATCCATGGGAATTAAATCGTCGTCAACGCGGTGTGCGGATGTTTGAACCGACGCTTGGCTAAATGAATTTGCGGCGTATTCACCCAAAGACATGCCCGTTGTGTCGACGGCGGGCATTGACATTACAGGCTGACGAATGTCATTGTGCGGCTTGTAAAAGTGTTTTTGTTTTTGATCGTGAGACAAAATTATGCCGTTATACCGTTGTTACGCCGCGTTTTGCCCACCATTTTAGCGAAATTGAAGTGACGCTGACCAGCCAATGGTTGACGCGGCAACAAGTGTTTGCATTGGCAGCACCATTTGCCCCCAAATCATCGGCGTTCAATATTCCCACAGCCAATGCCTCACTAAAGCTTTCACCTAGGTTTTTTGGGGCGTTGTGGATGGGGGGATTGGGGGTAGTTACTTTGGCTGTGATTGTGTGTGGGGCTGTTTTTTTGCTGTGGCTTGGTTCCCAAATCGGTGCGCGGCAGCAGATGAATGTGCCAACAACGACTGTTGGCTTGACCCGACCGACGATTTTTGTGGCGGTATTGGCTTCGCCGTCACCCCGACCGACGGCCAATATTGAGCCGACTAGTGCTATTTTATGGGCCGATTTACCAACTCCAGCGTTGCCAGTTGGCACATTGAAGCCATTGCCTACATTTGCGCCCCCTCGCACACCTACGCCGGCAGCATGGGCGGGGGTGTTGGTTTCGCCCGTGAATGCGCCAGTTGCAACTTTGCCGCCGACCTTTACACCACGACCTTTAATTTTGACCAACCTTGCAACTCCTGTTGTAGCAGTTGCTCCAACCAGCAGTGTGATTAACGCTGCCGCATCTCCTATTCAGCCAAGCCCCACCCCAACTGCGGGTGAATCTGCTGGATTGATTGTGATTACAACCTTAAATTTTCAGGGTGATGCAAGTTTGAAAGAAGCAGATGAATATGTAGAGCTGCAAAACCTGAGCGCTCAAGGTATTAGCTTAAAAGGTTGGAGTATTGGCTTAAAAGGTGGCGAGCGATTATCATTATCAGTGTTGGGCAATGGTTTTCTTTTGCCGCCAAACCAGAAATGTCGTATTTACACCAATTCACCGCCATTAACTGGGGGGTGTGGGCCGCTTAGTTTTAACCGAAATACAGAATTATGGCCAAATAGCGGTGGTGTTGTGGAATTGTATGACCAGAATGAAAAACGGGTAAGTGAATATAGTTATCTGAAATAATTTTATTTTTGCTGTGAAGATTTATATATATCACTGTTTGTATCCGGGAGACTAAATCGGTTATTTGTTTTTTGATACCGAAAATCATAGGTTTTGGTGTTTATCTCAAACTTTGTAAGATTTTTTTAAATACCCACTTGACAATGCAACATCTACTTGCTAGTATGTAATCTCAATCGTCCTGCTCTTTATCCATTTAAACCGCAGTAAAAAAAAAGGTGTTTTCAAAGTTAGCACCATGCTTCATTGGCGTGGTGCACTCGGATCGGCTGGGTTTGAAATGGCGCAAGGGTGTATTGAAGAATTTATATATTGGCGGTGTGTGGAAGATGGCAGTAAAGGAAGAAAAGACAGCGAAGCCAAAAGTAAAGGCGACGAAGGCAGAAAAGGCAGCAAAAGCAGTAGCCATGGTAAATCCGGTTGAGCCGGTCGTTCAGGATGTGATGCCGACTATTGTGCCTTCACCATTAAAAATGCCGAATTTGGAAGCGCTTATTAGCAATCCGATTAAAGACCCAATTAAGGATTTACGGACATTGCACGGCATCATTAATGAAAACCTTAAAAACGGCAAGGTGATCCGTGAAGAGATTAAAGAAGATGTATCACAATATGCCAGTGACTTATCGCCGGGCATGATCGAAGTGATCACGGTCGAAGAATTGACCGTCGAAGAACAGCTCATTAACTTAGGGCGTGAGAAGGGCTATGTCACTTATGATGATATTTTGTCGGCTTTTCCTGATGCTGAAAAGAACGCTGAGCAATTCGAAGAGTTATTTGGTAACTTAACCGATGCCAGTATTGCCATTATTGCCAACGAAGAAGAAGCGCAAGATCAGTTGGCGCAAAATATTGAAGACGACGATGAAGATGACGAGTTTGGCGAGACAGCCAGCGAAGATCTTTTAGAGGCGATTGAAGCTGATGATACCGTCGGGCTTTATTTGAAAGAGATTGGGCGTGTGCCGTTGCTGACTGCGCCCCAAGAGGTTGACTTGGCGCAACGGATGGAGCGCGGCAAGCAATCTCGTGAGATGTTGATCGAGAGCAGGGGTGAGCACCCAGATCATGACGTTTTGACTGATTATGGCGATGACGGCATGGCTGCGCGTGAGCATTTGATTAATGCCAACTCACGTTTGGTGATTAGCGTGGCCAAAAAATATATAGGGCGTGGTGTGCCTTTCTTAGATTTAATTCAAGAAGGTAATATTGGCCTGATTCGTGCTGCTAAAAAGTTTGACTGGCGACGTGGACACAAGTTCAGCACTTATGCCACATGGTGGATTCGTCAGGCTGTGACTCGTGCCATTGCCGATCAGGGCCGCACCATTCGTGTACCTGTGCATATGGGTGATCAGATTAACCGTTTGCTACGCGCCAATCACCAACTGACGCAAGAGCTGGGGCGTGACCCAACGGTAGCTGAATTGGCCGAGGCTTTGAATGTGACGGTGCGCAAGGCAGAGCAGATGATTCAAGTGGCGCGCCGCCCCATTAGCTTAGAGACACCCACCGACGATGAGGAAGAGAGCGTGTTGGGTGATTTTATACCCGATGACGACAGCCCCGCGCCTGCCGAGATGGTGACAAATCAGGTGCTGCGTGAGCAGTTGGGCGAGATTCTTGACACACTGCCGCCGCGTGAGGTGCGTATTTTGCAATTGCGCTATGGCTTGCTCGATGGCGAGATGTACACGCTCGAAGAAGTGGGCAAGCGTCTTGGTGTTACCCGCGAGCGGGTGCGCCAAATCGAGGCACAAGCGCTCAGTCGCTTGCGTCACCCAGCACATACCCGTCGCTTGCGTGACTTTCTGAAAGAATGAGTAAAAAAAGATGAAGGATGAGGGGAGAAAGATAAAGGATGAATTTCATCTTTTATCTTTCCCCGCTTATCCTTTTATTTTTAGCTGTTCTTGCGAATGGCGCGGAACACGAGGTTCATGAGAATGCCGACGACAGCAGCAGTTGCGATAGCGGGTAGACCTTGTGGGAAGAGCGTGGGAATGGTGATGGGCAACAAGCCTCCGGGAAAACCAATATTGCCACCAATGCCGATAACCATGATGGTGGCCCCAATGGCGAGTTCGAGCGGATCGAACAAATTGACCTTGGATGATTGCATAAGCGCAATGCCTTGCATACCAATGACCCCGAAGAGATAAATGGCGAGACCGCCACTTACAAATACAGGCACACTGTTAACAAGGGCTGTAAATGGGCCTAAGAATGACAGCAAAATTGCAATAACACCAGCAGCAATGAGAGCTGGGCCAGAGTAATTGCGGGTGATGGCCATCAACGAGTTATTTTCGCCATAGTTGGTACCAGCCGTTGCACCCAGCAAACCGTTGAGAAAATCACCGATACCATCGAGAATGAGGTTGAAGCCGATGTGCTTGTCGAGATGATAGCGTTCATGATTTTGATCATCTGCCAATTGATCGACGTATAGACTCATTTGATATAAGTGAGCGGTTGATTCTGGGATGGTGGCCAAGGCCATGACCGCAATGCTAAAGATGGCAGTGCCGACCAAGGGGCTGGTGAAGTTAGGCAAGGTGATATTGGGTGGTTGAATGAGGGCAGCGGATGTAATTCCATCAAACTTAATGAAGCCGGGTGCAAAAATGAGTGTGGCAATATAGCCAACAATCGCACCAAGCAAAATGGGAATCATGCCAAGAAACCCTTTGCCCTGCAAAAGATAAGAAAAAGCCACTGTGGCGAGCAAGGTGATGAGTGCAATGCCCCAATAGCCTTTGACAACAGTCAATGCCATATCGAGCGCAGAAAAGCCCAAGCCGAACCCGATTACACAGGCGATAGAGC
>JAGWYZ010000310.1 GCA_018969115.1 Chloroflexota bacterium | reverse complement strand
TGCGCGACTTGATCTCGTTGCCAGTGCCGCCCTCGGCCAAAGCCGGTTGGTATGGCTTGTGGCTGACGCGCCAACGCGACGGGCAACGCATCGACTGGCAATGGCTAGGCTTGGTGCAGGTGCAAGACTATGCCGCCGCGCCCTTGCCGCCGCCCTCACAAGTGCCGATCAACGCCAAAGTGGGGGAACTGACGGTGCTTGGCTATGACGTTGACCGCGCACTGGCTGGCCTGCGCGGGGGTGACACGCTGCACTTTAACACCCAATGGCGGGTTGAGGGCAGCCCCAGCCGCGATGGGGTGTTGTTTTTACACATTTTGGGGCCAGATGGCAAGCTGGCGGCCCAGCACGACAGCCCACCCATCACCGCGGCTGGCCTGCGCCCCACCCAAACCTATCGCGCTGGCGAGGGCATTAATCAAGCGCATAGCCTGACGCTCAAGCCAGATGCCGCGCCGGGCGAGTATCGCATTTTGTTGGGGGTGTATGACCGCAGCGGCGGGCAGCGCTGGCCGGCCCAACTGAATGGCACGGCGGCACAAGACAATCTGGTGGAATTGGGGCGGTTTGTGTTACGCTAAGATCATGCAAGCTTCATCCAACATTCCAACCACCCTCATCGCCACCCTGGGCAGCGAAGCCCAAGTCGTGACCTTAACGATTGATTTGTTGCGGCAGCAAGGCCGTGATGTGCGGCAGGTGTTGGTATTACACACAGCTGCCAATTCTGCGCCCATGCAAGAGGCCGTACAACGCTTAAACGACACATTGCCCAAAGATCCACGGCTGTGTTTTGAATTACGGGTGTTGCAAAATACGCAGGGTGAAGCATTGCGAGATGTCGATAGCCCTGAGGCCGGGGTGTTGGTGTGCCGCGCTGTTTATAGCGCCATCCGCGAGATCAAAATGGCCAACCAAGACCCACAAACCCGCCATAGTATCGACCTGTGTTTGGCCGGAGGCCGCAAAACCATGAGTGTGTATGCCATGATTGCGGCCCAACTGTTGTTTGAGGGCGAAGATGCAGCATGGCATTTGTTTAGCGCAGGAGATTTATTGCGCGAAAAGCGGATGCACTGGCAAGCAGGTGATGAAGCGTCGTTGGTATCGCTGCCTTTGTTGCGCTATGCCGATGTGGCACCGGCATTGTTTCGCTTGATCGAAAGCGCCGACCCATTTGCAGCCCTAAACCAAGCCGAAACACAGGCGCGGGCGGTCCGGGCAGCACGGGCGCGTGAATTTTGGCAATATACGCTTAGCCCAGCCGAAAAAGCCTGTGCCAAGTTATTGTTATGCGAGGGGTTGGCCGATAAACAAATGGCCGAACGGCTGAAAAAATCGCGCAAGACCATTGAAAGCCAACTGAAAAGTATTTATGGCAAAGCCGAGCTGTTTTTTGGCGTATCGCCCATTACTGGGCGGGTGTTGGCCAGCCTGTTGGCGGCGGTGGTCAATGAAATGGCCTGAGCCATCAGGGTTTTTCCTGATTGTGTAAAGGGTGGGTTTGTCTTACGCTGAAGCCATCACGTAACAATGCCAACACTTTATATAACTCAGCATGGGGATGTCTTACGACATCGCCAAAAACGTTTGATAGTTGAACGTAATGGGCAAGAAATTATAACAATGCCTCTGGCGCATGTAGAGCGGGTGGTATTGTTGGGCAATGCCGTAATGACCACACCAACAGCTAAATTTTTGTTGTATCACGGGGTTGATGTGGTATTTCTGACTGAAAATGGGGCTTATTGTGGTCGCCTGACCGGGCCATTTGCGCGTGATGGCGCACTGCGCCGCCGTCAATATGCCGCCTCGTTGCACCCCGAGTTGGCACTGCAAATTGCCAAAGATTGCGTAGGCGGCAAATTGCGTAATATGCGCACCCAATTGTTGCGCTATCGGCGTGAGCATGGCCAAGTGCAACTCGACCCCGCCATTGAGCAGCTAGAGCGGGCCGGCCGCACGATTGAACAAGCCAGCCATAAAAACAGCTTGTTGGGTTATGAGGGCAGCGCCAGTGCCGTTTATTTTCGAGCTTTGCCATTGATGCTTAAGCGAGACTGGGGCTTTACCAAACGGGTACGGCAACCACCCACCGACCCAGTTAATGTATTGTTGAGTTTTGCCTATACTTTGTTGTTTAAGCAAATGGAGGCGGCGGTGCAATTGGTGGGCCTAGACCCCTACATCGGTTTTTTGCACGAACCTTTGCACGGGCGGGCCTCGTTGGCACTTGATCTTATTGAAGAGTTTCGCCCCATTATTGCCGACAGTGTGGTGTTGCGTTGTCTTAATAGCGAGTTGATTACACCCGCCGATTTTTCACCCAGCAACCAACCCCAACGTCCAATTGTATTGAGCCAAGCAGGGGTACAGCGGTTGATTAGCGAATTTGAAAACCGTATGAATACAGAGCTGCAACACCCTGTGACTGGTGAAAAGAGCAGTTATCGGCGTTGTTTTGAGTTGCAGGCCTATGCCATGGCGCATGCGGTGCGCCATGGGCAACCCTATTTGCCCTTATTAACACGCTAGTCAATGCCTAACTTAAAGATACCCCCTTGCCAGAACCGATGCCACCACGCAAACTCTATGTTATTACCTATGATGTGCCCGATAACAAGCGCCGCAACAAAATTGGCAATGCCCTGCTTGGCTTTGGTGAACGGGTGCAGCGCAGTGTGTTTGAGTGTTTGTTGTCAGACACGCAATTTGCGACCTTGCGCCAACAATTAGACAAATTGGTAAAACCACAAGAAGACAGTGTGCGCTATTACAATTTAGGGGCGCAAACAATCGCCGATGTTGAGATTCAGGGGTTGGGCAAAACAACCGAGGTGCCGCTGCTGTATTTGGCTTAACATTTTGAAGTTTATGAGAGGCTTGCGCGGGGGGGGGTAAAAAATGGGGGGGTATGATGGTTAATCCTTTATAATCGTTGGAATGAGCATGAAGCCCTGAGGGGCATTAAGACTTTGATAGCAGCATTGTTAATTGTTTTTTATTCGCCATAAGTTGGAATGAGCATGAAGCCCTGAGGGGCATTAGACAAAAACAAAATGACAAACCCAAGCGAATTAAGCAACCTCTATCGCCAATTACAGCAGCTTATCCGCCAAGCCCGCAATCAGGCCTTGCAAGCGGTTGATGTCATTCAGGTGCGCACCTGTTGGCAAATTGGGCAGCATATTGTGACATTTGAGCAACAAGGGCAAAGCCGTGCCGCCTATGGGGCGCGCCTGTTGCCACAATTGGCCGAGCAATTAACCCACGAATTTGGCAAGGGCTTTGATGCGCGTAATTTGCGCCACATGCGGCGTTTTTATTTGGCTTTTCCAATTTGGAACGCAGTGCGTACCGAATTGAGTTGGACCCACTATCGCCATTTATTGCCCATCGAATCTGAAAATGTTCGCCAATGGTATATGCACGAAGCGGTCACACAAGGCTGGAGTTCACGCGCTTTAGAACGCCAAATCAACACCCTCTATTATGAGCGGCTGCTGGCAAGCCAAGACAAAGCCGCCGTCATTGCCGAGGCCAATACCAACACCCAGCCGTTCAATCGCAACCCGCGTGAGTTTGTGCGTGACCCAATCATGCTCGAATTTTTGGGCTTGCCCGGCACAGGTCGCTTATTAGAATCGGAACTTGAGCAAAACCTGATGACCAAATTGCAAGCGTTTTTGCTTGAGCTTGGCAAAGGCTTTGCATTTGTGGCACGTCAACAACGCATTAGCACCGAAAACAAAGATTTTTACATCGACTTGGTGTTTTATAACTATCTACTCAAATGCTTTGTGCTATTTGATCTCAAAACTGGCGAACTGACGCACCAAGATATCGGGCAAATGGATATGTATGTGCGCATGTATGATGATTTGAAGCGCAGCACAGACGATAATCCCACTGTCGGCATTATTTTGTGTTCGCAAAAAGACAGTGCGGTGGTGCGTTATTCCGTATTAAAAGACAGTGAGCAGTTGTTTGCCAGTCGTTATAAATTAATATTGCCGACTGAAGACGAACTGCGGCAAGAATTGGAACAAGAGCGACTTGCGTTGTTGGAACAAGCAGGGATCGATTCATAACGGATAGATCAATCACTCAACTACGGCCCGCCCATCCCCTTGCGCTTGAACATCAGTGTGCTAAGGTTGGGCAAAACAACCGAGGTGCCGCTGTTGTATTTGGCTTAATATTTTGAAGTTTATGAGAGGCTTGCGCGGGGGGGGGTAAAAAATGGGGGG
>JAGWYZ010000309.1 GCA_018969115.1 Chloroflexota bacterium | reverse complement strand
CCACCATCGAAGGCTTAGCTCAAAATGGCAAATTACATGCCGTTCAACAAGCATTTTGGGATCAACACGGCTTGCAATGTGGTTATTGCACCCCAGGCATGATCATGAGCATTAGTTACATGCTAAAACAAAACCCCAATGCAAGCGAAGAAGAAATTCGGCACGGGCTAGAAGGCAATATTTGCCGTTGCACAGGCTATCAAAATATTGTCAAAGCAGCAATGCAAGCGCGAGAAGCACTTGCAAGTTAAAATTGAAAATTGAAAGTTTAGAATTAAAAATTAGGGGATTAAAATTCCCATTTTTAGTTTTCTATTTTAAATTTTAGATTTTCCCAAAGGGAATAAGTATGTCAAAATTAGTTGGACAATCGATCAAACGCAAGGAAGACCCACGGTTTATTCAAGGCAAGGGCAGCTATGTCGCCAACCTAAATATTCTGGGCATGGCCCACCTTGCCATTAAGCGTAGCCCACACGCCCACGCCAAAATTTTGAGCATCGACACCAGCAAAGCCGCCGCAATGCCCGGCGTGATTGCTGTATTTACCGGACAAGATTTGATTGACGGCGGCTGTGGCAAATTGCCATGTGGCTGGAATGTGCCTAATATCAAAGTGCCTACCCGCTGGGCTATTCAGCCGGTCGGCGACAAAGTGCGACATGTTGGTGATGCAGTTGCAGTCATTGTGGCCGAAACACGCTATATCGCACAAGATGCGCTCGATTTAATCGACGTTGAATACGAAGTATTACCGGCAAGCATTGGGGCCAAAGCCACTGTTACAAGTGGTATCGTTATTCACGACGACTTGCCAAACAACACCAGTTACCCTTGGGCTATCGGCGATTTACCAGCGACCGAAGCTGGTTTGGCTGCCGCCGACCATGTAGTTGAGTTGAAAGACCTCATCAACACACGCCTGATTGCCAACGCCATGGAACCCCGTGCCGCCGCCGCAGAGTGGAACGACATGACCGAGGAGATGACGTTATGGACAACCAGCCAAAACCCGCACCCAATTCGCTTATTGCTCAGCGCTTTTACCCTCGGCATCCCCGAACATAAACTGCGCGTAATCTCGCCAGACGTCGGCGGGGGTTTCGGCAGCAAGATCTTCCATTACCCCGAAGAAATTATTACTCCTTGGATCGCCCGTAAGATCAATCGCCCAATCAAGTGGGTGGCCACACGCAGTGAATCGAGCATTACTGATTCACAAGGCCGCGACCATGTCAGCACGATCAAGGTTGGGGTTAAAAATAATGGCACGATTACGGCCATTCATATTTCAACCCACGCCGACCAAGGGGCCTATCTTTCAACTTTCGCACCGCTCATCCCAACCGCGCTTTATCTCACTCTGATGACAGGCTTGTACAAGGTGCCCGGGGTGTATGGTGAAGTGTGGGGCACGATCACCAACACCACACCAGTCGATGCCTATCGCGGTGCTGGTCGCCCCGAAGCATGTTATGCACTTGAACGCGCCATTGATATTGCCGCCCGCAAAATCAATATGGACCCGATTGCCTTGCGCCGCAAAAACTTTATTCCAGCCAACGAATTTCCATATCAAACGCCTGTGGCGCTGCAATACGACAGCGGCGATTATCACAAGCTGTTCGATAAACTTGAAGAACTCAGCGATTACCAAGGTCTCATCGCCAAGCGTGATGCAGCCCGCGCCGCTGGCAAATTGGCCGGTATCGGCGTAGTTGGCGCAATTGAAGCCTCTGGCCCTGCCCCATCCAAAGTAGCCGGTGCACTCGGTGGTGCAGTCGGGTTCTGGGAAAGCGCCGTCATGCGGGTACATCCATCTGGCAAAGTGAGCTTGATGACCGGCTCGCACTCACACGGACAAGGACACGAAACTGCATTTGCCCAAGTCGTGGCCGATGAACTCGGTATTGGCATGGGCGATGTCGATATTGTGCATGGTGATACGGCCAAAGTGCCATTTGGCATGGGCAGCTATGGCAGCCGCAGCTTAAACGTCGGCGGCAGTGCTATTGCCAAAGCCGGTGAAAAAGTACGCAATAAAATGATTAAGATCGCTGCGCATCAGCTTGAAGCCAGCGAAAGCGATTTAGTGTATGACCGTGATAACGGCAAAGTGTATGTGAAGGGTGCGCCCAGCAAAGCCAAAGCCTTTGGTGAATTGGCATTTGCAGCCTATACCGCGCATAATTTGCCAGATGGGCTAGAGCCGGGCATGGAAGAACAGTCATTTTACGACCCAGCCAACTTTACCTTCCCTAACAGCGCCCATATTGCTTATGTTGAGGTCGATAAAGACACTGGCGAAGTCAGCCTGCAAAAATATTACGCTGTCGATGATGTTGGCAATGTCGTCAACCCTATGATTGTCGAAGGGCAGATTGTAGGCGGCGTGGTGCAAGGCATTGGGCAAGCATTGTATGAACATGGCACCTATGATTCAGATGGTCAACCACAAACGGTAACATTTATGGATTATGCAATGCCAAAAGCGCAATTCTTCCCCATGTTCCAAATTGCACGCACCGTCACACCATCGCCCCACAACCCGTTGGGTGTAAAAGGCGCTGGCGAAATGGGCACGATTGCGGCTACCCCCGTCATAGCCAACGCTGTCATGGATGCAATCGCGCATCTCGGCGTTGAGCATATTGAGCTACCGCTCACACCACAACGGATTTGGAAAGCAATCAATAAAATTTAAAATTGAAAATGTAAATTTAAAGGCTGTTTATAGCTTTAATATAGCTATAAAATGATTTAGCTTTACATTTTAAATTTTAAATTTCCCAAAAGATGGTTGTTCCGGAGAAAATTCAAGAACGCAGCTTTCGGTTTGCTTGTCGAATTGTAAAATTGCATCAACATTTGTATAAAACAGATGAAAGTGCAAGAATACTTGGAAAGCAGTTGTTGCGCTCTGGAACTTCAATCGGGGCAAATTTAGAAGAAGCGGAAGCCGAGCAAAGTCGAGCCGATTTCATATAAACGTGTGTAATTGCACTAAAAAAGGCGAGGGAAAAACATTATTGTTTACAGCTCTTGGGTGAAACTAATTTGGTTGCAGTTGATAAAATTGTGCCAATAACCCAAAAGTCAAAAGAAATTGTTGCAATTCTGACAATCATTGTCAGAATTGCACAAAATAACATGGCTTAAGCCTAATTCTAAACTTCTCATTTTCAATTTTAAATTTACGGAGTATAAATGTTTCCAGCAAATTTTGATTATTACCGCGCAGGATCGTTAGCAGAGGCAGTGACCTTGTTGCAACGACACCCGGGCGCAAAAATTTTAGCTGGCGGGCACAGTCTTGTGCCAGCCATGAAATTGCGGGTATCCAACCCACCCGCATTAGTTGACATTGGGCGGATTGCAGATCTCAAAAGCATTACTGTCGCAAATGGTCAATTAACCGTCGGGGCACTGTGCACCCATGCCGAAATCGCCAATTCACAAGCAGTAAAAGACAACTGTGGCGTGTTGGCACAAGCCGCAGGCCAAATTGGTGACCAAATGATCCGTACCCGTGGCACGATTGGTGGATCATTGGCCCATGCTGACCCAGCTGCCGATTACCCAACCGTCGTGCGTGCGCTGGGCGGGGTCATCACGGTTTTTGGGCCGAGTGGCATGCGCACCATCAATGCCGATAGCTTCTTCGTTGATCTGTTTACGACAGCCTTGACCGACAGCGAAATCATTACGTCGATCACCGTAGCTGCCAATGGCGCTGGCACAAGTGGACATTATTACAAGATTCCACATCCAGCATCGGGATATGCGGTAGTTGGTGCTTGCGCCATTGTCACCAAAACCGATGGCGTGTGCAGTGATGTGTCTGTAACTGTAGGTGGGGCCACCGCCAACCCCATACGCTGCACTGGGGTCGAAAGCACCCTCAATGGTCAAGCTGCAAGTGAAGCCAACATCTCGGCAGCAGCCGCTAAAGTTGATGAATCGGTGAATGCCACGATGGGTGACCAATATGCCAGCACCGAATATCGTGCACATTTGGCAGCAATTGCTGTCAAACGTGCATTGATGGCTGCAACAGCATAAAAATAATATCCTTTTAATATTTTGTAAAAATCAGTGTATCGCATTTAGCTGCGTGGGCTTTTTCCATGCAGTTAGATGCCATATTTAGGGTTTTCCAAAATTATTGAAAAGATATGAGTGCAAATTCCTAAAACAGTGTTTCTTAAAACAATTTTTCGCCGAAATCACTATCTCAGCGTTGTTATGGGGCGGCTTTGCCGCCCCATAACAACGC
>JAGWYZ010000039.1 GCA_018969115.1 Chloroflexota bacterium | reverse complement strand
ACACCGGGCGTGATGCCATTGTTGGTGTCGGTGCGATCGGGGGCGCGTGAATCGATGCCGGGGATGATGGAAACGGTGTTAAATGTTGGCTTGACTGAAGCCAATTTGCCGATTGTGGCGGCGCTGACCAATGCACGTTTTGCTTATGACTCATATCGGCGCTTATTGATGATGTTTGGCAGCACGGTGCTGGATATTGATGACGAAAAGTTTGATGCGCCGATGGATCAATTAAAGCAGGCTAGAGGTGTCAAAGCTGACACTGACTTGAGCGCCGATGATTTGAAAGCGTTGGCAACCACCTATCAGGATGTGATTTTGCAAGAGACTGGCAAACCGTTTCCGCAAGATGTGATGACGCAGTTGCATGAATGTGTGATGGCGGTTTTTCGCAGCGCCACAGGCCACAAGGCCCGCACTTATGCCAAGACGATGGGTTGGAAGAGTACGTTGCCGACCGCTGTCAACATCACCACGATGGTATTTGGCAATATGGGCGATGACTGTGCTACAGGCGTAGCCTTTACGCGCAACCCATCGACCGGCGAAAAAGTGATGATGGGTGAGTATTTAGTGAACGCTCAAGGCGAAGATGTGGTGTCTGGTGTGCGCACGCCTGTCCCCATTGCCGAGCTGGTCCAAGCCATGCCCAAAACGTATAAGGAATTTATGAAAATTACGGATATGCTGGAAAAGCATTATCGTAATATGCAAGATGTTGAATTTACGATTGAGCGCGGCAAATTGTGGATGT
Source organism: Chloroflexota bacterium (assembly GCA_018969115.1). Classification (GTDB taxonomy): domain Bacteria; phylum Chloroflexota; class Anaerolineae; order J036; family Brachytrichaceae; genus AQU-03. The sequence goes on along the minus strand of JAGWYZ010000039.1, from coordinate 24,306 downwards.
TGCAGACGCGTAATGGCAAGCGCACCGCTAAATCGGCCATCAAAATTGCGGTTGATATGGCAAAGTCGCGTTTAATTACCAAAGAGGAGGCAGTACAACGAGTCACCCCAGCCGATGTTGACTTTTTGTTGCACCCCCAATTTGATGATGAGGCGCGTAAAACCGCCAAGAAAGAAGGCCGATTGTTGGCCACGGGCGTAAACGCATCGCCCGGGGCGGCGGTGGGGGTGTTGGCTTTTGATGCCGATTTGGCTGAGGCGTGGGGCAAGGCTGGCAAAGCGGTTATTTTGTTGCGCCCTGAAACCAAACCCGACGATGTGCATGGTATGGTGGCAGCCAAAGGTATTTTGACGGCACGCGGTGGCGCGACCTCGCACGCGGCTGTCGTTGCGCGTCAATTTGGCATTCCGGCAGTATGCGGGGCCGATGCGCTGCAAATCGACTTGGTGGCTCGCACCGTGAGCAGCGGGGCGCATACACTAAAAGAGGGCGATATTGTTTCGATTGATGGCGCAAAAGGCGAAGCCATGATCGGGGCGATTCCGATGGTAGCACCGAAGTATGAAGATCAGCCCGATCTAGTGACCTTGCTGGGCTGGGCCGATGAAATATCGGCGCGTAAAACCCGCACCGACGTGAAAGGTCGCCCAGCGCGGGGGCTGCAAGTGTGGGCGAATGCCGATTACCCGAAAGATGCCGAGCGGGCGCGGGCATTTGGCGCACACGGTATTGGGCTGTGCCGCACCGAGCATATGTTTTTTGAAGAAGTGCGTTTGCCAATTGTGCAACGTATGATTTTGGCGGAAAATGATGTCGAGCGGCAAGCGGCGCTGGATGAGTTATTGCCGTTTCAGCGGGCTGATTTTGAAGGCATTTTTAAGGCGATGACAGGTTTACCCGTGATTATTCGTCTGATTGACCCGCCTTTGCATGAATTTTTGCCATCGCAAGAAGATTTGATCGAGCGGGTGACCGAATTGCACACCAAGCGCAATTACACTGCGTTGAATGTGTCTGAGCTGCATGAGCTTGAGCGCAAAGAAGGGATGTTGACCTCGGTGCACAAAATGCACGAGCAAAACCCCATGATGGGGCTGCGCGGTATTCGTTTGGGCATTATGTTGCCAGGGTTGATCGATATGCAGGTGCGGGCTATTTTTGAGGCGGCCTGCGCTGCCAAGCAACAAGGTTTTGAGCCGATGCCCGAAGTGATGATTCCATTGACTGGGCATGTGAATGAGTTGAAACGGGTACAGCCCGGCCTAGAAGTCATTGCCAAAAAAGTGATGGCCGAGCAAAATATGCAGGTGAAATATAAATTCGGCACCATGATCGAAGTGCCACGGGCGGCATTGACCGCGAAGGCCATTGCCGAAGTGGCGACCTTCTTTAGCTTTGGCACCAACGATTTAACGCAAATGACTTATGGGTATTCGCGTGACGATGCCGAAAAAGACTTTTTGCTCAAATATGTCGAAGAAGGCATTTTGCCGAGTAACCCGTTCCAGAAATTAGATCAAGACGGGGTGGGGCAGTTGATCGAGCTAGCGGTTAATCAGGGCCGTACGGCCCGCCCCAACCTTGAGGTTGGCATCTGTGGCGAGCATGGCGGTGAGCCGTCGTCGGTGGCGTTTTGTTATCGGGCCGGCCTCAATTATGTCAGTTGTTCACCATTCCGCGTGCCAGTGGCACGTTTGGCGGCGGCCCATGCTGCGTTGGGGTTAGTGGTGAAATAATAGGGTTTGTGCCGATGTCAGTATCTGCCTTGCCAAGGCAGATACTGACATCGGTGGTCATCAGCATGGCTATGGCGATGTGCCGAATAACTTTAACCACATGTGTAAATCGCTTGGTTGTTTAAAGGCAAGCAAGTCTTCTGCCAATTGCAATTGTTGATTGGTGCTTAGGCGTTCGATTAGTTCGCGGGTATTTGCATCGATAGGGCCGATCAGACGTTCTAGCAAGCGCATGATTAAGCCAATCCGTTCGGTGGTGCGTCCTTTTTCCATGCCTTGCATCATGCCTTTCTCTATACCTTTCTCTATCCCTTGCATCATGCCTTTTTCGATGCCTTCGGCCAACGCTGTTTGTTCAATACTCGATATATATTTCATTGACTCGCCCTCCATCTTGCGTAATTCGTCCTTATATTGTATTCGTTCTGCTTCGGGTAATTGCATAATCCAATCCATAAAGCGATAAAGATCTCGGATTGCTTCGTTTGAATAGCGTTGCTGCGCTAATTCTTGTGTTAGACGTATTTTCATGCGCAGACGGGCTTGGGCATTTTTGCTGGTTTGCTGAGCGGCCCGATGCGCTATGACAACCCATGCAAATGGATTGTCGTTGTTTGCCAATATTTTTGGATCGATTTTAATCAATTTGGCAGTATTGAAATGATAGGTTTCTTTTGCGCCCAGCAACTCGCTTACAAATTCATGCGGGTGCCAGTTTGGGTCATTATCGCTGAGAATGGCAAACCCTGCGATGCGTTTTTTGTAGCGATCAAAAATTCGGTAATAGCTGATGAACATACGCTCAGGAAAATCATCATCGCGTTGTCCTTGCACTTCGATATGAATCAGCACCCACTGCTCTTTGCCATCTAGCAAATACACTTTAACCAATGCATCTGCAATTCACTTAATACGTTCATTTTCCGGCAAAATTTGGCGTAACTCTTGCTCTAAAAATTCAAAACCACGACCCCAGTCAATTTGCACCGATGCTTTTGGAAAAAGTAGATCAAAAACCCAATGCAAATGCTGTTGCAAAAAATCTTTCCAAGGGGAATCGTAATCTGTTGACATACAGAAACGTTGTGATTATACAAAATCGGTGATGTCGTAACGCGCCCCATTTGCAATAGGGCTGCCGATGATGCGGATGACGGCAGCAGCAACTTGGGCGGGTGGGCGCAAGATGCCATTTTCTTTGCGCTGAATGAAACGATCGAGTGCTGGAAAATCGGCGCGGCTGGCTTGGCGAATGCCGGCCTGCATGTCGGTGTCGATCAGATCAGGGTCGATGTTGATGGCGGTGAATGGCTGGGCTTGTTCATTTTGTTCGATAGCGACAGTGCGAATGTAATGCTCTAGCCCAGCTTTTGAGGCGCAATAGAGTGACCAGCCTGAGATGTTTTTGATAGCTGCCCCCGACGAAATATTGGCGATGATTTTTGGGCAGGTGTGGGCCTGAAATACGTTAATGGCTTGGCTTAAAAACAAAATGGCACTGGTGACATTGACACTAAGGTGCGTCATTAAATCGGTTGGTGCCTTGTGGGCGCTGGGGCCGATGGGGCCAAGCAAGGCGGCGTTATTGAGAATGATAATTTCGTTGTACTTGGTGCGGCTTAGTTCAGCAAATGTGGCTGTCATTTGTACCAGTGCTTTTTCTGGCTGGGCAAAATCACATTGAACCGAAAATGGGTGTGGGGCGCTGCGCGAAAATTCGACGACTTGATACCCATTGGCAAGATATTGTTGGCAAAGTGCAAGCCCAAGGCCTTTTGAGCCGCCGCTGATGATGACGATTTTCATGTTGGAATTATAAAGAACACGAATGAAGAATGAAGGATGAAATTTATTTTTCATCCTTTATCCTTGATAATAGCCTCCTCTATGAAAAGTTACCTTGTGAATCTTAAATGTTCGTATTGTGGCAAAGAATGTTCTGCCGAGGTGTTGCAAACGATTTGCGCCGCCTGTGGCAAAGTATTGCTGGCACAATATGATCTTGAAAGTGCTAAAAAAGACCTTAATCTTAATAAAGATGTGATTTTCCGCCGCCCGCAAAATATGTGGAAATGGTTTGAAATTATGCCCGTGCGTAACCCCGAAAATGTCGTGACACTAGGCGAAGGCGGCACCCCATTGTTGCCTGCCTTGCGTTTGGGCCAAAAATGGGGCGCTCAAAAATTATTTCTAAAAGAAGAAGGGTTGAACCCGACCGGCAGTTTTAAGGCGCGGGGCATGAGCGCCGCCGTGAGTAAGGCCAAAGAATTGGGGGCCAAAGCCATTGGTGCGCCCTCGGCTGGCAATGCGGCCAGTGCTCTTTCGGCCTATGGCGCAAGGGCTGGCATGAGCATTTATGTGTTTATGCCACAAGATGTGCCTGACATGATGCGCAAAGAAGGCATGATGTATGGTGCAAATGTGTATTTGGTAAAAGGCTTAATTAACGACTGCGGCAAGATTGTGCGTACCTTATCGCCCGATCGTGGCTGGTTTGATGTTAGCACGCTCAAAGAACCCTATCGGCAAGAGGGCAAAAAGACAATGGGCTTAGAGTTGGCTGAGCAGTTTAATTGGGAATTGCCAGATGCTGTGATTTACCCGACCGGCGGTGGCACAGGGATTGTGGGTATGTGGAAGGCCTTTGATGAGCTAGAGAAAATGGGTTGGATTGGCAGCAAACGCCCCAAGATGATTAGTGTGCAATCAGAAGGCTGTGCGCCAATTGTGAAGGCCTATAACGAAGGCAAACGTCATGCCGATTTATTCCAGAATGCCGATACCATTGCGGCCGGCTTGCGCGTGCCCATCGCGATCGGTGATTACATCATGCTCGATGCTATTCGCGCTAGCGGTGGCAAGGCCTTAAGCGTGACAGATGATGAGATTCGCATCGCTATGCGTGAAGTTTCAAAGGCCGAAGGGGTGTTTGCCTCACCAGAAGGTGCGGCGACGTATGCGGCTTACAAACATTTGATGGATGATGGATTTCTTAAGCCAGAAGAAAGTGTGGTGTTGTTCAGCTGTGGCAGTTTGTTTAAAAATGCTGAATTAATCCCCTTGGGTGGCGAGCCGATTGTTGACCCCAATGATCCTGATTTGGCGAGCAAAGTAAAATAAAAAAGGGCTTTGTGAAAAGGAGTAGAATACCCTTCATCACGAAAAGGAGAAATAAAAATGAGTGTTGGACCAACTGAAATCATTGTCGTCCTTATTATTGTCATTTTGCTGTTCGGCGTAGGTCGCATCGGTAAAATAGGTGGTGAATTAGGCAAGAGCATCCGCGAATTCCGAACTGGGCTGCGCGGTGAAGACGAAAAGAAGCCAGATCAACAGTAGTTGAGAATTGAGGGTCGAGAGTAATCAGCAAGATACTCTCAACCCTCAAGTATTGACCTTTGACTACTTGCCGCACGGGTGCGCAATTCAGATTGTTGTTGCCGCCATTTTTTGATGTTGGCGTGATGACCGCTGAGCAAGATATCGGGCACACGCCAGCCCCGAAACTCGGGTGGGCGGGTATAGTGCGGGTATTCTAACAAGCCATTGGCGTGTGATTCATTCAGCGGTGCAAATTCGGGCAGCACCTTGGGGATTTGGCGTGCCACTGCGTCGACAATCACCATTGCAGGCAATTCGCCCCCAGTTAGTACATAATCGCCAATACTGATGGCATCGGTGCATAATTGCTCACGCACCCGTTCATCTACCCCCTCATAATGCCCACAAATGAGCGCGATGCGTTCATGCCTTGCCAATTCCTTTGCCATTTCATGGTTAAATCGCCGCCCGGCAGGTGACATCAGGATGATAGGTGTGCTGAGTAAAGGAAGTTGAGTGTTGAGTGCTAAGTCTTGAACCGCCGAGTCTGTATTCTGCATTATTGAATCTTGGCTCTTGGTTAGCCCCAACACACTTTCCACTGCCGTAAAAATGGGATCTGGTTTCATCACCATGCCCCCACCACCACCATAAGCATAGTCGTCGGTGACATGGTGTTTGTCGGTGGTGTAGTCGCGGATGTTGTGGATGTGAATCGATAGCAACTGTTCGTCTATCGCATTATGAATAATGCTTTCTGCGAAAGGCCCCTGAAACATGCCCGGGAAAAGGGTGAAGATGTCGAATCGCAAGATGAGTGCTGAGTGCTGAGTGCTGAGTGCTGAGGAAAAATACTCAGCACTCAGCACTTTTCACTTCTTCCCCTGTTGTTTTTCGGCGCGTTTGATGCGTGCCATGATATCGAGGGGATGGCTGATGGCGGCGGGGATGATTCGCACTTCAATACCCTTGGCGATTTCGATCTTGGCGAGATCTTTCTCACGATCGATATAAGTGAGTTTGCCAATTAAGCCGCCAACCGTTACAATTTCTTCACCAACTTCGAGTTCAGCGACCACTTGTTCTTGGGTTTGCCGTGAGCGTCGCTGGGGTACAGCTACCAAAAACCACACCAAAAACAAAACCAAGGCTATTGCCGTAAAGAGCACAATGAGTGCATAATTCATACTGTCCATCGGGCGTGATTATACTGGTTATATACTTTGCGTATAACGACCGCATCACGACAATGGTTTTGGCTTTATGTCTTTTAAAATTGACCCTAAAGATCTAAAGTACGTAGAAAATAGATGAGGGATAATAAATTATGGTCAAAAAACGATATCGCACTTTAAGATTTATTGCCACTTTTTTAAAGGTAATGGCGTGGTTGACGCTTATATTGAGTATTTTAGGCGGTATTGGTTTTATTGCAGCTGGTTTAATGGGCAGTTTTGGGATGTTATTGCCGTTAAACAATGTGCCGACCAATATTGAGCCGGGCATACTCAACATTATTGCTGGGTCGGGGGCTGGGCTAACTATGTTGTTGTTGGGGTTCTTTTACTTCATTATTTTTTTTGCAGCCAGCGAACAGATTTATTTGCAAATCGATACTGAGCACAATACCCGTGCTATGGCTGAATTATTAGAACGTTATTTACAACGCCAAGAGAAATTGGCCACACCTGAATTGAAGCTGGTGGGTGATGATGAAGTGGCAACCGTGCGTAGCAACATTAGCACAGTAGGCCAAAGCCCCAAATAGAGGCTTGTAGAGCGAGAAAGAACTAATGCCCATTGCCCTCATGGTTTTGGTGTATTAAGGTTGTATGACTCCTTGACCGGCGGTAAAATGAATGTAAATAGGCTTTTCGGTCACACGCAAACTGCGGGCTGTTTGCAAGGGTGTGCCATACATATCAAATACAGCACTGGGCATAGATGGCAAATTGATGGCATTTTGCTCGACACCTAATGCCCACACCACCCATGTTTGTGCGCCCTTGCGGTTAAGAATATAGGCTCTTACAAAACGATTGCTGGTTTCTTCGCCCACATAAGACACACCTGATAATTGTTCGGCACTAAATTTTAGCGCCCGATAGGCCAAATTAGGGCGGCCATCAAGCTCGATCAGTTGGGTTTGATAGTTGATCCAGCCGGGCACGCTATACCAGATATTGGCTGTTAACCCCTTCGACAAGGCGGCCACATTGGCTTGTGCCAAATAAATGGCTTTGGCTTGCTCGAAACCGGGCGGTGAATTTTCGCATTGCCAACATAATAGCGCAAACTCGGTATTGATAATGGGCTTGTTGCCTAGCCCATATTGGCTGAGAATGTCACGAACATAATTGGTTTTTGCAATTAATGAGGGGCCAGTGCTATACGAAAAGCTGGCCCAGTTGCGATTGCTATATTCATTGCTGCCGCCCCAATAATCGTAGGCATGAATATTGGCGATGTCGAATGATCCACCGCCGCCACCTTCTAGAATGCCCTCTAAAAAGCGCGATGGTGCACAGTCAAGATTAGTGAAAGTTGGGCTGCAATCGAGCACCAATCCCCCCATGACAGCGATGGCATTGGGTGACCCAGCTTTGATGGCCGGGTAAACCACTTTCAACATTTGTGCATAATCGCGCCCGCCGCCATATTTATCAGCAGGGTTGCCCCAACAGCCAAATACTTCATTGCCATCGTGGGCGGGTGCATCAGGTTCATTGCCGATCTCCCAATATTTGATGTTGTAGGGTGGGGCGCTATAACGCGTCACCAATTCTTTGATAAATCTTGAGAATGCTGGAAGTTTATCGGGGTGAATTGGCCCACAGGTTGCGCCTTGGCCGGGGTCACGCCGTGCCCATTCGGGTGTGCCGCGCACAATTTTAATCACTTTGTAATTTTGTTTGGCAGCTTGTAATAATTGTTGCTCGATCTGCCGCACGCTGGGCACACTCCAGTTGCGCACGCCTTCTTCTGCTTCAATCTCATTCCACAAAAATGCCAAAGCATTGCTGCGCATCCAACGGGTTTGGGTTGCCTCAATGGCTGATGAATAAATATCGTCAAACAAGCTCACTTCGGTTCCGATGATATTTTCGATAGTTGTGCGTTGAATGATCGGACTGCCAGAGTGTCTGATGAGGGGTAGTGAAATAATGCTTGGCCCTTCGGCTTGTTTGTTTGGTTTGGCAGCGGTGGGTTGCGAGTGGGTTAAATAGCCATAAAACTGGCAGACGATGAGGGCAGGCAAAATGGCTAAACGACACAGTGTTTTCATTGTGAGCTTCGATGGATATTTGATAAATTCAGAAACCTTAGAAATTGGATTATAGTAGTTTTTTTATTGTTTTTATTGCGTTAGCTTGTTTAAAACGCTCAGAGTATAGTGAGATTTTAAGTTGAAAATAATTTGAATATGGCTTAAAAAAGTCTTGGAATGAATTAATCTTTAAGCTGATTAAACCGCGACTTTTGAGAACCGTAGTTGTATCCAAATCTGGCCAGTAAAACAAATTTTCGTCTAAATCACTATATGACTTTGGTAGCGTGGGTAAAGCCCACACTACCAAAGTCATATAGTGATTTAGAAAATTGACTGGCAGTTTATAACTCATGACGCAGTTGGACGCAGAGCGCTTGCGCCCTACATCTTTAAATTTCGAAATGATGATTTTGCTAACATTTGACCCTTAGACTATTTACGTGAATTGGATCTGTGTTTTAATTCTGTTTACAAAGAAAATGACAAACACCTCTTTTACGCTCCTCGGCCTCAGTGCCGCGCCCGGCGCCCGCGCCGCGCAAGTGCTCGATTTAAAGTTGGCGAATGTGGCGACCAAGCTGCCGTTGTTTGTGTTGAATGGCGCACAGGCTGGCCCGACTGTGTTGGTGACGGCGGGGATTCATGGCGCAGAATATGTCGGCATTGAGGCCGCGATGCGGCTGGCGCTGGGCACAGACTTGCAGCAGTTGCATGGGCGGCTGGTGATTGTGCCGATCAGCAGCATGACGGCTTTTGCCAAACGCGCCATTTATGTGGCCCCACCCGACAATAAAAACCTCAATCGTTGTTTTCCGGGCGAGGCCAATGGCTCGTTTGCCGAGCAATTGGCGGATTGGCTCTTTCAAAACCTCATTCGCAAGGCCGATTTTTATATCGACCTGCACGGCGGTGATATGAATGAGGCGCTGACCCCGTTTAGTGTGGTCAGCATCAGCGGCGATGCGGTGTTGGACGCGACCTCGATGCGTTTGGCCGAGGCTTTTGGCTTGCCCAATATCATCACCTCAGAGGTCAAGGGCAGCACCATCTCGGCGGCATCGCGGGTGGGTGTGCCAGCGGTGTTGACCGAGGTGGGCGGGCAAGGTTTGTGGCCTGAGCATGAGGTGATGCAGATGTCGGCGGGTTTGCATGGCGCGTTGGCGTTCACGGGTTCCATTCACAGCAGCCAGCCCGCCAAACCCACGCGGGTGATGCCGCAAATGGCGTGGCTACGCTCAGATTACGATGGGCTGTTTTACCCGCGTTGTGCCGTCGGCGAGGCGGTGCAGGCTGGGCAAGTGCTTGGCATCGTCACCGATTATCTCGGCAACCCAGTGCAAACCGCGCTCGCGCCCATCGATGGCCTCGTTGTGTTTTTAGTCACCACCCTCGCCATGAATATCGGCGACCCCCTGTTGGCGGTAGGAGGCAATGGTTAATGGTTAGTGGTTAATGGTCAATGGTTAATGGTCAATGGTTAATGGTTAATGGTCAATGGTTAATGGTCAATGGTTAATGATGGAAAAGACTCGTGACTCATGAGTCATGAGTCACGAGTCATGATGCCACTCAGTCATTAACCACTAACCACTAACCATTAACCATTGACCATTAACCACTAACCATTGACCATTAACCATTGACCATTAACCATTAACCATTAACCATTAACCATTAACCATTAACCATTAACCATTGACCATTAACCATTGACCATTAACCATTGACCATTAACCATTGACCATTAACCATTGACCACTAACCATTGACCATTAACCATTATCAATTGCTTGCAGCAGGTTGAGGGCTTCGAGGACGGTGTCGCGGCGTTGGCAGACGGTGTCGCCGAGCATGAAGGTGTGATAACCGACGGATTGGAGGAAGGCCACATCACCGAGGTCGGCGCTGGAGGGCACGGGGTGATAGGCCAGCGACTCGAAGATGCGGCTGGCGACGATGGCATTGGGGTCGGCGGCAATGATGTCGCGGGTGGCGCGAATGAGGTGGTGGGGGCGGGCGACCTCGACATATAAATCACCGCGCGCCGCCATCAGGCGGCCCAAGCTGGCCTTGCGTTGGCGGGCAAAGGCCAGCCCGCGCAACGACTCGATCTTTAGCACAAGCTCGGCATCGGGCAGCAATTGTTTTACTGCGTCGATGTCGCTGCTTTGCTCGACGAAGGAGAGCATGACGTGGCGCATCCCCAATTCGCGCATGGCGGCAAGGTAGGCTTGGTCTGTGGCGGTCAGGGTTCCGTCGATGGCTAATGACGGGTGCACGATATTGACCGATTCGCCCGGGCCGATCAGGCGGCGGGGGACATCGCCCAAAATCAGGCGGTCGCCATCGACAGCCAGCACTTCGGCGTGTTCACGCCCATCAGAAAAATAGGCCGTGACGGGGGTGTTGACGTGGATGCGGTGGCTGAGTTTGACCTCGGTATAGGGCGGGATGGCTGCGCCGACCACGCGCAATTGGCGGCTTTTCAAATCGACCCAAACCGGTTGCCCAAAACCGCGTAGTCGCCGCAACACCTCGGTGTGTGTGCCTTTGATCGGCATGACGGTGTTTAGCCGCAAACCACACACCATTGGGTGTCGCGCCACTTCGTCGATAAAAGGGGCGTAGGGGGGGATGGTGACGATGGTTTTCATGGTGCTGAGTTGAAAGGGGCAGGGGGTAAGGGGGGCAAGTGGCAAAGTGGCAGGTAAACACGTTCTGCTCTTGCCTCCTGTTACTTTGCTTCCTGCATCTTGCCCCCTGCTACAATTTAAGCGTGCCGTCGCAGTAGCTGCATTTGAAGAGGCCGAAGGCATCGGCGGGGATGGGGGCGCCGCAGCGGGGGCAGATGAGGGCGATGGGTTTGGTGATTTCGCCGACTTTGGCTTCGGTTTGGCGGGCCAACATATTGGCCTGAAAATCGCTGAAATTGCCCCAAGCGCGGGCGACGAGACCCATGGCGTAATCGACGGCGCGTTGCTCATCTTGAATGTAGAAGATTTTTTTTGCGCCAACGGCCTGCGCCCATTGTTTATCGACGGCGTCGCCCTTCGAGCCGGTTGGGCGGCGTAAAAACCAAGTGTTCCACGATTTGCACATTTTTTGCCATGCGTTTAGGGCATCGACATCGCCCCAGCCACTATCGCCCAAATATTTTGAAATTTGGTCACGCGGCACTTTGAGGTGCATGGGTGCATCGCCGAATACGATCAAGAAGGGCTGGTCTTTGGCTTTGGGTATGCTTACATGGGTGTTGACCCAATGGGCAAACAGGCCGTAACTTTCGGGGGCATCGCCGCCGCCGCCTTCGCCATACAGCGAGCCGAGCAATTGTTCGAGGTCGAAGCCACTGGCAAAGGGGGTGACTTGCAGCGGCCAGCGGTCAACGGCAGCATCACCAATCGCCACAAAGCTGACTTCGAGGTCGGGGCGGTATTGGACGAGGGTGTTGTAAAGCAACGGCAGGCGGTCGAAGATCTCGAAGGGCCAGTTGGCCATCGAGCCGGTGACATCGACGGCGATGATGAGGGGGTTGGTCGATTCGGTTTGGATGCGTTGTTGGGGTGCGATGATTTTTTCGTTGGGGCCGCTTTTTTTCTCGTAGGTGCGTGGGCCATAGGCGGCGGCGCGTGTGGCCGCGGCCTCGCGTTTGTCTGCGCCTTCTTTGCCATAGCTATAGGCTTTGTCGCCTAGCCAACTGCTGGTGTCTTCTTCCCATGAATACATGATTGCCTCCTGATAGTTAATTACGAATTACGAATTACGGATTATGGAACGGATGATGCGGTGAGAAGGGGGGGGATGTTGTATTGTGTATATTTGAATTAGTGTCAATTATACACAATCTTGAATGATTGTCAAGGGGGGGCAGAGTTACAAAGGGGCAAGTAGCAAGTGGCAAGTCGCAGGTGGCAAATTTTTGCAAATCATAAAGCGCAACCTGCAACCTGCAACTTTGCTACTCTGCCCCCTCCCTAAAAACTATCAAGCATGAGCGTTTGCAAGCCAAATTCTTGGCGGAAGCGTTGGTCGAGGTGATGGGTGGTGATGTAGTCGGCGATGGTGGATGGCACGAGGTCGCGCCAGCCATCGCCGCGGGCCATGTGGCGGCGCACAAGGGTGCCATCGATGGCGATGCGTTGGGCCGGTGGCACGAGGGTAACGGGTTTGATGACGGTGTAATCGTCAGCCATCAGGTTAGCGACATAGGGGTTGTCGGTGACGAAACGGTCGAGCGGGCCAAATAGGTCTTTGACCATCGCCCGCCAACGGGGGCCATGCCCCAGATCGGGTGCGGGGATGAGGGTGTAATTGTTGTGGTCTGTCAACAGTAGCCGCAACATGTCGAGGGTTTCGTCGAGGGTGAATGGGTTACGCAGGTCGTAACGGTTGCTGCTGCCGATGCCGATGAGGGCGTGTTCGGTGCAGGCGCATAACCCATTCAACACCGGGGCGTGCCCTAGATGGGGGGGCCGCCAACGGGCGACCATGCCGATGCGGGTAAATTGGGCGGCCATTTTATGGGTTACAGATAGCGCTGCGCTAGGGTTTTGACCACCGAGGCGATGCTGAGCAGGCCTTGGCCTTTGCCCATTGAAATGTTGCGGGTAAATAGGGTTGGCACAAGGTTGTCGATGGGCATTTCGGCGATTTCGCGGGCGGGTAGGCCATTGATGGTTTGGTCGAGCACGGCACACAAGGCGCGTGCCGATACGCCGAAGGGGTTTTCGACCGCGAAATGAAAATGTAATGGGTGATTTGGCCCGCTGAGTGGCTCGACAAAGACATAGGTGTCTGATTCACAATGCGGCACATTGGCCTCTTTGGGGAAGGGGCGGGTGGCGATGGTGGCGGGCACTTCGACGAACATATCGGAGAAATCAATAAGCATGGCGTTGCGGTCAGCCGGATTATCGCGGAAGGTTTCTAACACTTCACGGAGTTTTTCTGGGTAAGTTGAAAAATCGGACATTACGTGGGGGATTGTAATCGATATGTTGGTGGGCTGTGAGCCGTGAGCCATGAGCCGTGAGCTATGAGCTATGACTCATGAACTGCGAACTGTAACCTAAAAGCTCAAGGCTCAAAGCTCACGGCTCAAAGCTTATGGCCCAAGGCTCATGGCTCACAGCTCATGGCTATACTTGTTGCTAATAATGATAAAAATTGGGGTTATTGACCTTGGCTCAAATACATCGCGTTTGGTGATTTACGCGTGTGAGCCGGGGGTATCGTATAAATTGGTTGATCAGGTGCGGGAGCGGGTGCGGCTGGCGGAGGGGATTGGCCCAGATGGGGCTTTGCATGAGGAACCGATACGGCGGGCGCTTGAATCATTGACGCTTTTTCGCTCGTTGTGTAAGGCTTCGCAGGTCGATAAAGTGATTGCATTAGCGACCAGCGCCACCCGCGATGCGAGCAATCAAGCGCTGTTTTTACAACGCGCCAAAGCGGCGTGTGGGGTAGAACTGCGCGTGTTGAGCGGCGAGGAAGAGGCTTATTATGGGTATCTCGGCATGATTAATGCCTTTCAGCATGATGATTGTTTTATGTTTGATGTGGGTGGTGGCAGTGCGCAAGTGACCCAGGTGGTGAACCGCCAAGTGCGGCATGGGTTTAGTTTGCCATTGGGAGCGGTGCGCATGAGTGAGCGTTTTTTTACCAGCACGCCACCTTCGCGCAAGCAAATTGAAGCGCTCTATGACTATGTGAGTGAACGTTTGTCGCAGCATTTGGCGCGGCTCAAATCACCTGCGCCGTTGATTGGTTCAGGGGGCACGGCACGGGCCTTGGCTAAGCTCGACCAAGAAACGCGCCGTTATCCGATGGACCGTATTCATGGCTATGAATTGAGTGTCGATGCGTTGGATAGTTTGATTAAACGCATGAGCCGGATGACGCTGAGTGAGCTTGAAAAGATGCCGGGTATGAATGATGAGCGCACCGATGTGATTTTGGGTGGGGCTTTGGTCATTCGAGCCATTGCGCGGGTGGGTAAGTTTGATTCGATTTTGATCAGCGGCACCGGGGTGCGTGAGGGGGCATTTTTTGAGCAATTTTTAAAGGATGACCAGCCTCATACCGACTTGCAGGCCCCACCGGTGTTTGTCAACCCGCGCCAATTTGCGGTCGATAATATGGCGCATCAATATCAGGTATGGCATGAGCATTCATTTCATGTGCGCAAATTGGCGTGCGATTTATTTGATGCCTTGCGCCCGTTACATGGGTTTGGGGCGGCTGAGCGTGAATTGTTGTGCGCAGGCGCTTTGTTACATGATATTGGTTATCGCGTGAGTTATTACAACCACGATAAACATTCACAATATTTGATTGAAAGCGGCGATTTGCCAGCGTTTACCCACCGCGAAATTGCGCTGATTGGCTTGATGACGCGCTATCACCGCAAAGGCGAGCCAGATTGCACACAATATGCCGATATTTTTGTGAAAGATGATGCGATGCGGGCGCGTGTGTTGGCCGGTATGGTGCGCTTGGCCGAATATTTAGAGCGCGGGCGGCGGCAGATTGTGCGTGGGGTGACTTGCCAGCTTGAGCGTGGTGAGATTGTAGTGCGGGCCGATATTTTGCCGCATTTGCGGGCCGAGGCCAGTATGGAGCTTTGGGAGGCACAGCGACATAGCACTTTATTGGCACAGGCGCTAGGGCGTAATATTCGCGTAGTGTGAAAAACAGAGACCATTGCACTATACCCATCAATGTCATAGGTAGTGATGGGCATAGTGCAATCGGCCTATATCTGTTTTAACTCGACATTAATAACGCTTTTTTCGGTCATCGATACCAGAATTGGGATTAGTAAAAATGATCAAGAGCATATCTTTCAGCCGCTTATGCAGGCTGATAGTACCACTACAAGTTTATTTGGGTGCACTGGTTTGGGGCTTGCCATTGTCAAGAGTTTGGTCGAGCTGATGAGCGGCGAATTTGGGGTGCAAAGTGAAATCGGCAAAAGCTCACGTTTTTGGTTTACAGTGGTTGCAACTATCATTGGCGATATCACACGCAGGTCTATTGTTAGCGATCCTATTATTACTAAAATTCCGCCACTACCTGCAAAAGATTATTCTAATCGGCAATCGGTTTTGATTACTCCGGTGACGATTCACAATATTCAACTTATTGCGCCCACGATCGTGGCTGAGGCCTAGCCTATTACAACCCGTTATACAGACACCAAAACTGGGCCGCCTTGCGACTTGCTATTTGTCCCCTGTTCATTACAATCCGCCATATAGCCACCAAAACTGGGTGGTGGGGGCAGCTGCTTGTAACGGTGGCTCGAGCACAAATGGGCCGGGTTTAAAATCGCGGCGTAAACGCAGATCATAGGCAGTTAGGCGATGTTTTTCGTTTTCGGGTTGTGGCACATTATTTAATAACAAGGCTAGTTTTAGCCGTTGATGCACTTGTATGGCATAGCGCCCACCACTTTTAGGGTCTTCTAAATACCAAGACCATGTATCGAGGCGGCTTTTAAACTCGCGGCAGGCTTTTTGTATATAGGCATCACCGCTTTTTTGGCGAATTTGGGCAATCTCGGCGCAGTTGGCTTCGAATTGTGTATATTGGGCGGGGGTGAGGTTGCTTGCTGCCAAGTGCCAAGCTGTTTCTAGCCAAGCCCCAATCGATAGTTGTGGCAAGATCATGCCTTTATCGGCTGCCGCAGACACGATAGCGAGTGTGTCGATGGGATAAAACAACACATTGCTATGTACATAATCATCCATTTGACTAGCGGCCACATTGGCAAAAAAAATGTCGCTTGGGATATCCATATCTAAAGATTATCGCACCGCTCGCGAGCTGCCTTGGACGGCCAAGGCTGAATAGGGGTGCAGGAGGATGGTGAAGGTGCGGGTCAAGATTTCATTGACGGTCATATCGTCCACCACAGTGCTGACATAGCCACTATTGCTGTCGGCGACGGCGATCACATCTACCAATGCGTAGGGGTCGGGGTTGTGCAATACCCATATATAGTTATAAGTTATATAGCCTATTGGCGGGTGGTGTACTTGGTGGGGGCGATGTGCTAATAATATCGACAGATGCGAAGCTACACAAGATAACATCGTTATAGGTTTTTAATGCAATTTCGATACGATCTGCGTTGGCGATGTTGGCGCTAATATTGTTGCGGAAATAGTTGATTTGGTTGGGGAAATGCGGGTCGAACATGGGGGTGAGGGTGGTGCTGTGAATGAGTTGGGTTTGTCGGTCAAAATTGGCGGTGAATTGTGCCCCAAACACCCCCGTTTGCTGTTGTTGCGCAAAGCGCCGGTGAATATAAACTACTTTCACTGCTTTTTGGGGGTGAATATTTCACAATGCTTTTGTTGAGTATTTCGAACGGGTAGAGCGAATTGAGCAGCAGGGGACTAAATATTTTGCTGGGGGAGTTGGCGCGGCGATAGTGGGTGCGGAGTCGGTGCATAGACCCAGTGCTATGCTTACCAAAAAAGATACGATGGGGGTGCGAAATTGTTAATTCATATCGTTTTAATTTCATAGTAGGATGACGGCGTGTCAGCGCTTTGTTGAAACTTCAGCGTTGGTGTTAGGCATAAGCGATAATGTAAAGATACAACATGGATGCTAACAATACACCAAATCGCACTCGTCGTAGCCTGATTGCTTTGGGGTTGAGCGTGATGATGCTCAGCGCTGCCGGAGATCTGGGGCACGTTAGTTCAATTAGCACCCCATTGCAAGATGAAACCCATGACAATGTGCAGCATGTGCAAAATGTGCCAACCACTGCTGAAAATGAGGTGGTTTCTTATAATTTTGTGCAAATAGCCGAAGGTTTGGCCCAACCTTGGTTTATTGCTAACGCTAGCGATAATCGCTTGTTTGTTGTTGAGCGCAAAGGCAAAATTCGTATTATTAAGAACGAGGCGACGATGCCGACCCCATTTTTAGATGTTAGCAGTATTGTGAGCAGTGTTGGCGATGAGCAGGGGTTAATTAGCGTGGCTTTTGAGCCGAACTATGCCCAAAATGGGCGTTTTTATGTGCTTTATACCATTGCCAATAACGATATTGTGGTGGCACGTTATACAGTATCGACCAATCCAGACCTTGCCGATACCGCCAGTGGGCAGGTTATTCTCACCATCCCGCACCCTAATAATAGATTGCATAATGGCGGCTGGATGGCCTTTGGCAAAGATGGCTATTTGTATATCAGCACCGGCGATGGCAGTGGTTCAAAAGATGTTTATTGCACTGCACAAAATTTGCAAGATTTACGTGGCAAATTATTACGCATTAATGTCATTTCGCAAAACACCTATGTTAGCCCGCCCGAAAACGCCTTTAACACTACCCTTGCGGGATCCAGTGCGCAAAAGACTGCGCCTGAAATTTTTGCGTTTGGGCTGCGTAACCCGCGTCGAGCTTCATTCGACCGCAAAACTGGCGATTTATATGTTGGTGATGTTGGTGAATTTTTGCGTGAAGAAGTGAGTTTGCTACCGGCGGGGACCAAGGCTGGGGTTAATTTTGGCTGGAGTAAGTGGGAGGGGAGCCAAGCTTATAAGAATAATTGCACCAGCAGCAATTTGCCTATCACCAAACCCATTTTGGAATATCCGGCGGCTCAAAATACCCGTGTTATTGGCGGTTATGTTTATCGTGGTGAGCAATTGCCTTGGCTTGAGGGGTTGTATTTTTATGGCGATACAGGTTCGGGACGAATTTGGGCTGCGCGTGCTGCCGCCAATGGCCTTTATAGCAGCACCTTGATCGCTGATAC
Source organism: Chloroflexota bacterium (assembly GCA_018969115.1). Lineage (GTDB taxonomy): Bacteria > Chloroflexota > Anaerolineae > J036 > Brachytrichaceae > AQU-03. The sequence continues at coordinate 6,197 of JAGWYZ010000039.1, read as the reverse complement.
TAACTTTACTATCAATACTTTTGGCGAAGATGCCAATGGTGAATTGTATGTGGCAGATTTTGCAGTGGGCAAAATTTACCGATTAAATGTAGTTCCGGCACAAAATTATTTTCCGCTGTTAACTCTGAATAGTGAGCAAACGGCGATTACTGTGACTGTACCAACTGTTACCCCGATTGTTGCAACGGCAACGGCACGAGTGACCAGTACTGCTACGCGATCTGTGCCTACGGTTACAGCTGAGCCGGGTGGGGTGAACCCTAATGTGCCAGCGACCACCACCACATCGCGCTATATGAAAACTATTAATGATCAACGGCAGTTTAATATGGGTTGTGTAGCAGGGCGGCAAGGTGAGAGCGGTTTAACTGTGTTGGCGTTTGGGCGGGCGCATCAGCAAAATAATGAATACGGTACGGTTATTTATGACGGCATGGCGGGTTTTGCCAGCACCAGCCAAATTGGTAACGCTGTCAAAAACTTTATGCGTGGTTACGCCAATTGTGTGAATAAAACCACATTGAATGCATTGCGAGTTGCTGTAGGTACTAGTAATTACTTTTTAAACACGAAAGGTAATTTTGTTACTCGTGAACATGGCCTTGCATGGGCGACGATGGTGAATGAAATTGGTGACTGGATTAAAGTTAACCCTGCTATTGCCAGCCGTGTGTCGGTGGCGGGAGCCAGCGATATGGAATTGAGTTGGAATTCGGTGCAAGCAACCCGGGCTTGGATGGATGGTTATGCATCGGCGTATCAATACCCTGTCTATAATTTTGGCAGTTGCGATAGCTGTCCCTATAATGCACGACCCAATATTAGCCCCGCCAATGGCTGGACGCTTAATGACGTGTTGTATATTTCATGGGGAGCCAAACCAGCGTTTGCCTTACCCGAAATTTATTTGTTTAATGGCATTAATGCTGAACAATGGGCGCGGCTCAGTTTACATTCGTATATGAATACCGGTAAACCCATTACTTATACTGGCGCATTGACCCAATGGATGGCTTGCCGCGACACCCAAGAAGGGGAATGTACTGAAACAGGGAATAGCCCGGTTTTTGGGCAACGCCAGCTTTTAACTGCCCTAAATAGCGATGCCCGAACGGTACAACGCGAGTTGAGATGGAATAGTGATATTGGCTGGAATGAGGGTTTATCCATTTTGCAATTTCCATTTCCCGTTAGCTCAACGGTAGCAGCTGCGCCGGGGGGGGAAATTATGAATGGGCCACCCCTGCCGCCTTCAGTTACGGCCAGTGACCCAGTCGCTGTTGCCATGAATGAGGTGATTGCAGCGAAGGTGAGTATGGAGCAGGCTGCCGAACAGCAAATGCAGCAAGCCCGCAGTGGTCCCCCCCAATTGCCCAGTGCGGTGCGAGTAGATGGGCGGGGTGGCGCAACCAATGATAGTGTGACCTTGGTGGGGAATCTGGACCGACGTAGTGGCGGCGATGGTACGATTATTGATGATGGTCAAGCGCCATTGCCGGGCCAAATTTATAAAATTGCCAATCGTTGGGTGTGGCAAGCCAACGATCGAATGGTGATTGCCTATGCTGGAGCGCGAAACTCATTGAATGGCGATGCATTGCCTCAGGGAGTGGTTGTCATTTCGGTGCAGCAAGGTGATGTGGCGGGGTCAATCAGCGAAAGTTTGGCTACGCAGCGTTTTGCCAGCGCCGGACAGTTGCGCATTGTCACTGAGGCTGGCTCAAAATTGATTTTGCAAGATGAGGCCGGCACGCAATTTGAGCTTGATTTGAGCGCATTGACGACTTTAGCGGCCCCTTTGCCTACCCGCACACCCATCCCGTCTTCACGCGCCATCGGCGGTGGTGCAGCGGTTTCGCCTACCGCTACTCGTCGTATTACAGTTCGGGTTACCGCGACCCCCGCCCCGCTGCCGCGCCCGACAGCCGTCGGGCCGTCGGGGGGTGGGGCCAGTGTGCCGCCGAGACGAAGGTGAGGGTTTAGGCGAATCCGCCGCGAATCCGCCGGTTGTATGTGCAATCGGCGGATTTTTTTGCTAAACGTGGTTTACATAGCAAGCAGGCGGTGTTTTGAACTTAAGCAAAAGAAGGGTGGCAAGGTATGAAAGTTAGATAAACTATACCTATATGCCCGAAACACTCAACCTCATTTCGCATAGCGACTACCGCGAATATGCGCCCGACGACATGCAGCGCCGCGCCAGCGAATTTTATGCTGATCTGCGCCGCCGCCGCACCGTGCGCGAATTTAGCCGCCGCCCAGTCCCGCGTGACATCATCGAGAATTGTATTTTGACCGCAGGAACGGCCCCCAATGGTGCAAATTTGCAGCCTTGGCAATTTGTCGTCATCAGTGACCCTACCATTAAACACAAATTGCGTGTGGCTGCCGAGGAAGAAGAGCGCGAATTTTACAACGGTCGTGCCCCACAAGAATGGATTGATGCGCTCACGCCATTGGGCACAGACCCCAATAAGCCATTTCTCGAAGATGCGCCTTATCTGATTGCCATTTTTGCCAAAAGTTATGACGTGCTACCCGATGGCCGCAAGGTCAAAAATTATTACGCTAGTGAATCAACCGGCATCGCCATCGGTATGCTTATCACCGCTATTCACAACGCTGGGTTAGCTTCGCTCACTCATACCCCCAGCCCAATGGGGTTTCTCAATCAAATTTTGGGCCGACCCGAAAACGAGCGCCCATTTTTGCTACTCGTCGTCGGCTACCCCGCCGATGATGTCAAAGTGCCGGCCTTCGCCAGCAAGAAAAAGCCACTTGCACAAATAGCCACCTTTTTGTAAGTAGTCAGTAGTCAATATTTAATCTGACAGTTGTAATAAAATAGCAGTAAAGAGCTAATGCCCCCATACCCACGCTATGCTCACCCAATATCTAACCCGCATCGGCTATGCCGGCCCGCGCCAAGCCACCCGCGAGGTGTTGTTTGCACTGCATCGCGCCCACCTAATCAGCATCCCCTACGAAAATTTAGACATTCATCTGGGTGAACGGCTGACGCTGGATTTTGAGCAAATTTTTGATAAGATTGTGCGGCGGCAGCGTGGCGGTTGGTGCTACGAGATGAATAGCCTATTCGCATGGGCGTTGCGTCAATTGGGGTTTGAGGTGCATTTATTGAGCGGTGTCGTTAACCCCAGCAGCCGAGACGAATACGCCGTCCGCGATCATCTGATTTTGTTGGTCAAGTCTGTTGAAGGGAGTAATTACATTGCCGATGTTGGCTTCGGTAATGCGTTTCTCTATCCGTTACCCTTCGGTGAGGGCGTTTATACGCAAGGTGGCTTCACCTTTGGCTTTTGCCGCAGTGACGATGGTTATTGGCATTTCACCAATCAACAATATAGCAAGGCTGGTTTTGTATTTAATCTGCAACCTTACCAATTGTCTGATTTTGGCGAACGTTGCCATTGGTTGCAAACCGCGCCCGAGTCGAAATTTGTGCGCATGACCGTATGCCACAAAATGTTTGATGACCGTATCATCACCCTACGCGGGGCATTGCTTTACACCACCACCGCCAACGCCATGACCGAACACACTGTGCAATCGCACGACGAATTTGTGGCGGTGTTAAATGAGATTTTTGGTCTGCAATTGCCCCATTCGGCAGCATTATGGCGCAAAACTTGGCAGATCTATCTGGCTTTTCAACAGCCACAATCGAATTGAATGCGAAGGCTTGAAACAACCTAAACCTGCCAAACCGCCCCACCCAGCGTAACCGCGCCCAAGCTTGGGCCTTGGGTGAGCAGCCCGACCACCGAGCGACCCGCCAAGACATCGCCAAAGGGTTGCCACGATTGCCCTTCGTCAACCGAGGCCAATACCCCGCGATTGGTGGCCGCAATCAGACGATGATCGCTGGCAAATTGTGGCGAACGCGCCAAACCGGTGACATTCATGCCTTCTTCGAGGGTGAACGCATGGGCCTGTAGTTTGCTGTCGGCATCACGCAGCACACGGGTGAGGCTGTTTTGCGCCCCAATCAACAAGGCTTCATTGCCATTGACAAGGCTGACCAGTGGCACATGTAAGCCATTCAAAGTGGTTAATAGCGTCCAATCATCAGCCGATTGCGGCAATGCACCGTCAGCCGATTCCCAACGCCACACCCGTCCAATAAAACGCAGATCATCTTCGATCAGGTCGCCATCAGCATCTTCTTCATTTTTGGCAATATAAGTCACGATATGAATGGCCCCATCGTGGGTGATTTCGGCCTGCAAGGGCGTGCCGTCATCATTGGGGCCGGGGGCGCTGCGCCATGTTTTGCCAGCATCTGCCGATACATGCAATTGCTTCGACAGATACACCACGGCCAAGGCCTCAGACACTGTCGCCTGTTTGACGATACAGCCAATTTGGCGCTGGGTGTCAGCCTCGATGGGCGGCTGGGGTGTATAGCCGGAACTGTTATAAACGCCTAATAAATCAAAAAATTCTAGGCGGGTGGGGCTGGCTAAAACCACACCCATTTCGTCGCCGCAACCCAGTGGGGTGAGGTTTGATAGGATGTTGCCTTCGTCCGAGGTGCTTTGGCGCATCACGGTTTGCCATGTTTGCCCAGCATCATCTGAGCGCACCAATGATTGATTCGACAAGCAGTAAATGCGGCCATTGGGCAATTGAAAGGCTTGGGGTGGAATTTGGGCCGCAAGGCCGTTGTTGCTTGTGGCCCATGTTGCGCCGCCATCTGTTGTTGCCCAACAACCAATCTCCCATAACCCGGCCAAACAATGGGCCGCATCAAGGTTTGCCACCGCCAGCACTGGGTTTTCACTGACAAGGCTGTGCGCCCAGTCGTCATAATTAGGTGCATGGGCCACAAAAACACCCTCATCGGTGCCGACCCACAGGCCATTGGCGGTGAGCTGCATACAATGCACCATGTGGGTTTGCAACCCGATACTTTGCCAATTTAGACCAGCATTACGCGAGATAAACACTCCGCCGGTTTCTAATCCGGCAAACAACGTTTTGTCTTGGGCAAAATGCGGCGACACGGCCAAGCACTGCACTGCGCTGTCGTCTAAGCCATCGCCGGTTTCGCGCCATGCCCGCGCGGCATTGGGTGAGCGATATAAGCCGCCCGATGCGCTGCCCGCCCACAACAATTCGCTATCGTCAAAGTTGGGCGACACCGCCAAACACAAAATTTCGCTATCGACCAAGCCAAAATCGCCCAATTGCCACGATTCACCACGATCAAACGAGCGATAAATGCCGTTGTCGGTGGCAGCAAATAGGGTGTCATTGGCGGCAAAATTGGGTGCGATGGCAATGGCGTTGATGATGCCAACACCCGCCCAAGCGCTTACCTCGTGCCATGTTTGCCCGCCATCGCTCGATTGAAATAGCCGCTTGTTTTGGGTAGCGGCAAAGACGGTGTTACCTGCCGACGACAGCACCCGCACAGCGCTATCTTCATTAAAGCCGGCCTGTGTTAACGCCCAAGTTTTTGCGCCATCGGTTGATCGATACACCCCGGCCAAGGTTGCGGCCAAGGCCCAAGGGGTGCTTGTGTCAGCATTCACAGCAAGATCAAATACGGTTCCGCCATACCAGCCGCCAGCGGCTTGCCAATCGGTGGGTTGAGTGGGTTTTTGAAGTGCGTTTGTCATGGTTTAACATTGCTTTGTAAAAAGCGAGTTTGAAAGGGTGTTTAAGGGTCTAGCGTGACCTCTTTGTCACGGTTATCACGGGGTTTATGAATGAGCGCCTCGGTGGTCAAAATCATGATGGCGGCACTGAGCGCCGCCCGAAACGCCGCAATTAATACATTCACTGGGTCAACAATATTGGCAGCAAACATATCTACCATATCACCTTGGGTTACATCAAAACCAAGCGCGGTGTTGCGCATAGGCGTGGGTGGGGGGTGAATGGGGACAATAGCTGCCGCGTCGTAGCCTGAATTGCGTAAAATGGCGCGGGCGGGTTGGCAAAGCGCCGCCACCAATAATGAGCGGGCCAGCGCATCGTCATCATAACCCTCATTTGCCAGCGCAGCTTGTTGCAGCGTTTGAGCGGCATAAATATAAGCCCAGCCGCCGCCAGCCACCACGCCAGATTCCATCGCCGCTCGTATCACGCGCACCGCATCTTCGCAGCGGGTTTTATAAAATTCGCGCTCGGTTTCGGTGGCCCCGCCCACCCGCAACAACGCCACGCCG
>JAGWYZ010000038.1 GCA_018969115.1 Chloroflexota bacterium | reverse complement strand
ACGAAGTACTAAGCCAATGGCTCGGCAAGACCGAGACTGAATTAGCCAATTTACGACAACAGGGGATTATTTAAAATAAATTTTGCCGAATGAAGTACGCCATCTCAAGCATTGCTTGAGATGGCGTACTTCATTCGGCAAAATCTGGTTTCTTTAGCCTATGACCAATGAGCGGCAGGTTTGTCAGAAACCGGATCATTTTTTACGGCAAAGGTAAGCAACATGCCGATCAAAAAAACCCCCGCGCCCAATAAAAATGGCGCACCCGGCGCAATACTATCATAAGCCACCCCCGCCGCCAATGGGCTGATCGCCGACATCAGGCTTTGAATGGCGGTATTGACACCTGCCAATTTCCCTTGCTCACGGGGCAGCACTTTGCTAGCGGTCAATGCCCCTAAGGTGCCCCAGAAAAAGCCGCCAATGCCATTGCGCAAAATAGCGGTTGGATAAAGCATCCAAAACTCGGTAGCGATGGCAATAAAGCCATAGCCCAGCCCAAGACAAAGTAAACTGACAATCGCCATGTTTTTTTCGCCATGACGTTTTACCGTAGGGTCAACGATTTTGGCTTGTACAATTGCCGTGATAATGCCGCCAACGACAAATAACATGCCAATTTGAGCGGGCGTGGCATTTAAACGTTGGGCAGAATAAACACCAACCACACTGCTCGTGCCACTAAAAGCAAAATTAAATACACACAAAATGAGCAAAAGCAAACCTAAATTGGGCTTTTTGAGCATATCACCAATCGACATTAACGGGTTAAAATCTTTAAGGCTCAATGGGGTTTTATCACGTTTTTCTTTTGGCAATGATTCAGGCAAAGCAAAATACATCACCCCAACACTCATCAGCGACAAAATGCCCGCCAAAAATGCTGGTGCGTCAATACTAATTTGGCTGACAAGCCCGCCCAAGGCTGGCCCTAAAATAAACCCCAACCCAAAGGCCACCCCAATTAAGCCAAAATTTTTGGCGCGATCGGCAGGGGGTGAGACATCGGCAATGTAGGCCGAGGCTGTCGATAAATTGCCGCCAGTAATGCCATCAATAATACGCGCCAAAAACAAAATCCATAACGCCCCTCCAATACCAAAAATAAAATAACCAATGGCCGAGCCAAATACCGAAATAAGCAGCACCGGTCGCCGCCCAACCCGATCACTAATATTACCCATGGCGGGGGCGGCGAAAAACTGGGCAGCAGCATAAATGCCCGAAAGCAGGGTCACTGTAACAGCGCTGTTGCTGTAGCGTTGTACGATAAATGGCGCGACCGGAAAAAGAATACTAAGACCAATAATATCCATCAGCATGACAAAGAAGACGATGCTGAGTGTGCGTTTCACTTGAACTGGTGGAACTGGTGACTGAGAATAATTCATAGAAGGCTATCCTACCGCAGATATTGTCAATATTCTGCTCCAAATAGATCAAACATCGTGGTGTACTGGCAATATCTTCTCAATAAAGCGAGGCAAATAAAATAACTTTTCGTCGAAATCACGATATGGCCTTTGATGGCGTGGGCTTTGCCCACGCCATCAAAGGCCATATCGTGATTTCGACATTATCTCTTTGGGGGTTCCCCTTAATTATTAAGGAATTATTAAAGGGATAGTGCTTTAAACCAATGCCAATTTGCGCTGACGCAGGTTGGTGATGAGGGTGTTACGGCGGTTGCGGCGTGTAACTGCCATTTGCACAATATGACTAATGGCTTGCCCATAGCTATAACCCAGCATTTTGCATCCGCCAATAAAGCCACCATCCCAACAAATATCGGGGTTGGGGTTTACATCAACCACCCATGGGTTTTCGTCGGCATCAATCCTAAAATCAACCCGCGCATAGTCGCGGCATTCAAAGGCGCGATAGGTGTCGAGTGCAATTTTTTCAATGCGCTCATACAATGTTGGGCTGGTGCGAACATCGTAAATGATGGGCATTTTGTTCCAGTCTTCGCTGTTGGGCACCCACTTGCTGTCCCATGTCACCATCTGGTGAAAGGGATCTGGAATGGCCGAAAAATCAATCTCACGTAAAGGCAAAATACGCGGACGGCCATTGCCCCAAATACCCGCATTAATCTCGCGTCCCTTGATAAAAGCCTCCACCAAAGCCGCTTCTTTAAAGGTGCAGTTAATAAAATCGACCCGCTCGCGCAAGGCGGCAAGATCATGCACAACTGCCGCATGAGTCACACCTGCCGAACAATGTTGGCTGACAGGTTTGACGATGGCGGGAAAATCCCCCCATTGTTGGATCTCGTTGGCTGCGCGAAAGGCTTGCCCGGGCGGTGTAGGAATTTGCCAACGGTTGAGTAATCGTTTCACTTGGCCTTTTTGTACCGAGAGCCTGAGCGCAGCCGGGGGGTTGCCAGTGTAGGTGTAACCGAGGGCTTGTAAATCTTCACACAAGCGGGCATCGCCGCCTACCTCACCTTCTACACCCTCGCACCAGTTAAAAATAATCCATTCATTAGGGTCATAGCCTTGCAAACTTTGACCAACCGATTGCCAAAATTCAACCACTTCAACTCGATGCCCCTCTGTGCGAAGCTCATTAACCATTTCTTGAAGGTATTTTTGCCCAAGGGCAATGTCTTCTGGAAGCCAAGTTGTGTAGGTGTTGTAAAGGATTACAACGGGTGCTTTTACGGTCATTTTGTGTGCATAAGTATGCCTGAATATGTGTGAATATTTTGCGATAAATGACCGTTTATTTCATTAAATTTAATGATCTAATTTGATGAAAATGTCTATGGTTTTACTCAGAATCAGATATCATAATAGCCATAAGTATTACTTGGAAATATGCTTTTCTTAGCACAGATTTAGAGATAAACTGCGACTCTTTTGAGAACCGTAGTTATATCCCAATCGGGTAAATAAAACAAATTTTCGTCGAAATCACTCTATGACCTTTGGTAGCATGGGCAAAGCCCACGCTACCAAAAGTCATGGAGTGATTTCGACATTACATCTTTTGGGGAAGGACGCAGACCTATGTGTTTCAAAATAGATCAGGTTTAGTGAAATCGGTCTTCATCTTTTAGGAATTTATACCAATACTGGCTATTGCCTCACTAAAAAGCGCACTTGCCAGCGCCTCTCTTCAATCACCCTCACTCCCTCAAGTGTGTGCATCATTTTGAGTAATTGCGTTTGCGGGCTGTTACGGTGGCGCACTTGCCAACCGGCCTTGGTGGTGCTGGTAATGGCATATTGCACCTGTGCCAAGGCCGATGCGCTGAAATAATCGTCTAGCCCCAAGGTTGTGCCGTGCTCATGTGCCAGCATCCATTGCCGCCATGCAGATACATAGGCTTGGGCAATATTACCCCAACCACACCCCCAGCCCCTAGCAACAATAGCGCAAAGAACAAACAAACATAAAATTGCCATCCCAAAAGCTGATAATATAACCCTATGCTGAATTTTTTGCGAATTTTTTGTGTAAGCCTATTGCTCAATTTGCTTGCACCACACCCCAGCATGGCCGCCGATGACGCACTGTTTACCATTAATGTAGACGTAGCCAATGTACGCAACGGCCCTAGCCGCAGCACCCGCGTGGTTGAAACTGCCAGCGCTGGGCAAGTGTTTTATGCCCTTGGTCGCAATACCGATAGCGATTGGCTGCGTGTCAGCGCCGACCGCAACACCTCGCCTGATACATGGATCTTTGCTTCATTAGGCGTGTTGAGTATCGATATCGAGCGGCTACCGATTGTGACCCAATCGCCCCCCCAAAGCACAATTGCCGCTGTGGCAACGCCTACACCGATTGCGAGAGCAGCCCGGCCTGCCGTCGCCGCAAGCTATTACCCCGCCAATGCCCCAGTGGGATTGCCCAGCTTATCGGCCCGCGCTCGCCAAATTTATGCCCAAGGCCTTGCTTATGGGCGCAGTGCCCAAATGTTTATGATTGCGGGCGATAGCAACTCTGAGCACCCACAATTTTTTGACCGCGTCAGCTTAGGGTGGTATGGCCTCGCCTCATACCCCAATTTGCCCAATATTTTGGCGCGTTGGGATGCCGGTGCACGCCGCCAAGATGCCAATGCCAGTGTATCGGTGCGGGGCGGCTTAAGCGCTGCCGAAATGGTAATGCCATTTAGCCACCCCAGTTGCGCCAGTGGTGAAAGTCGTTTCATCTGTGAATTACGTTTGTCAAATGCGAGCGTGGTGTTTATTCAATTGGGCACTGGCGACAAATTTGCGTGGCGCGAATTTGAAAATAATATGCGCAGTATGATCAACCATGCCATTGCCTACAATGTGCTACCGGTATTGGTGACCAAGGCTGACAGCATCGAAGAATATCAGGGTGGCGCACCTAGCGGATATATCAATGCCGTCATTCGCAAATTGGCCGCTGACAATCAATTGCCATTACTCGATTTTTATTTGGCAACCAGCACTTTACCCACCGTGCCTAACCCCGACTTGCCACATCGGCCATTTACCCAACACGGTTTGTTAGATGAATGGGGCTATTATTTTCATCTCAGCGACCAAGCCAAATCATTGCGAGTGCTGATGACCTTGCTGACCTTAGAATCGATTGCGCGATAAGACAGGGTTGCAAAGTTGCAGAGTTGCAGAGTAGCAAAGTAGCCACTCTGCAACTTTGCAACTCTGCTACTCTGCCACTCTGCACAAATTTGCCGTTAAAATCGGCAGCACCAAGATAATTTGGTATGCTTGCCCCCCGCGACTACTATGACAGACGAGAGCCACCTCTACGAAACCCTCCGCACTTCTGAAAATCAGCGTTTAATTTTTGCTGGTTTTATGGGAACTGGCAAAAGCACCGTTGGCAAAATTTGCGCTCGGCGGCTTGGCTATGAATTTATTGACCTCGATACCGAGATTGAAAGAGAAGCCGGATTAAGCATTCCGCAAATTTTTGATCGCCACAGCGAATCTTATTTTCGGGCACTTGAAGCACGGCTGATTGAGCGAATTTTAAAACCCACCCGCACCAAAATTGTGTTGGCGACTGGTGGCGGCGCGGTTAAAGACCCCAATAACCGCCAACGTTTGCTCAACGCTGGCACAGTCATTTGTTTAACGGCTACGCCTGAAACCATCATCAGACGCACCAGCGACAGCGACCGCCCATTGTTGCAAGATGCCGATGTCAAGGTCAAGGTCGAAAAACTATTGCGCGAGCGTGCCCCCATGTATCGCGCTTTGCATTATCATGTCGATACCACCCGCTTAGCGCCCGAAGAAGTAGCCGAGCGCGTACTGCGTATTTATGCTGCCGAACAAGTGCGTGTCACGGTGCGCATCCCCGATCAACCCGCTTACGATATCGTCATCGGCGATGGCATCATTGACCACTTGGGTTTTATGCTGGCTGGCAAAGGCTGGGCCTCCCCCATCGGCATCGTCACCGACTCGAATGTCGGTTGGACCTATGGCAACCGCGTGCGCTCGGCCTTGGGTTTAACTGGCACTGGCTCGTTTATTCACACCATGCAGGCAGGCGAAGAAAACAAAACCCTGCGCACCGTCGAAGATATTTATGCCTCATTTGCCGCCCATAATTTTGAACGCAATAGCGTGGCTTTGGCCTTGGGCGGCGGTGTGGTGGGTGATACCGCTGGTTTTGCTGCTGCCACCTTTATGCGCGGTATCGCTTTGGCGCAAGTGCCCACCACCTTGCTGGCGATGGTCGATTCAAGCATCGGTGGTAAAACAGGGGTTGATGCCTCATTTGGCAAAAACATGATTGGGGCCTTTAAACAACCTGATTTGGTGGTGATGGATTTAAGCGTGCTGCGTAGCCTACCGCCGCTGCAAATAAGTGCGGGCATGGCCGAGGTCATTAAATCGGCCATAATCGATGGCGGCGTGTTTTGGGATGAAATTCAAGAGATTCGTTTTAAAAACATCGATGCACAAATGCAAAACCAAGAACACAAAGCCAAAGGCCAAGCTGGCACTTGGTCGATAGATGTCGGTTTGCTCAATTTCATTGTGCGCTCGATTGACCTAAAACGCCGTATAGTTGAAGAAGACCCCTTTGAACAAGGCCGTCGTGCCTTTCTCAATTTAGGGCATACCTTTGGGCACGGTATCGAGGCATGGAGCAATTATCAAATTCTGCATGGGCAGGGCGTAGGCTTGGGCATGATGTGTGCCGTGACCTTGTCATATGCGATGGGTTTGTGTGAACGCAATATGATCGAACAAATACGCGAATTATTGATCAGCGCCGGTTTGCCCACCAAATTATCACAGCTCAATGCCTCGTTACGCAACTCAGACATTGATGCCATTTGGCATATTATGCAAAATGACAAAAAAAAGCGCGGCGGCAAATTGCGCTTTATTTTGCTGCGCAAGCCGGGTGATCTCGTCATTACCAGTGATGTAGACGAAAGCGAAGTGCGTAAAGCCATTGCCGCCATTGCCTAACTTGCTGATGTTGAATGGTTGATTAGTTAATTGGTTGATTGGTTGAATGGTTGATTGACTGATTAATAACTCATAATTTTTGAGTCATGAATCAACCAATCAACCAGCTATGATAGGTAGTTCCCACATATGAATATTATTCTCGATGTTGATACAGGTTACGACGACGCACTCGCTATTTTGCTGGCCACGCGCACCCCAAGTGTGAATGTACTTGGCATCACCTGTGTGGCGGGCAACCATTACCTTGACCAAATTGTCACCAATACGCTCAAAATATTAGATGTGGCTGGTGCGCCCGCCATTCCAGTGGCGGCGGGTTGTTTGACCCCCTTGATGGAAGTGGTGCGGTTACCAGATCGTTTGCATGGGGGCGATGGCATGGCCGACTTGGGGTTGCCGATCTCGCCACGCAGCACCGTGTCTTTTCACGCGGTTGAGTTATTGCGCCGTTTGCTCACGGATGCCGGCCAGCCGGTCACGATCGTGGCGCTTGCGCCGATGACCAATCTGGCGGTGTTTTTGCGTATGTATCCACACTTGCGACATAAAATTGAACGTATCGTCATCATGGGCGGGGCACACATCACCTTTGGCAACACCTCCCCCACCGCCGAGTTCAATATTCGCTGCGACCCGGATGCCGCACATATCATCTTGAGCAGCGGCCTACCCATCACCCTTTACCCGCTCGACCCATTTCGCCAAGTGGCGGTGCGGCAAGATGAGGCCGAGGTCATGACACACTCAGCCTCGTGGCCGACCCAAATTGCCGGTCGCATTTGCGCTTCGGTGATGAAAGTCTTTAAGCGTGATCACGCCTTTATCGGCGATGCTGGGGCCGTCGCCGTCGCCATTGACCCAACACGAGCCAACATTCAGCGTTTCCCCATTACCGTTGAGTTGAGCGGCAGCCCTGCCACCCGCGGCATGACAGTCATCGACCGTCGCAATGCCTATCAACGCGCCTCACTCACCGAATGGTGGCACACTTCGGCATACGAGTGTGATGTCGTGACCGAGGTAGATGCCAATTATTACAAAGCCATGTTTTTGGCGGCATTGTAGAAACATCGCCAGAGCACCGTCAGAGATGACGGTGCTCCAATACTAACCTTCAATCGTGCTAGTGTCGCCCTCTGGCTCGCCCAGTGCCCTCGCCTTTAACACGCGGCGCATAATCTTGCCGCTGCGGGTTTTGGGCAACAGCGACACAATTGTCACACTTTCGGGCTTGGCAATGGGTCCCATCACTTTGCCAACATGTGCCCGCAATTCTTCGGGCAATCCAGGGTGATTCTCAACCCCCATCTTTAAGATAACATAAGCGTGAATGGCGTTACCACGCACCGGATGTGGCAAGCCGATGACGGCGGCTTCGGCCACTTGCGGATGTGACACCAAAGCACTTTCGACCTCGGCAGTGCCAAGCCGATAACCACTAACTTTAATCACATCATCGGTGCGGCCAATTACCCACAAATAACCGTCTTCATCAAATTTTGCGGCATCGCCGGTCAAATACCACCCTTGTTTGGCATATTTCGACCAATATTGGCTGACATAACGCTCTGGGTCACCATAAATGGTGCGCAACATGCCGGGCCAAGGCCCCTTAATCACCAAGTTGCCTTCAGCATTGGCAGGGACCGTGTTACCCTCATCATCTACCACATCAATTTCTATGCCATGCATGGCGCGGTTGCATGAGCCGGGTTTTAGTGGCAAAATCGGCAAATTTGAAATCATGGGACGAGCAGTTTCGGTCTGCCACCAATTGTCAATGATACAGGTATCACCGCCGCCAATGACTTTATTAAACCATTCCCATGCTTCGGGGTTAAGCGGCTCACCGGCACACGCCATCAAACGCATCGAGCGCTTGTTATATTTGTTTGGCCAATCATCGCCAAAACGCATTAGGCCACGCACACCGGTGGGCGCGGTGAAAAATAGCGTCACTTTATAGCGCTCAATGATGTCCCACCAACGCCCGGGGTTGGGGATGGCGGGGCCGCCTTCATACATAATGGTGGTGATGCCATGCATGAGCGGGCCATATAGCACAATGCTATGCCCTACCACCCAACCGGCATCGCTGGTGCAAAACAGGGTGTCACCATCTTTAATATCGAGCACATTTTTGAGCGTGTGTTGCACATCGACCATATAACCGCCCAAAGTATGTAACACCCCTTTGGGGCGGCCTGTGCTGCCACTGGTATAAATGATAAAGAAAGGCGATTCAGCATCTAATGCCACTGTCTCACATTCGTCGCTGGCAATCGCCATTGCCACATCCCACCATACTTGTTTTGCCCCAGCCGGTTGGGGGCTGTTGTTGAGATGGCCAGTGCGGCGGATGGTGATAACCGTTTCAACTGAAGGGCATTGCGCCACCGATTCGTTGGCAATATGCTTCAATTCGACAATTTTGTTGGCGAGGTAGCAGCCATCGGCGGTTACCAGCAACTTGGCTTGCGAGTCCTCGACGCGGCTCTTCAAGGCATCGACCGACAGACCACCATACACGACGTTATGCACAATGCCCAATTTTGCACAGGCCAACATGGCAATGGCTTGCTCGGGGCAACGCCCAGTGTAAATGGCAACCACGTCACCTGTTTGCAAACCATATAGCTTAAGCACATTGGCAAATTTATTCACCTCGCGTTGCAACTCGCCATAGGTAAAGGTGCGCACCTCTTTGGGTTTTCCGGCTGCGTCACAGGGTTCGCCTTCCCAAATCAAGGCCAATTGGTCTTTGCGCCTGCCCGCCACATGGCGGTCAATGGCATTTAGTACCATATTCGTTTTGCCACCCACAAACCATTTATAAAATGGGGCATCGCTGCTGTCAAAAACCTTATCCCATGGTTGATACCAATCGATCTCGGTAGATGCCTTCGCCCAATAGGTTTTGGGGTCAGCAACCGAAGTGGCATAAGTCGTTTCATAATCTTGAATATTGGCAGTAGCAGCGGCTTTGGCATAGGGTGGACGCGCTTTGGCCGTTAAATATTGTTCAGACATGATTGAGTTCCTTTTCGTTTTAGCTAGTAACAGAGTCACGGCATATCGCAACCCCCAATTTTTATATTTCGCACGGGTAAAAATTGAGGAGATCTGCGAAAGCCTCATTTTAAAGCCGCACTCAATATTGATGCAAAGTTTATCAAATTCTAAGATTTTTTGGTAAAGCAATAATAACGATAAAGCTACGGTAAAGAACAATACTTTCGCTAATCGCTATCTGTTTGACCGTACAATATACCTATCATACTCAGCAAAAACCAACTTTCAAGCGATTAGTAATACAATCCAACAAAATCTGATTGTATTTTTAATTCAAAATAACGAAATACCAGCCTAAAAAATCATAAATTAGCTGTCAAAAGCTATCAAGTTTTTGCTGTAAACCTGCTTTTTAAAGAGTTGGGGGTTTCGTTACATTTGACCAAAAAAGGTAGATTAGCAAAGGTACTGAGTTGGCTTGATTTTGCATAGTGGCACGTGAATTATGACGTGCAATTGCTCGATTTATGTGCGGTTGTCATATCCCCACCGCCCCTTGGTTGGCTGATCGCTGCCAAGGTTGTTCGCATCTAACCCCAGTTTTTAAAGATGTAAATCATGTGCAAGATTCTAAAGTAAGTGCCGATGCCAATAGCGAAGAGTCTTTACCCGATTCGGCGTTGCCCAGTCGGGCTGAGTAATGCCACTTAAAAATCAGGTTTTTTGCAGAAACCTGATTTCTGGGGCATAAATATTTATGATTTTTTTATCTCATCGCCCCGATACAAGTCATTTATTTTCCTTAGATGCACCTTATAATTCATATGTCTGATTTCATATCAAATCGGCTTCAAGGAGATAAAGAAGGAAAACCAAAATGAAGAAACAAGTTTCAAGTATCGCATTGTTATCTGTAATGACTGTCATGGCAGCTTGCGCAGCACCTACTGCCGCACCCTCGTCTGGCAGTGGCAGCAGCACCGCCAGTGGCGCATGTTCACCCGCCAAAGCAACCAAACCCATGCCCAGCGGAACCCTACGCTTGGTGATTGGCACGGGCGGCACGGGCGGCGTGTTCTATCCTTATGGCAGCGGCCTCGCACGCATTTTGCAAGAAAAAATGCCCAACACCCAAGTCACAGGCGAAGTAACCGGCGGCTCGGTAGACAACATGAAATTGCTCAAAAAAGGCGATGCCGACATTGCCATGAGCACCGTTGACTCAGCTTATGAAGCTGCCGAAGGTATTAGCGTATATAAAGATGTCGGCAAGATTCCCGCCTGCACTATCGCAACACTCTACACCAGCTTTGTGCATATTGTTTCGCTTGAAGAAAGCGGCATTGCTAAAGTTGAAGATATGAAAGGCAAGCGAATTTCGGTTGGTTCGGCAGGCAGCAGCACTGAAGTGGCGGCTGACCGTGTGTTAGAAGCGGCTGGCTTGGACGGCAAAAAAGACATCAAACGCGAAGCCCTTAGCGTGGCCGAAAGTGTTAATGCCATGAAAGACAAGAAGTTAGACGCATTTTTCTGGATTGGTGGTTTGCCCACCGCCGCCGTCACCGATTTGGTCAATACACCCGGCCTCAAGGTCAAATTTATCGACGGTGCACAATATGTAGACAAAATTGTGGCAAAGTATGGCCCACTGTATTCAAAATTTGCACTGCCTAAGGGTATCTATAAAGGTATTGACCAAGATGTACCCGGCATGGGCATTGGCAATGTGTTGTTGGTGAATGAAGATATGAATGAGCAACTGGCCTATAACATCATCAAGACCATTTTTGACAATTTGCCTGAGGTTCAAAAGGTTCATGCCGAAGCCAAGGGACTTAGTTTACAAAGTGCTGTGGTTGGCTCATCCTTGCCCTATCATCCGGGCGCAATCAAATTCTATAAAGAGAAAGGCGCTATTAAATAAATTTTAAATTTAGAATTTAAAGTGAAAAATTGGGGAGGTAAATAATGAATTTCCCCAATTTTTCATTTTTCATCTTTCACTTTTCATTTTAAATTTCAAAATGCAATCCTCTCCCCAAACCCCTCTCTCTGTCGATGGCGCCGAGCCAATCGAAGTGATTAGTGATGCCAAAATCACAGAACTAATCGAAGAATTTGAAAGTGAGGCACAAACCCGTGACTTAAAAGGCAGATGGCGACTTTTTGTCGGCATTTTTGCTGGGCTGTTGGCCGTTTATGCCCTATATTGGACCCAATATAACATCGGCACTTATGTTTATCGACCAACCTTTTTAGCCTTGGTGCTGTCACTCAGTTTTCTCATTTATCCATTTGGCAAACGTGACAAAAAAGCCCCGACCATTTTAGATATTGTTTGTGTGATCGGTTCCCTCGTCAGTTTGTTTTATCTCGTTTTTAATTACGAAGCCGCCCTGCAACGGATTGTAAACCCGACCCCAGTTGAAATTGTGATGGGGATTATTGCCATTTTAATGACGCTTGAATCGGCCCGCCGCACCACCGGCTTGGCCTTGCCCATTATTGCTGTTGTTTTTATTCTTTATGGTTTGTTTGGCAATTTAATCGAAGGCTTCTTCGGTCATCGCGGCTATCGCCTCGACCGCATTATTGGGCAAAATTATCTTACGCTCGAAGGCTTGTTTGGCGTGCCATTGGACGTGGCCGCCACTTTTATTGTGCTGTTTACCATTTATGGCGCAGTGCTCGAATATAGTGGCGCAGGCAAATTCTTTTTAGATTGGGCCTTTGCCGCCCTTGGTAAAAGCAAAAGTGGAGCTGGCCCAGGTCGCACTGTAACGATGGCTGGCTTTTTGCTCGGCACAGTCAGCGGCAGTGGCGTTGCCACTACCGTCACCTTGGGCGCATTAGCATGGCCCATGCTCAAAAAAGCCGGTTATAACAAAGAAACGGCGGGTGGCATTTTGTCGGCTGCGGGTATTGGGGCCACACTCTCGCCGCCCACCTTGGGCGCGGCAGCCTTCATCATCGCCGAATACCTCAAGATCAGCTATCTCGATGTGTTGATCATGGCCATGATCCCAACGGTTTTGTATTATTTGTCGTGCTTTCTCATGATCGAAGCCGACTCACGGCGCATGGGAACTCACGCGGTTGTGGCCCAAACCGAATCGCTTAAAGTGTTGACGCTGAAATATGGCTATCATTTCACCTCGTTATTTGCAGTTGCCATTCTGATGGCGGTGGGCATGTCGGCCTATATGGCGGTATTTTGGAGCATCTTCATCGCCTTTATGCTGAGCTTTTTGCGCCCCGAAACACGTCTCAATTCATTACGTGCCTTGGGAATTGGGGCTGTAGTTGGTGTTATTTTGTGGTTTGGGCGCAGTGTGATTAACCCGATTCTTGACCCCATCAATATCGACATTCGCAGCGAAGCCAACGCGGCCTTTTGGGCCATGATGGTGACTGTATTGGTAGCCTGTTTTGAAAGTTGGCGGCAAAAAGGTGGTGCGGCCCCCATTCTAAAAATGCTTGAATCGGGCGGCAAAGGCACAGTGTCAATTGCTTCGACCACGGCAGTAGCGGGTGTGATCGTGTCGATCATCACCTTAACTGGCTTGGGCACCCGTTTAAGCGGCTCGATTGTGGCTTTGGCAGGCGGCAATGTGTTATTAACGGTGCTGTTTGCGGCCTTGGCGTTATGGGTATTGGGCTTGGCCGTGCCCGTCACTGCCAGCTACATCATTGCCCGTGTCATGATCTGGCCCGCCCTCACCAAAATTGGCGTGCCAGAACCCGCCGCCGATATGTTCATTTTCTATTACGCCGTGTTGGCCGATGTCACCCCGCCAACGGCTTTGGCCCCGGCAGCCGCCGCCGCCCTAACCGGCGGCAAACCCTACCCCACCATGATGATGGCGTGGAAATATTGTTTGCCAGCCTTTCTTGTGCCGATCATGTTCACCATCAGCCCCGAAGGTGCGAGCCTGTTATTAGTCGATGTAACCGGCAAATTGATGCTAAGCTATAACCCAGATTTGGGCTGGCTATTCCAAGGCAACTGGTGGTTAGTGACCCAAACATTTATCACCAGCTTAATTGCCGTGGCAGCAATGGCACTGGGGATGGGGGGATGGATATTGCGCTTGGCAACCCCGATTGAGCGGATATTGGCCGGTGTCGGCGGCGTATTGCTACTGTATACCGATTGGCGAACCGATGTCATCGGCGGCGTAATGGTTGTCGCCGCAATCGTGTTACATGTATTGCGCACCCGCACCGAGCGTGCGGCATTGGCGTAACTTTTTTAAATACAGGGGGAATAAAACAAATTTTCGTCGAAATCACGATATGATATCTTTTGGGTTTACCCCTAATTATCGAGAAAATACATTTTAAGCCTTAAAATAAAGATAACGAGGCGGGTTTAACCCGCCTCGTTATCTTTACTTTCGCTTTATCAAACGCGGGGTCAGCCACAACATCCACAATGCTACCAAAGCATAACGCAATATACGAAAGAACAGCCCAAGCAATTCAGGGTCACGCGGAAAAATCGCTCGCAACCCCATCCACAAAGCAAAACCGCCTAATACACTAATAGCAAATTGCACCCAACGCATTTGCGATGATAGCGGTTTAATCGTTGGCATGGCAGTCAAACGATAAAGCATTTTGTCGTCAATAAACAACGGTTGTTTGACCATGCCATAGGCAATCACACTGCCAATGAGTAAACCAGCGACCGTGCCCACTTCATTTAAACGACGGGCCTCTTGGTTATATTGCGCCCATGCTTGTGGGTCTTGGCTAGGCGCAATACTGGCCTGCACCAACAAGCCAATGCAAATCAGCCCCAAGGCAGCCACGCCGCCCGCCCCCAAAGCCAAGTTCACTTGGCTGCGCATCAACCAACGCTCGGCGCTGGGTGCAATCGACACAAACAGCCACGCCGTCAATACGCCCAAAACCCACCCCACCAGCACATCGCTGGCAAAATGCACCCCTAAAAAGACCCGTGACACCCCAACCAAAAACACCAAAACGCCAATCAAAATGGTGATGCGGGGTTTACGCACCATAAAAGCTAACAAGAAACCGATCGCTGCCGAAATTTCGGCATGACCCGAGGGCATGCCATAGGTTAATTCAATCGCAAATGCTTGCACTCTGGGGTCAACCCAATAGGGGCGCGGCATATGAAACGCCAATTTCAATAATATATTCAGTCCTGTTGAGATTAACAACAACATTAACATACGAATGCCCAATGTGCGGCTAAACACAAAATACACCATTGGAATCAGCACAATGTAAAATTCTTCTTGCCCCAAAAACGAGAGCAAGTGCATCACAGGGGCAAGGCCAGCGAATTGCTGCAAAAACAGGGTGATATCGATTTCATTCATGGCTGATCAGCAGTTATTCATGAATGCCACCAGAATAGCACTCACCTGCCTTAATGGGCAGGGCCAAAATATTGCTGGGCAAAGGCAGCGGGCAGGCCGCATAAACCGTAAAGGCGCACGGTGGGTTAAAAGCCTTGTTAAAATCCAACGCCACCGTGCCATCGTCGGCGATAGGGGCCGATAAAAAGCGGCTTGAGCCATAGGTCGATTTGCCGGCTGTTGCATCACGAAAAACGATAAACAGACTATGCTTACCACCGTCAAAGGCCTCAATTTGAAATGATTGCCCCTCTAATTCAAAAGACACCGTGCCCGGGTTGGTAGTCGGTTCAGTAATGCCCACAATTGTCATAACCGGTAACTGGCGTGCTGGCACATGTGGCGTAAATTTACCCGTTACCCGATAATTGGGATTGACATCAAACCATGTGCAACCGCCAAAAGCCTTTAGCTCAGGGCTATTTTTGTCACGTGCACGAATACCATAATGCTCACCACGTTTGATGACAAAAAAAGTCACATCGCCAACAGTAACATATGAAGGGGTTTGATGGTTCTCATCGGAGCGCAACACTGCTTGGCGGGTAACAACGCCATCCACATGCACTGGCGTGTCGCTGCTAATGATGAGGGTGGCGACCCCGGCATTAAAATGAATTTTGCCCAATTGGGCCGGCACACTGCTGGCTGGCAACACAATATCGCTCAATTCGTCGCTGCCAACAGTGTTATCGCCTTCGTTCAGCCAAGTTAATGCACATAAGGTGATCCAGCCATCATTGGCACGCAATTTTTGTTCGCGGTCGGCCCGCCATGCCTTTATTTCGTTTATATAGCTTATCTCGGATGCAGAAGGGGGGAGTGAGTTGCTCATAATTAGTGATGGATTATAGAAGAGCTAATTTGTATTCTTATTCAGGGACTTGGACTGCCCTTGGACTGGTAGGGCTATGACACTATGTCAATGTTGCAATGGCTTGCGTAAACACCAATCGCGTTTGTTCGGCTTTGGCAAAGCGTTATGTCCCCTCTTCAAAACATTGGTTGGTTTTATCGTGAAACTCTGACAACTCTTTTTGTAAGGTTGTAGAACGACTCAGCAACAGCGCAAATTCATCACGCCACGGGAATTTTTTGGCCAATATCCCATCAAGATACAATTCAAATTCAGTATCTTGACGCAACACATCTGGCAATTTTCGCAAAACATAGGCTTTTACTTTTTGCAGTTCGGCTTCGGCTAATATGTAAATTGATTATATACTTAACTCACTTACGGCAAGGTAGATAAAAATCAAGATTATGATTGCAGCATCCTACCCCACCACCCTCGACCGTCGTGGCATCGTTATGCTTGCGCTTGGACATTTGCTCAACGATGTCAACCAGGGCGCGGTGTCGGCGCTGCTGCCATTTTTAGTCGCCCAGCGTGATCTTAGCTATACAGCTGCCTCAGGTATAGTATTAGCCGCCACGCTCATTTCAGGCCTCTTGCAGCCTTTGCTCGGCATTATTTCAGATCGCCGCCCATTGCCTTGGCTGATTCCACTTGGCATGTTTTTGGGCGGATTTGGTATTGCGCTAGCGGGGCTTGTGCCTGACTATGGTTTTATCATTGCTTCGGTCATCATTTCGGGCGCAGGCGTGGCAGCCTTTCACCCCGAAAGCTACCGCTTTGCCAATTATGTATCGCGCCAACAACGTGGTCGCGGTATGAGTATTTTTAATGTTGGCGGCAATCTTGGCTTTGCACTTGGTCCAGCCCTCATCACCACTGCCGTGTTGTGGCTTGGTCTAGCTGGCACTTGGGTGATGGCGCTACCAGCCACCATTTATGCTCTGTTGTTATGGCGCGAACTGCCACGCTTCAACCATTTTCGCCCTGCCAACCGCAGCGGCAAAACAGCCACCGCCGATGCCACTACTGATTGGTCTGCCTTCATCCGCCTTACAATCGTTATTGTGCTACGCACCGCGTTATATTATGGGTTGTTGGCATTTGTGCCAGCCTATCTCATTAAAGTGCGTGGGCTGCCCATCGTCGAGGCCAATAGCCACCTTACGCTCATCTCAATTGCGGGGGCGATTGGCACCTTGTTGGCGGGGGCTATGTCTGACCGTTTTGGGCGCAAACGCATTTTAGTGACTGCGCTGGCGGTCTTACCCATTTTGATGATCATATTTCTCAATACCAATGGCTTCATTTCTAGCGTTATTTTAGCTTTGGCTGGCATGGCAACGGCAGCGGCCTTCACGGTCGGTATTGTGATGGGGCAAGAATATGCTGCTGCAAATTTAGGGGTTGCATCGGGTGTGACCACCGGCGCTGCCATTGGGCTAGGTGGGTTAGCCTCGCCGTTGTTGGGTCGGGTAGCCGATGTGTCTGGCCTCCCCACCGTGCTGCTTATTTTGACGATGCTGCCCGTCATCGCACTTGTCATTGCAATCACCTTGCCTAAACCTAACAAATAGAGCATCAGCCTTTCGCCGCATCCTAGCATCAACAAGCCAAAGATCATTAAAACAAATTTGCTATTTGTCATAATTTATGAGAAAATTAGGGCAGTCTTAATATTATCTATCGTTCATCAATGGTTGCAAAAACTGATCTCCTAAATACCCTTCCTCCGGAATGGTCAACTGACCTCATCGGCGATATTCGCGCCGATCTGCAACAGGCAACGCGCAAGCTGGTTGTGTTGGACGATGATCCGACCGGCACCCAAACTGTGCGCAATGTGCCTGTATTAACAGAATGGTCAGTTGAGTCATTGCGCAACGAGCTTACATCGACAACATCAAATGTGTTTTATGTGCTCACCAATTCGCGCAGTTTGCCAACGGCCAAGGCACAGGCACTGAATGTTGAAATTGGTCAAAATTTAACCACAGCGGCCCAGCTTGCAGGGTGCGAATTCGTTGTCGTTAGCCGCAGCGATTCTACCTTGCGCGGGCATTACCCCGCTGAAACCGATGCATTGGCGATGGCACTTGATATTAAATTTGATGCCACCCTCATCATCCCTTGCTTTATCGAAGGTGGGCGTTTCACCATCAATAATATTCATTATGTAGCTGAGGGTGATATGTTAACCCCAGCCGCCAAAACTGAATTCGCCCAAGATACCGTTTTCGGTTATCGCAATTCTGATCTAACTGAATGGACTGAAGAAAAAAGCGGTGGCAAGATCAAAGCATCCAAAGTCGCTATCATTACGATTGATGATATTCGTAAAAAAGGCCCCGATGGCTTGCTTAAACAATTAAAGTTGCTTAAAAGCGGTCGGGTGTGTGTGGTTAATGCCGCCAGCTACCGTGATTTAGAAGTAGTAGTAAAAGCCACCCTTATGGCCGAAGCCGCAGGAAAACGCTTTTTGTATCGTAGTGCGGCTTCATTTGTGCGGGTGCGGGCTGGGCAAACGGCTAGCCCATTGCTAACGCGACCAGAGCTTGAATTGCCTAAAAAAGGCGGTGGCTTAGTTGTGGTGGGGTCGCATGTGCCCAAAACAACCAGCCAACTCACCGAGCTACGCAAAGTTGAAGGGTTGGCTTTTGTCGAATTGCGGGTTGATCAATTATTTGAAGACCCTATGCGCGAAAAAGAATTGGCACGCGTGATCAAAGCTGCTAACAACGCCATGCGAGCCGAGCGTACCGCAGTGATTTACACCACGCGCGATTTATTTAGCGATGACGACCCTGAGCGCAATTTCGAGATTGGTCGACGAGTGTCAGACAGCCTCATCACGTTGGTGCAAGGCATTATTGCCCGTCCTCGTTTTATGCTTGCCAAAGGCGGCATCACCTCATCTGATGTTGCGACCAAAGCCTTGTCGGTGCGCCGTGCCACTGTGCGTGGGCAAATTATGCCTGGTGTGCCAGTATGGACACTCGGCCCCGAAAGCCGCCACCCCGGACTCTGTTATATCGTATTTCCCGGCAACGTCGGCGACGCGATGTCGTTAGCCGATGTAGTGAAAGGTCTCATCTAGCCATGAGCCATGAGCCGTGAAAAATTCACAGCTCATGGCTCATGGCTCAAAGCTCGTCTATGATTACAAACGAAATAAAAGACATTGTGGCGCAAGCGCTGCGTGAAGATATGGGTGACGGCGATGTAACAACGCTTTGCACCGTTAGCGAAGATCTATGGCTAACAGGGCGTTTTGTGTCAAAAGCCGAAGGGGTGATTGCCGGATTAGACATCGCCGAATATGTGTTTGAGGCTGTTGATCAACGCTGCCGCATGGTAAAGACCTTGCGCGATGGTGACAAGGTTTATGGCAAACGCGAAACCATCGCCACGGTCGAAGGCCCCGCCCGCGCCTTGTTAACCGGTGAGCGTACTGCGCTCAACCTTATGCAACGCATGAGCGGCATTGCCAGTGCTGCCAATCATTTTGTGCGAGTGATGGCTGGTACGTCTGCCCAAATTCTCGACACTCGTAAAACCGTGCCCGGTCTACGCACGCTCGATAAGTTGGCTTTCAAAATTGGTGGCGGAGTCAATCATCGGATTGGCTTATATGATATGGTGATGATTAAAAACAACCATATTGCGGCCTGTGGCGGCAATATGGCGGCAGCCGTGCAACGGGTGCGCAATTGTGATCAACGTAAACGTCCCATTGAGGTTGAGGTGCGTAATTTTGACGAACTAAATGAGGCTCTAAGCTTAAAGGTCGATCGCATCATGCTCG
Source organism: Chloroflexota bacterium (assembly GCA_018969115.1). Classification (GTDB taxonomy): domain Bacteria; phylum Chloroflexota; class Anaerolineae; order J036; family Brachytrichaceae; genus AQU-03. The sequence goes on along the minus strand of JAGWYZ010000038.1, from coordinate 5,582 downwards.
ATAATATGAGCGTAGATGATATGCGCAAGGCCGTGCAGCTTGTGGCTGGGCGTACCCCGCTCGAAGCCAGTGGCAATGTCACCCTTGATAATGTGCGGGCAATTGCTGAAACGGGGGTCAACTATATTAGCACTGGCTCGGTCACGCACAGTGTCAAGGCTTTAGATATTAGCCTGTGGCTCGATGAGCCTCGTGCAGCATAAAATCTGTTCTATTCAAGATGCTGTCTTGTAGCCCATTGTTCAATGATGCCCCCATGTTCAGCATCATGCTCAACTGAATTGCTTAGGATGATATCAGCTAATGATTGACCCCGCAAATTAAATTTGCGCGTGTCGAATAATATCGTGTCGTCTTTCCAATTTGCTATTCGCTTGAGTAATTGCATGTGCGTAGCGCGAAAATCGATCAACACTTCATCTAAAGACCGCTCTTTTTGCTCGGCATAATCTTTGGCATTTACGCTTGCCCACACGTCATCCGCATCACGCCCCGGCTGAGGATAAATGGGTTTGGCTTTGCGCTCAATCGCAAACATCAATGTGATCGTGCGGGCCGCCCAAACAGCCAAATGGGCTAAAATGTCTTTCACTGACCATTGGCCCATTACGCCGGGTTGTTGCATCTGCTCTGAGCTAAGTGTCTCTAAAAGGGCCTCAAGCTCGGCACGTTCATCTTCTATTTGGGTTATTAATTCAGCTTTGGTCATGATTATAAAAAAAGCGCAACGATCACATGATCGTCGCGCTTTTGCTGAAAAGGCATAAAAATTTAGTTTGCGCCCCAATCGCTATTTCGCTGACGATTAGGGCATTGCTTCAATTTGTACCCTGCAAGAAACGTTAATTTACTTAAAAGTTGCTTCCATCCACGCCAACATGTCGGCAATTTCTTGCGGCTTAAATTGGGTGTTGTAGTTATTTGGCATGATGCCTTGTTGGAAACCATCGACGATAAACACGTTGGGGTTTACAACGCTCTCATAAATGTATTCCTTCGCCCCATATTCAGGCTTGCGGTTAGCGGCGCGGGTATACAGCCCTTGATAGGTTGGGCCAACACCGGCTTTACCGTCTAGTGTGTGGCAGCCAACACAGCCTTTTTCTTCATACAAAGATTTGCCATTTGCGGCATTACCCTTTGGCAATTCGGCGACGATCTTTGTCGCTTTGGCTGGGTCTTTAACGATGGTCAATACGACTGGCTTTGGTTTGTTCGGGTCTTCGGGTTCTTTTACGGCGGGTGGGGTAATAAATAAGCTGGCTGCAGTAAAGGCCACAAAAAAACAACCCAACGAGATGAGAATTGGCTCATTCATTGGTGTCATTGCAAATGGCTTCTCATTTTCTTGCGTTTTAATAAAATCTTGAAGTTGACGCTTGTCAAATGCATCCACTTCTTTATCAGAGGGTGCAGTTGCGCGTAGCCATGATGACAAGGCTCGCCCACCTACAGTGATGCCTAGACCGAGCACAAGACTGGCTGCTAACATGCCAGCAGATGCAATTGCCAACAAAATAGCTGGGTTGGTTGTTTTTAGTAAAGTTGCGAAGTCCATAACTAATTTAAATAAATGCTTATTCGCCTAATCTAACGGAGGCATTATACAGGTTGATCTGTCATTTCAGTGACGCGATATGTCAGGCACAATAGATGTGATTTGTCAGGGGGCTGGAAAGTGCTGAGTGCAAAGTGGCAAGTAGCAAGTAGCAAGTAGCAAGTTGCAAGTGCTGAGAAAAACTTAGCACCTGCCACTTGCTACTTGCCACTTTGCACTACAAAAACAGCTTCATCACCTGATTACTGAGAAAACGCCCACGTTGGGTGAGGCAAATGCGTTGGGCATTGATGGCAATGAGACCTTTAGCCTCGGCTTCGGTCAGCGCATCAGCAAAAAAATGAGTGATGGGCGCACCATAGCGTTGGGCAAAACGCGCTTGCTCAATACCTTCATGCAACAAACGCAATCCCAACATCATCGTTTCGCCGCGTGACACTGCTGGGTTAATCATTTCGCTGCCCATTTCCAACACTGTGCTTGGCTCACCATTGACCATGCGTTTGGCCCGCGCAATATACTCGGCGGGTCGCCGCACCTTCCACCAGCGGCGGTTAATCGATGATGAATGTGCCCCTGCGCCGAGACCATAATAGGGTTCGTTACGCCAATAAATCAAATTATGGGCACATTCGCGGCCCGGCAAGCACCAATTCGAAATCTCATAATGCACATAACCGAGCGCGCCCAGCGTTTCTTCAGCGGCATCATACATATCAGCAGCCACGTCTGGGTCGGGGAATGGCACGTCGCCACGTCGCGTCCAATCATACATCGGTGTGCCTTGCTCAATCGTGAGCGCATATAACGAAATATGATTAGGAGCCAAGGCCTTGGCTGCCGCCAACGTGCGTTGCCACGACCCAAGCGATTGGTATGGCAACCCAAAAATCAGGTCAAAATTGAGGTTATCGAAACCAGCAGCACGGGCGGCCTCAATGGCGGTCGCCACCTGATCCCAGCTATGTTCGCGCCCCAATAATTTCAATTCACCCGGGTCGGCGCTTTGAGCGCCAAAGCTGAGGCGGTTTACGCCTTGGGCGCGTAACTCGCGCAAATAATCAAGCGTCACCGTGCCCGGGTTGCACTCTACTGTAATTTCGGCATCAGCGGGCAAATCGGTGGTCTCGCGGCAAGCCGTGATCAATTGCCCCAATTGTTGAGGCGAGAGCAACGAAGGCGTGCCGCCGCCAAAGAAAATCGTCGCGGCTTGGTGGGGCGTGTCGCCTATTAACCCAATTGGCAATGCTTGCCGAATTTCGCTTTCGAGTGCCGTGGCATAGGCTACATACAAATCTTCCATGCCGACATAAGTATTAAAATCGCAATAGGTGCAGCGTGAGCGGCAAAAGGGAACGTGTAAATAAATGCCGGTTTGCATGGGTTAAGCCCTGTGGGCGAAATGGGTCGTTGGGGCAATGTTGGTCACAGGGCTATTTTACGCTGGGTTTTACTTGTCTATTTTTGGGGTTTACCCAAAATGCGCGTCTGGGGACGCGCACTAAGCGATATTGCATAAAAATAACAAGCGCTCAAAATTTGGCCTAAACCGCCGAATACCCACCATCGACATAAACCACCGCGCCGACCATATAACTGGCTTGCTCAGAAGCTAAAAACAAGACCGCTCGCGCCAATTCTTCGGGCTGGGCCACGCGCCCTATTGGCAAAGTCTCGCCAATGGCTTGAATGCGTGCGTCGTCAATGGGTGCAGCACGTCCGCCGCCGCGTAACATCGGTGTATCAACCTCGCCCGGGCATACGGCGTTGATGCGAATGCCGTCACGCGCGTGGTCAAGCGCCATGGCGCGGGTGATTTGCAGCACCGCGCCCTTGCTGGCGCAATAGGCCACGTGACCCTTGCCGCCCAATTCGGCCCAAATTGAGCCAAAATTCACAATCGCGCCACGGGCGTTATTTGCGTCGGGGGCCTGCTGTTTCATTTGTTGCACGGCAGCACGGCACATAAAAAACACACCGTCGCAATTCACGCTCATCACGCGCCGCCATTCGTCGTCGCTGGTGGTTTCGGCATCAGCCCGCAAAATTGTGCCAGCCGCATTGACAACGACATCGAGCCGCCCATGCCGTGCCACTGCCGTTTGCACGGCCTGCCGACAAAAGGCCGAATCGGCCACACTGCCGATGACGGGCGCGCCCGCGCCGATCTGCTCGGCGACTTGGGTTGCGAGGGCCGTGTTCATGTCAACAATAACAACATTGGCCCCGGCCTGTGCCAACAATCGCGCTGTTGCGCCGCCCATGCCTGATGCGCCACCGGTGACGATGGCGGTTTTGCCGTGAAAATTAGGAGATGTGTTCATATGAAATAGTCTAACATAATTGGTTAATCGCGCAAATGGCGCTATTTGTGCAGGTATGTCAGCACAAACTGCGCCATTTGCGCGATTAACCTATAATCAAAGCAATGATTCCCCGTTTAATTACACCGCGTCTCAAAGAACGTTTAACCGAAGGTAAAAAAATTATCTTGCTATTTGGGGCGCGGCAAGTGGGCAAAACCACGCTGGTACGCAGTGTGCTGGCTGAAACTGGCTACCAAACGTTGTATGTTTCTGGCGACGAGCCACGCATCAGCGAAGAATTGTCGAGCCGCGACTCGCGCCGACTGCGAGGGTTGGTGAACGGGTACGATGCGCTTTTTGTGGATGAGGCCCAGCGGGTGCCAGAAATTGGCATTAACCTTAAAATTTTGGCAGATCAGGTGCCCGGTATTCGCGTCATCGCCACTGGCTCGTCTTCGCTCGACCTCGCGTCTAAAACCCGCGAATCACTCACTGGGCGGGCATGGGTGCATCGGCTGTATCCGATTGCAATCTCAGAATTAATACAACAAAACAAGCCATTTGAGGTCAACCAACAATTAGAAGAACGGCTAATTTATGGCAGTTACCCCGAAATTTTTAGCACCCCGAACGATGCCACCCGCCGTGAATATTTAGAAACATTGGTCGAAAGCTACCTGTATAAAGATATTCTCGACCTGAGTAATGTTCGGCGTTCCGATAAAATCATTGGACTGTTGCGTTTGTTAGCATTTCAGGTCGGCCAACAGGTTTCATTAAATGAATTGGGCACCCAATTGGGGTTAAGCCGTGACACGGTGGGGGCCTATATCGATTTACTCGAGCAAAGCTTTGTGGTTTTTCGCTTAACCGGCTATAGCCGCAATTTGCGCAAAGAAATGAGCAAGCAAATGAAAGTATATTTCTGGGATATGGGGGTACGCAACGCGCTCATTAATAGTTTTTACCCCATAGCACAACGCACTGACGTTGGTGCGCTATGGGAAAACTTTGTCATTTCAGAACGCCGCAAATGGCTGGATTACACTCGCACATCGAGCGCCTTGTATTTTTGGCGCACCCAAACCGGCGCAGAGATTGATTTAATCGAAGAAAGCAATGACGAATTGCGGGCTTTTGAGTGTAAATGGGGCAGCAGCAAACCCCACGCCCCACAATCGTTTATCGATGCTTACCCCGGCAGCACCTATGCTGTCATTAGCCGAGACAATTATCTCGAATATCTGGGCGGGTGAGTAAGGCGGGCAATACCTGTCTTCTCACCTCACTTTCGGTAGGTGACAACGACGCGTTATACGAATATCATCTCTTTATCGTAGCCGTAAACGTGGACGGCTACGTTTACGGTTACGCCAGTGTTACACTTCGTCGACGTCGACCTCGAGGTCGACGTCGACGAAATCGCGCCCGACAAACCTCGAAATCGTAGACGTAAACGTGAACGGCTACGTTTACGTTTACGCCAGCGTTACACTTCGTCGACGTCGACGAAAACCCCGCACGGCAAACCCCAAAATCGTAGCCGTCCACGTTTACGGCTACGTTTACGTTTACGTCAGCGTTACACTTCGTCGACGTCGACGTCGACGAAATCGCGCCCGACAAACCTCGAAATCGTAGACGTAAACGTGAACGTCTACGTCTACGTTTACGTTTACGCCAGCGTTACACTTCGTCGACGTCGACGAAAACCCCGC
>JAGWYZ010000308.1 GCA_018969115.1 Chloroflexota bacterium | reverse complement strand
TACCTCGAATTATTGAGAAGATACAAATATCTGCGTAGATGGTTGAGTGGTTGATTCATTGATTGGATAATTTATGACTCACGAGTCACGAGTTGTTAATCAACTTGTCTGGCACAAACCCATTCCCACAACTTCAACGGGCTGAGCGGCACTTCAAGCAATTCCAGCCCCGGCATATTCAGCGCATCTTCGATAGCTTGGGCAAATAACGGCCCAACCGGAATCGCCCCAGCCTCACCCGCACCCTTGATACCAAGTGGGTTAAGTGGCGATGGCGTGACCGTGTGCGCCAAATCCATGCGCGGCACCTCTAATGAGGTCGGCAACAAATAATCCACCAATGAACCATTAAGCAACTGCCCACTTTCATCAAACTTTAACTCTTCATAAAAAGCATTGCCAATGCCCTGCGCTACCCCGCCATGAATTTGCCCTGCTAAAATTAGCGGGTTGATGACTTCACCACAATCATGAACCACCACATATTTTTTTACATCAATCATCATCGTTTCGGGATCAACCTCAACAATCATGGCGTGAACCCCACTGGCAGTCGCGCCACGCGGCGGCCCAAAATAATTAGTGGCCTCTAATCCCGGCTCGGTGCCCGGCTTCACCGCCCCGCGCATCGGGTTTGCCATTTGCGCCAATTGCCCAAGCTTAATGCTACGGCCCGGCACGCCTTTCACGCTGACCACACCGTTGTCAACCTCAAGGTCTTCTTCGGCACATTCAAAATGGGCGGCAGCATTACGAAAAATTTTGCGGCGCACATCTTTGGCAGCTTCGTTTATGGCATTACCTGCTACCACCGCCCCACGACTGGCAAATGTGCCAGCACCCCAATAAAACTGATCGGTGTCACCGGTAACAACGTCAATATTTTTGACATCTACTCCCACTTGGTCAGCCACAATTTGGGCAAAGCTGGTGAAATGGCCTTGCCCCTGTGTGCCAACACCAGTTGCCACATTGACCCGCCCACTGCTTTGCACCTGCACCCGCGCCCCTTCATATGGCCCAATGCCAGTACCCTCGACATAGCACACCAAGCCCAGACCAACGCGCTTACCCTGCGCCCGCAAACGCGGTTGCTCGTCACGAATAAAACGCTCATAATCAATCATTGCCAGTGCGTTATCGAGTATAGGGCCATAGTTGCCGCTGTCATATTCAAGTGGGGCAAAATCTTGGTAAATAATTTCGTTGTTATAGGGAAAAGCATCGGGCGGGATGAAATTACGGCGGCGAATCTCGGCACGATCAAGCCCCAATTCACGCGCCGCGAGGTCAAGCAGGCGCTCCATTACAAAAATGCCATGCTGCCGCCCCGCCCCACGATAAGGCGTTACGATGGGTTTATTGGTAAAAACGGCAGTAAATTCACTATCGTAATTCGGCACATGATAAATACTCAGCAGCGTGCATTGGCTGTTCAGTGGCACTGTTAAACCATACGGGTCATATGCGCCAGTATCGTGTATAAACCGATCCCAAACACCCAAAATTTTGCCGTCTTTATCCAAGGCTATTTCGGCATCATGAGTTTGCGCCCGTTCTTGCGTCATCGCCACAAAATTTTCATTGCGGTCTTCAATCCATTTAATCGGGCGGTTTAGTTGAATAGCCGCCCATGGAATTACAACTTCTTCGGGATAAAACATCATGATTTTGGGGCCAAAACCGCCGCCGATAAAAGGCGCGACCACGCGCACTTGGCGTTCATTCAGCCCCAACATGGCAGCAAGGCCATTACGAATGACCACCGGCGCTTGTGTTGTGTCCCATACCGTCAATTTTTCGGCCCGTGCATCCCATTGCGCCACCACCCCGCGTGTCTCCATCGGCGCGGCAGTGCCATGATCATAATAAAACTGGCGGCGAATAACAACCTCAGCCTGCGCCCGCGCTGCGGCATAATTGCCCTTGGTTTGATGCACCCGTGCTGCTATATTACTGCCAAGATCATCATGCACAAAAACCGTTGCTGAGGTAATGGGTTGATTGACGCGGCTTTCAACACTCAGTGCGACACCATCAATCGCCCGTGTATCCATCACGGCTGGCAAAATATCATAATCCACCACAATATCGGTCAGCGCGTCTTCGGCAATATAGCGGGTTTGGGCGATGACAAGTGCAATGGGTTCACCAACATGCCGCGCTTTGTCTTTTGCCAAAGGCACTTGGGTGCGCTGATTAAATAGGCTGCCTGCCACTGGCGGTGGCGGCACCAACAAAGGACCAGGCTGCCAATAATCGCCCAAATCTTGGGCGGTATAAACCGCAATCACACCTTCACGTTGTAAGGCAACGCTGGTGTCGATGGATAAAATACGGGCATGGGCATAGGGGCTGCGCAAAAAGGCGGCGTAGGCCATGTCATGCAATTCCACATCATCGACAAATAATGCCCGCCCAGTGAGCAGGCGCGGGTCTTCATTGCGTTTAATGGGTGATCCAAAGGTGCGCGTAGTCATGATTTTTGAAGTATGAAGCAAAAAAGCTAAATAGCTAACGCGAGTTTTAAAACTTGATTGACTTGTATTAGATCGTGCAATTAAAGAGGTCCAGTGTGGTGAACAATAAATGGGGTTGCAATCGATATTTGAGATGAAACATAAGCAATTTGCTGCTGATAATCACTGCTGGTTGCGTTTTTAGCGCCGAAAAGTCTGTGAAGGGGAATGGGATTAAGACAACATCACCGCGATCTACCATAGAACTCTCTCCAATTATCGTAAATTTCATCGTCGGGATTGTTCCAATCTTTGGTAAATGCGTTAATGCTTAAAGCCTGCCAATCTTTTTCGCTTTCAATCAGATCAATATCCATTAAATCGTTTAAAGCTGGTGTAATAGACGTTGCTTCATGCATTGCAAATGGCAACCCATTTTCGGCATTAATACGCGCAAGAAAAATACGCAAAGCATCATTTAGTGATAATCCAAATCGTTGCAAAATGCGTTCGGCGTTTTCTTTGGCTTGAGCATCTACACGAGCACGGATGATTGCTGTTTGCATAGTCATACTAAGAGTGTAGCATATATATTACATCATACTAACCATTCAGCAAAAAAACAAATACAGCCAGCACCAACAGCCCAATGGCAACCCAACGCGCCATGCCAGCAAGCGCAAGCCGTTGACCGTGTTGCTCATGGGCGGCGGTGCCACGTTCAAGATCTTGAATATTGCTGGGACGCACACCCATCACGCTGCCCAACCACCATGCACGGGCACAATAAGCATATTGCCCAATTTCACTGGCGCGAATGATACGACGTTTGGGTTGAGACATAAAATGAGTGAATGAGTAAATGGGTGAATGAGTAAATGGGTGAATGATTTATTAATTGCTCATTCATTCGCCCATTCACTCATTTATTTTCACGCAGAGCGCTGGCGACCAATAGCACCATCAACACCCACACGATATCAGCCACAAGCAAATGCACAATTTGCAACCAAATTGGTGTGAGCGAAGCCAAATTCAGCGCACCCAAACCAAGCTGCAAAAACATAACCAATGGTAATAAGGTTGCCAATTGATCTGTTGTCGTGTCATTGCGCATTTTTGCCAGTTGGCGGGCGGCCCGTGACACAAAAGCCCAAAATACAATCGCCACTACTGGGTGTATCCATCGCATTTGCACCGTAATATGGGCCGTATCTTTAAGGTCTTCGAGCAAGCCCTCTAATAGGGTGCGCGATGGAAACAAGGTATCGGCCAAGGCTGTAATTGCACCCGAAACCCCAAGCAAGCCCATGCCAAGCAACATCATCAGGGCCAAGCCAAGCACATTGCCCTGTTTTCGCCATTGAATTGCCGCCCCACCCGATGCCCACCATGCGGTTAAAACCAAGGTGCCGAGCAACAACAAAGTATTAATTTGATGGGCCACAATCGCAAAGACCCGATACACCGATTGATCGGTGCCGACCAGTCGAAACAGAACCAACCCTGCTCCCACCAATGATTCAATAACAATAAAAATCAACGACCCACGTGCCCCGCTACGCACAATATGCCCTTTAGGGTAAATTCGCCACGCTCCCACCAGTTGCACAATCACAAATATTAACGCCATACCGCTGGTAACACGGTGAAAAAATTCAACCGCAGTCGCTTGCCGCCCTGTTTGCGGAATCACTTGTTGGTAGCATAAGGGCCAATTGTCGCCACAGCCATCACCCGAACCACTGGCCCGCACATAAGCTCCCCACAAAATCACCAAAATATTAAAAACAATAACAAACCAGGCAAATGCAGCAAAGCGTCTCGATTTCATAATGTGAAGTATAGCAAGCTATAGCTTACTTTACCAATAAATCACGGCTAAG
>JAGWYZ010000037.1 GCA_018969115.1 Chloroflexota bacterium | reverse complement strand
TAGGTGCTGAAATATTTTGTCGAACACGCAGCTATATTTCTACTTTAGGTAAGCAGGGTATGGATATTTTGGGTGCTCTGCGCTCCGTTTTTGATGGCGATCCTATCATGCCGTCTATGCCCTGAGTAGTAACAAAATAAAAATGATTGCTAAAAACGCAAAGAGCTGATGAATTAAGTCGTCTTTTTGCGTTTTTTGGTCTTGAAGGCTGGTTTGAGGCGTGGTCTAGGAGCAGAATGAAAGCCCTTTGCCCGTCCAGACGATTTGCCAGCAGATTTGGGGAATGCAGCTGGGGTGCAAATCATTACAAAAAATGCCGGTAAGGCTCGCTGCACCTGTCTGGGCATAAAACGTGGCTGGGTCAAAGTTATTCTGCGTTTATGTTGTTGCCACCATAGGCATCCACGCCCCTGATAAGTTGGCACTTCTGCGCTTAGAATAGCGAACTAAGGAAACAATATGTTTTAGGCCAACAAGCGCCGCTAAAAATCTAATATTGGCATAGCCACTATCAGCAATCACTACTTGGAGCATGATTGCTACATCTAATAACAACTTAACTTATAGGGCTGCCACTGAACTTGCGGTGATGGCGCTGCTAACATTTGGGATGTCAAGGGGTGCCACCCACGAGGTTCTTTCATGGCATAAGCACGCAAGCACTAAATATGCAAAACCCTTGACTACTTGTCTTTTACTATCAGACTTCAGCCATTTTCGTCCTGCCAAGGTGTGGGCATCAATTGCATATGTGATCATGCCTGAGATTCTTTTAGCATCAGCAAGGATATATTTCTGTAATGTTACCTGAGTCTTTTTTAACCCTATTTTGCCTTCTTCTAAATAATCACAGATGCTTGGATATTTTCATCTAAACACTGGCTCTTTGCTAAGTGCCACTGATAACTCCACTTGGGTTGATTGCGCCAAGACATCTACTATTTCTTGGCTTACATCGGCACGGCTTTCAAAACAATTGTATAGTTCTGTTCGAAATTCTTGAATCTGTTTGAGTTCGGTATCTTTCATCCCCTAACTTTCTCAGACTTGAGAATTCCTTTTCAAAAATGTCTGTTCGGTTTGGACTCTAAACTCAAGTTTGGAGTGACTGGCCGAAAATAGACCTCAGCCGGGGTTCTGTAGTCGAGTAATTGATGAGGGCAAAGGTGGTTGTAAAACGCAAAATAAGTATCTAGGCCAGCCACCAGCTCACGTAGCTTTCCATAGTCACGCAAGTAGGGGGAGAAAGCACGGTCGACGAAGGCGCACGGTTTGGGTTTACGATTTACGCGCCGCAAGTGCAACCGCCACAAGCAACCAAAATAACATAACTGAATTATGAAAATCGATATTAAAAAAATAATGGTCGAGAGCACCGCTTAACATTGCACCAGCCACTGCCGCATGTGCACCGAGCCAAATTGCACCGCGTTGCTCATCTTGCCAAACTGTGCGCCATCCACGCATCGCTGAGCCGAAAAAAGTAACTAACACAAGCATATAGGCACTCAGGCCAACCAACCCAATTTGTTCAGCAATGAGTAAATACATGGATGAAACGCCAATATAGAGGTCGATATCGGGCGTATCCAGAAAGCCAACACCGAAAAATGGGTAGCGCTCAATCAGGCGAAAAGCATCTTTGTATTCGCCAAAACGCATTTGGGTGGCAAGATCACGCCCGGCAAAGCCATCGAGAAAATGATTGATAAGCGAAGCAGTTTGGGGTAAAACGATGATAACAACAAGGGCGATAGTTGCTAATGGCAAAATATGGCGATAGCGCGTGACGGCAATGATAAATCCGGCAAAGCCCAACCCCAGCATTGCGCTACGTGATACGGTTAACACAAGGGCTAGACCAATCAGCCCCATGCATAGCCAATTGAGCCAACGGGCGGCCACAGGTTTGGGGGTGAATAATTGCGGTAAGACCAATGCGCCAGTCATAAGCAAGTAGCCGCCAAAGGCATTGGGGTCTATCCACAGCCCAGTGGCACGTTTTAGCAACGATGGGTCATCACGCACAAAACGCAGCACATTCTCGCCACTGGGATAACCAAATGGGCGTAACGATGACAATAGCCGAATAGCTAGCTCGTCGGGCATGACATAAAAAATAATGGCGATGATGGCCGCCCCTGCCCCACCTAACATCAGCAACTTAACCGCCTTGGGCAGCACATCAGTTTGGCGCAAAAGCGACACCAGCACAAATACCATTAACAGGCTAATTACCAATTCACCAAAACGCCGAATAACAAGGGTAGTGAGTGCGCCATTGGGAATGCCCAGCACAAATGTCGTGATGGTGAAAATAATGAGAATAAGCAGTGGCAGCGTAATGGGAGATTGAATCGAGGGGGTTTCGTGGTTGCGCCACAATAGCCACGCTAGCAAAATTAATATCATGGCCCCATCGAGCAAAGTCGGTTTAAAACCGATGCTGACTGGTGAGGCAATGCGTGGAACGAGTGCGATGACAAGAATCATCAGCCACAGCCCGCGCTTTGCATCTCGCAATGCCCATAGAATGGCAATGAATACAGGGGTCGCCGCCAATAGGTAAAGCGGGTTTGCCATGGTGCTAGCAAGTCCTACACCTACGCCTGCCACTACACACATGAGCAGGGTGATAAGCGTAGTATGTCGTTCAAGCCAAGCACGAGGGGGGGCGTTTTGCATGAGTGGCTGGTTCATTTTAGCCATTTATTGCAGCTCTCATTTTTTGGGCGGCTGCCCGTGCTACATCAACATAGTCGATACGTTTTGAGGCATATAAAATGGGGCGCGAAACGCTCACGATAGGCTTTAATCCATCACTCACATATTTGAACATGTCAAGCAAGGCATCATGCCCACTATTGGGGTGATGGGCTGTTTCGACAAAAATGAGCACATCTCGCGTGCCCATAATCACCGGCGACACACGCGGCCAACGCACCGCGTCAAGCGCAATACCCATGCTATCAGAAAAACTTAACGCCGGGGATAAATCATCATTCCACAAAAATATGGCTTGCTCGTGGTAACGCAAATAATGTTGCAGCGTCTCTGGACGCAAATTGCCGCTTAGAGTGACGGCATCGGCATGATATTGCTCATATGCCCCTCTTGCATAGCTTGCGGCAACAGCGCTGTTTTCAGCATATTTGGCATCCCAAATTAAGGGAATATGTGACGGCACTAGCCGTACAATGCGCTCAAGTGCCACCATGCCAGCGGCCCCTTCTGCCAGATAGTAGGCCGGATTGATTTTGTAGGCGCATACCAGATCATGGGTTGCCTCAATGATCTCACGCGCAAAGGGTAGCATTGGCTCGTCTTGAAATAATATCGGCAATGGTGAGTCAGCCAATACAATGTCTAACCCGATACATAATTGCGATCGATTGTTTTGTTGAGCGGCCTGAAGTTTAGTGCGAAAATCCATACTGAGTTAAGTGAAAAGTAGAAAGTAAAAAGTGGCAAGTGGCAAGTAACAGCGGAATCTCATTTTTTACTTTGCACCTTGCACTTTGCACTTTGCATTTACCAAATTAGAGTATAAATCGATTTCGCATGACACAGCGAATAAAACAGATATTACTTATAGCAGGTCTTAGCAACTCGATATACATCATTGGCCTTATTTGGGTCGATTCACAATCGGACATATTGATGCTTTATTAGCATGCTGTGCCACTTGAATAGGCACGATTTTGGCCGATGGCGGTGAGTTCGTTGAGCCTATGCACTTATCGTCTTGCTGGTGATACACAGTTTACGCCAATAAGTTGTTTTTTCACGCTGAGTCGTTATTGCCAATATTGGGTTAGCAATTGGTCTGGGTTTTGTCATGCAAATGGCTGCCATCAATATTTTAGAGCCAGAACCATTTTGTACCATTTTGCGGCGACACTATTCTTATATCATCGGCGGTTATTGGTCGATCGGCATGCGCGTGCAAAATCTTGACGATTCTCTCGATCATTGTGCTGAAAACATGTCTGGCTACCCTGTTCATTCACAACGCCACCCACCCAGGCTACCGCTGGTGTTTTGGTTGGGCAAACAAGTGATGGGGCTTTTGGGGGCTTGGGCTGAATCGTTGACTGCTTGGTTGCAACCAATGGCATGTTATGAAATTGGTGGGCAAATTTGAGCAGTGTGCAATTAGCCGGCGTATTATTTGGGGCGGCAGTCAAGATATTAGAAACATAGCTGACAGTGCTCCCACTTTATTTATTTGTGCGCAAAATTGCCAACCAACAGGCGGCGCTGTAGGCGGTTTTGCTTTACCCGCTCGTGCCCATCATTATGGCGTGGACCACCCAATTCGACCGCACTTTTCTATTGATGATGATGTTGACCTTGTTACTGTGTGAATATTTGCTGCATGAGCGACGACGTTGGGCACAAATGTTGATTGGCTTGGCTTTTGTGGTTGTAGCTGTTAGCTATTGGCAATTAACCTTTGTATCAACTCAGACGACGCCCATTCGTGGCATATTGTTAGCCATATTGCTTATTCCGCTTATTATTTTGTGCCTATTACATGTCACACGTGGCGAAACAAGACGGGTTTGGATGTTTTTTAGCCTACTTGCGTTAATATTAGCCGCGATTGTTTTGGGCGAGGCGCATTTAGCAAACTATGAGCAACTGGTGTTGGTAAGGGTTGGTAGCAGTTCAGGGGATGGTGCAACTTGCAACCATGCGCGTAATCTATTTTGTTGAAGATGGTTTTAACCCTGACGGCGGGGCAAGTACGCCCTTGCCTGCCAATTTACAACCAGCTCATTTTCGTTCTAATACGGGTGAGGCTACTGCGCTATTGGGTTATACCTTGGACTAAAATGAAAACGCGACAGCAGTTACAAACGATGATCGAACCTTGACGATATATTGGCAACAATTGGGCGAGTACCCATCACGCGAGACCTACAAGGGTTCATTCATGTTATACCAACCAAGGCTTATATTCAAGGCTTGTGGCTTATATTGATGTGGTGTTGGTGCACGACAGCCAGCAGATGTATTAGACAACACCCATTCGAAACGGGCGATTATTTTGCAGTAGTGGGGTTGTATGGGGCTTAGAAAGCAATGGGCATGTGGGCGTGTATAGCCCCCCACGCCCAACAATGCCCTATTTTTGCCACAATCGCTGCATGTGCGTTAACGCCAACGCTTAACGACATGCTCATCCCATTGGCCTTCTTGTTCCAATATCAACTCAAAGCCTAACCGAATCCATGTTTGGCGAATCGGCACGACCCAAGCTGGGTCAGTAAACTTCATACGTTTCATAAAATTGCCACGCCAACCGCGTTTTAGCAACCAACGCTCTAAGGCTGCAAAAATAGCCAAATCGGCTTTGCTTTCGCGCAGCGCATCGCTAACACGAAAAACGGTGATCTCGAACCCGCGCCCAGCATCTGGGTCTGGCTTAAGATGATGCATACTGATGACGGTTGGAGCATCACCCTCAAACCCGACCAAGCGCCCAATGTCTTTTGTCGAATTGTCTTGGGTTGTGTTAATTGAAATGGCCCACGGCGTAACATTGCCCATAACTGTACCGAGGTTGTTTTCGTCAAATTGAATGCTGGCTTCGATAAGCATCGGAATGCCGCTAAATTTCACCATGCGGCTAAAAAAGGTTTCACGTGACATGTCACTCAAGTATAATTGCCTACTTTGCTCTGATATGTAAAGGCAGGAAAAGCTCAAACTGGGGAGTGATGATCATCTGATCGGCAAAACCACATCTTTAGCGTATTGGCGTGTATGTAGCAGAGCATGGTTATATTTAGCGCAATTGTGAGTAGGGCGTCTCAGATCACTAGTCTGTTGCTTTGCCCGATGGAGCAATTGCCAAGGAGAAAAATGTCTGAACAAGTTACACTAGAAGCCACAGTACGCACTGCGGTACGTCATGGCGTGAAGGCACTGCGCCGCACCGGACAAGTTCCGGGGATCGTTTATGGGCATAACATTGCCCCAACCCCCATTCAACTGAATGACCGCGATTTAGCCTTAGGGCTACGCAAATCGGGTCGCAATAACATTATCAAGTTGGTTGTAGATGGCACAACAAAAATGGTATTACCCCGCGAAGTACAACGCGATTTTATTAAGCATAATATTAAGCATATCGACTTTTATGAAGTGTCGATGACTGAAAAGCTCAGTGTTTTGGTGCCTGTTATTTTGCTTGGCGAAAGTGCCGATGTGAAGACCGGCGCTGGCGTAATGTTGCAAGAAATTAACGCCTTGCGTATTCGTTGTTTGCCCCAAGATTTGATCGCTAAGATCGAAGTTAACATTGCTGCCATGAAAGTTGATCAGGCCGTGCATGTGCGTGATTTGCTGGTACCTGCTGGTGTTGAAATTATGAATAACCCAGACGAAGAAGTGATGCGTATTAGCCGCTATGTCGAAACCAAAGCTGATGCTGCTGCCGCTGCTGCCGCTGCTGAAGTTGCCGTGATCGAAAAAGGCAAGAAAGACGAGAAAGAAACTGCTGCTAAGAAAAAATAATTAACCTAGCTACATTAGCTTGATACTACCCAGCTAGCGTTTTTGCCGATTTCACTAACTTGTTGCCAGTCATGCTCAGTTAGAGAAATCGGCTTTTTTTAATGTTTATCTGCTCGTGATATACAATGATTAGAAATTCCCGAATACAACGAGATTCATTATCAACAAAATTATTCTCGGGAGTCAAATTATGCGATTTTTTTCATGGGGATTTTTATCCCGCAGTATTTTTGTAATCGGTGTAATGCTTAGCTCAACTGCCTGCGGCAGCCGTGTTATTCCCCCTTTACAATCAAACACATCACCCATCGAAACATCAACGAGTGCGGCTACAAGCGCGGCGTTGAATAGTCCTCCCACCGTCACACCCAATTTAATTGCTACTGCGGCTGCCAGCAGCGCTTCGACACAAGTGACCCCTTCTACGAAAAGCACTTCGGATGCAGTTTTAGCTACCGTAACGGCCTTGGCATCGACCCCAACCAGAGCAGCAACCAATACCCCACGCCCCAATCGAACCCCTATTAGCGCTGGGCCTAATGATCCCCCAACGACGAATGCCACTGAAACGAATGGGATTCGTATCGAGTCGTTTTCATCACAAGTATTTCGGGGGGGGGCGGCAACTGTCTCTATTCGCACCAAAGCTGGGGCACAATGTGGTTTATATGTGCTACGAAACTCTAACGGAACCACTCAGGTTGAGCCATTAGCAGGGGTACCATCACGCATTGCTGGCACAGATGGCGGTTTGGCATGGATTTGGACTGTAAGCACGGGTGAAGCGACAGGCAAGCTGATAGTAGAAGTAAAATGTAGCGATACTGCTCCTGCTCGGTTTGAATTGCGTATTGAATCGTAGGATCTATTCCCAGCTTATTTCACTATATAAGCAATGCGGTCTAGGTCATTATAGAAATGTAGAAATTTATGCTACTGACAGAGTTGAAAGGTCAAATTACAGATATAAATTGAGTAATTACATGGATTAAATTTCATCTAAGCTTATGCTGTGCAGACACCAAGTAACACTTTTTCCCTTTGCAACATTTTTGAGCTTAACTTCTTTAAAATAGATAGGAAATTTGTTGAAATCAGTATTTTTACCAATTTCATCAATTAATTGTTGTTCTATGAGGTGCCTTATGTAGGCACAAATAAAAAATTATGCGCTGTCTAGTTGTCTCCGATATACATGCTAATTTTCCAGCATTTGAAGCTGTGTTACAAGATGCCCAAAAACGTAATTTGCAATATGACGTGGTGTGGTGTTTGGGAGACCTTGTTGGATATGGGGCATTCCCGAATGAATGTATTGAATTGTTGCAAACAGTTCCACATTTGTGCTTAGCTGGAAACCATGACTGGGCTGTGCTTGATAAGCTAGATATTAGCACTTTTCATGATGCAGCCTCACATGTGGTTTTGTGGACACGCCAACAGATTAAACCTGCCAATTTAACTTATTTAAATGCTCGCCCCGAACGACTTATCCCCGAAGGTGAAGATGTTCATTTGGTGCATGCTAGCCCACGAGAGCCAATTTGGGAATATATTAGTGATTTAAACATTGCCGAAGAAAATTTTGGCTTGTTTAACACATCGATTTCTTTACACGGACACACCCATATCCCAGTTATTTTTATCGAAGATTCGTGGATGCAAAACGTGCGATTTAAAATCTCTGAAATTGGCGTGCCATTTATTTTAAAATCTGGGGTCCGCTATATGATCAACCCTGGCGGGGTTGGGCAACCCCGTGATGGCGACCCACGAGCAGCCTATGGATTGCTCGATACAACCCAACGTATCTGGACCTCCTATCGCACTGAATACGACATAAAACGCGCTCAAGATGCCATGCGCAAGGCTGGCTTTCCCCGCAGATTGATTGATCGCTTGGAATTTGGACGGTAATTTGAAAAAGCTACGCCTTGACATTTTGATGGTTGACCGAGGCTTGGCCGAAAGCCGCGACTGGGCACAACGACTCATTCGTGCTGGCGAAGTTCGGGTCAATGGGCAACTGATCGACGCGCCCAGCAAATTATTTACCGCCGATGAAACACTACAAATTGTAGTGGAGCAACCTCCAAAATATGTTTCACGAGGCGGGCAAAAGCTAGAAGGGGCACTTGATACCTTTAACATTATCCCAGATGGTTTGGTTTGCGCTGATGTTGGTAGTAGCACCGGTGGTTTTACCGATTGTTTGTTGCAACGCGGGGCTGCCAAAGTTTATGCCATTGATGTCGGGCGTAATCAATTACATTGGAAGATACGGAATAACCCGCGTGTGCATTTGATGGAAGCGGTTAATGTGCGTTATCTTGAAGATATGCCCGAACCGATTCAATTGGCCGTCATTGATGTCTCGTTTATTTCACTTGAATTGGTGTTGCCCCGTGTTTTTAGTTGGCTTGCACCCACCGCCCCAAATACAAACAGCGGCTTAGTCGCGCTGATTAAGCCACAATTTGAGGCTGGGCGAGCCTTGGTTGGCAAAGGCGGTATTGTGCGCGACCCAGCCGTGCATCAACAAGTTGTGGATCGCATTCAACAGTTTTGTCTCCAATTAGGCTGGCGATCATGCGGGCTAATCGAGTCGCCCATTTTGGGGACTGAGGGCAATAAAGAGTTTCTCATCTATTTCCGACATTGGGGGGAGTAGCTTTTTTGTTATTTTGATACAATCCAATTGTCGTGAAGAATGCAATGAAAAAAATAAAAAAACGTTTAGGTGGGTTTATCTGTGTTTTGATCGGCTTAGGATTGATTATGGTTGTGTTGATATTTGCACTTAGCGAAACAAAATCGAATCGTAGCTTTAACCTGCCTATCGAGCAGATGAGTGTTCCCACTGATATTGCCGCAATTAATGAAGGTAAGCGTCTTGTAACTTTTCGTGGTTGCACAGAATGTCATAAGCCAAATCTTGGCGGTGGTGAGTTTATTAATGCCCCGATTGGCAAGATCGATGCCCCAAACTTAACTCGTGGCAAAGGCGGATTAATGAATTTTACGGATGCCGACTATACACGTGCAATTCGGCATGGGGTAAGTAAAGATGGACGTGGCTTATGGATTATGCCTGCCGATGACTATAAGAGTATGAGCGACGCTGATGTTGGCAAAATAATTGCTTATATTAAAAACATACCTGCGGTGGATAACGAGGCGAGCACACGCCAATTAACATTATTGGGGCGTGCATTGGTTGCATTTGGGCAAATACCGCTTATTTCAGCAGATCGGATTGATCATACGGTTAAAGCCCCAGCCATGGTTGATATCACCGTCAGTGTTGAATCGGGAAAGTATTTGGCTGATACGTGTCAGGGTTGTCATAACCCACGCTTCAGCGGTGGTTCTGTGCCCGGGGCTGCACCTAACGCGCCTCTTGCGGCCAACCTCACGCCGGCTGGCAATTTGAAGAACTGGAACGAAGCTCAATTTATAGCAGTAATGCGCACAGGCAAGACCCCTGAAGGCAAACAAATTGACCCACAAAATATGCCTTGGTCTAGTTTTGCGCTTATGAAAGACGATGAAATTAAAGCGATCTTTATGTATTTGAAGACATTGCCACCAACCGCAACCAGTACCCGATAATTATTAGGCGATAAAAATTAAAAAATGAAGGACCGATTTCACACTTTCTCACTCAAGCTACGCTTGAGTGAGAAAGTATGAAATCGGTCTAATACTTTATTCGCTTGATCTTTGCGCTGTTGTTGTATAAAAAATCCCCCCTGCACAAGTCATTGATTTGCACGGGGATATTTATCAAGTAAGCGCAGGTTACTTTAGTAGCTTACCAACGCTGGCGCTCATCGCGTTAAAGAATGGGGTAGAAGCCAAACCAATATAGAAGCAAAATACGATGAGCGGAATTGCAGAAGCCAATTCGCGCCAATTGAGGTCGAGCAAACCATGGCTGGCGCTAGCGACCTGCCTGTGATGTCCATGATCATCGACAGCCTCATCTTTGCCTTTACCCAAAAATACTTTTTGATACATGGTGAGTAAATATACCGCGCCCAATACCATCCCGATTGTGGCCAAGCCAGTCCACAACGGATTACGTTGAAATGCACCTTGCAAAATTACAAATTCGCCGACAAAGCCATTCAACGCGGGCAAACCCACCGAGCTAAGTACAAACAATAGCGCAACTGTGCCATAAACTGGCATTTTGGCCCACAGCCCACCCATTTTGCCCATTTCGCGGGTGTGCATACGCTCATAAATATAGCCAACCACTAAAAACAAACCGCCAGTGCTGAGGCCGTGATTGATCATTTGCAAAATTGCACCTTGCACACCGAGTTCATTCATTGAGAAAATACCCAAAATGATGTAGCCCATGTGGCTAACCGAGGAATAGGCAATGAGCTTTTTCATGTCGCTTTGCGCAAAAGCCACAATTGCGCCATACAAAATTCCAACAACGGCTAACATGATCATGACAGGGGCAAATTGTTGGCTGGCTTGAGGAAACAAGGCCAAATTGAAGCGAATGAGACCATAGCTGCCCATTTTGAGCAACACAGCTGCCAAGATGACTGAGCCGGGTGTAGGCGCTTCGACATGTGCATCAGGCAACCACGAATGGAAGGGGAACATGGGAACTTTGATGGCAAAGGCGATGGCAAAAGCCAAGAACAACGACATATTGGCGCTGTGTAACCCTTGTTTTACTAAGGCTTCGTAATCAAAGGTTTGCCCTTGCACACCCATCACCAAAATAGCGATCAACATGAGCACGCTGCCAGCCATCGTGTAAATGAAGAATTTAAGCGAGGCGTAGATGCGGCGTTGCCCACCCCATAACCCAATGATAAAATACATCGGAACCAGCGCAAATTCCCAAAACACATAAAATAAAAACATATCGAGCGATAGAAATACGCCCAAAGTAGCAGTTTCCATCAGCAAGACCAAGGCGTAATAAATTTTCTGGTCATGCTGAATGGCTCCAGACGAGGCCCAAATGGCGATCGGGAAAATGAATACCGTTAGCATCATTAACCACAAGCTAATGCCATCGACCCCCAGCTTATAACTGATGCCAAATTGGGGTATCCAAGGGGCGACCTCAACAAATTGAAAACCAGCTTGGGCATTGTTAAAGCTATTGAGCACCAACAACGCGACGACAAATGAGGCCAAGGAGGCGACGAGCGCGATAGTGCGCGAAAGCTGTTTGGACAGCAAAATAATGAGTAGCGCACCGATAACGGGTATAAAAGTAATTAGTGACAGCATGAGACTGTAAATATACATTTGTGAATTTTTGAACAATCCAAAGTATACCGCTTTTAATGTCTAAAATGGCGCATGCCAGTAAAAATCATAACAATGCCCGCCGCATCGGCAGCTGCAATGGCAGCGGCATCACGTACTGAGCCGCCGGGCTGTACAATGGCGCTTATGCCAGCGTCAATCGCTGCCTGAACCCCATCTGCAAATGGGAAAAATGCATCACTTGCCAGCACTGCGCCGTTTGCGCTCGCCCCTGCGTGGCTTGTGGCAATACGCACACTATCTACCCGATTTGGCTGCCCCGCCCCAATGCCAACGGTCGCGCATACTTCGCCCACATTTGCTAACACAATGGCATTGCTTTTAACATGTTGCACGCAAACCCACGCAAATTTAAGGGCGCGTAATTGTGCTTCACTGGGTTGGGCTTTGCTTACTACCGACCATGTTGTCGTAGCAGGGTCGCCCTTGTCAAGGGTTTGGCGTAAGATGCCGCCAGTAATGCTACGATATTCATATTCCTCGGCTAAATGTGCCGCGTTTCCATTCACACTTCGCCCATTGCCAGCTTCGTTTTTATTTGGCATTTCGACCAAGCGGCAATTTTTACGTTTTGCCAACAAACCTAGCGCTTCATCGCTATAGCTAGGAGCTGCGATACATTCAACAAAAATATCACCCATCGCCCGCACCATTGCGCCATCAATTTCGCGATTGGCGGCAATCACGCCACCAAATGCCGAGACTGTGTCACAAGCAAAAGCGGCCTGATACGCAGTCGTCAAATCAGCCGCACAAGCCATACCACATGGGCTGAGATGTTTTACAATGACAACTGACGGTGAATCAAATTGCTTAGCCGCACGCCATGCCGCATCTAAATCGAGCATATTGTTATACGACAATTCTTTGCCTTGCAAAAAACGCCCACCCAGCGGGCCATCAGATGAACTGGTAAAGCTAAATAACGTTGCACCTTGATGTGGGTTTTCACCATAACGCAATTCTTGCACACGATGTAGCGTCAGTGTTTGCACATTCGCATACCCATTGGCAGTGCCTTGAGCAACACTAACACCCATCAAATAATCTCGAATGGCGGTATCATAGGCCGCAGTATGTGCAAAAGCCTTGAGTGCCAGCACTTCGCGCAATTCAAGCGAAATTTTGCCATAAGTATCAAGATCGTGCAACACACGATCATAATCCTGAGGATCACACACTACGGCTACCCGCGCAAAATTTTTGGCCGCAGCCCGAATTAGCGTAACCCCGCCAATGTCAATATTTTCGATGGCATCAGCCATTGTCACATATTTTTGGGCAATTGTCTTTTGAAATGGGTATAAGTTGGAAACCACCAAATCAATCATTTCAGCGCCAACTTTTACCAAATCAGCCCGATCATTATCAATATCGCGGGCCAAAATACCCGCATGAACCGCCGGATGCAGGGTTTTAACCCGCCCATCTAAAATTTCGGGCGAGCCAGTTAATTGCTCAACCGTAGTGACAAAGATGCCAGCGGCTTGTAATGCCCGTGCGGTTCCACCACTGGCAATAAATTGGGCTTGATGTTGCCGTAAGCGTTGTGCAAAGTCAATAAGATGACTTTTATCCGAGACAGAAATAAGCACTTTCACAAGGCGGATTATAGCGGTGATACCTGATGTCGTTCTGACATCAGGTATCATCTTCCCCTTGAATGCAACTTTCTATCATCACTACGATGTATCGTTCAGCCAATTATTTGGCCGAGTTTTGCCAGCGTGCCAGCGCCGCTGCCTTGCAATGCGTTACTCATTATGAAATTATTTTGGTGAATGATGGCTCACCCGATGATTCCTTACAAGTGGCCTTAGACCTGCGTGCAAACAACCCAAACATCAAAATTATCGATTTGGCACGCAATCATGGTCATCACAAAGCCATTATGGTGGGCTTGGCGCAGGCTTGCGGCGAATTGGTGTTTTTGCTCGATGTTGATTTAGAAGAAGCGCCAGAATTGTTACTAGAGATGCACAAAGAATTGTTTCGCAAACAAGCCGATGTGGTTTATGGGGTCCAGATAGCACGGCAAGGCAGTTGGTTTAAACGCACAACAGGCGAGTGGTTTTATCGTTTGTTCAATAGTTTATCTGCCATCACCATCCCGCGTGAAATGGTGATGGCACGTTTGATGCGGCAAGCGTTTGTACAAGCCTTAATTTCACATCGTGATCAAGAACCATTCTTAGCGGGCTTGTCGGTCTTAAGTGGATTTTCACAAGTGACTTTAGCCGTGCACAAAACATATAAAGGCTCGTCAACTTATACCTTATCCCGTCGGGTATCTCAAACAATTAATGCCATTACGGCATTTAGCAGCCGACCACTCGCGCTGATTTTTTATTTGGGCAGCATTATTTCATTATTCGGTTTTATTTTTGTTGGCTACGTGGTAGTGCGTGCCTGGCTATTTGGGTTTGCCGAAGGTTGGGCTTCTGTTATTGCCTCGATTTGGTTAATTGGCGGCCTCATTATTTTTTGTATTGGCATTATTGGTATGTATTTAGCCCGTATTTATATTGAAACCAAACCTCGGCCCTATGCCATTATTCGCAAAATTTATAATTAGCGTCTGTTTTTAACATCATTTTAGGGCAAAATCATTTAGGGCAAATTCCTAAGAGGATATTTCTTAAATCAATTTCCACTTTTTTGTCAGATGAAATCACATGATTTCATCAAATCAGAGAGCATATTTAGACAAAATGAATGCCAAAATCACTATCTCAGGGTTGTTATAGGGTGGCAGAGGCACTCCATAACAACCCTGAGATAGTGATTTTGGCGAAAAATTGTTTTAAGAAACAGTGTCTAAAAGATAAAAAGCCGATTTCGCTATCTATCTCCCACAGCCTATTTGTGAGAATGTACAATTCAACGATCAAGCAACTTAAACCATTGGCTCTACTATCCGATCCTTCAATCTTCGCCCCCTATCACCACGATCATCTCGTTGCCGCATTGCATGAGCGAGGGTTATGTTATCTTGCGCCAACCCCCGAAGGTGATGAACCAACAATCTCAGATGACGATTTAATCTTGGGGCTTGCAGCCTCAGACGATGTTCGAGTGCGGTTTTCATTAGCTGGCTTATTTTTATTGCGCCCACAACTAGCCGAGCTTGCAGCTTCTATCGTTATTCAGGCGCAAGACATTTCCAAAAATTTAAAAACCGAGATCATTAAGCAATATCTGGCGGCCATGTATTTACAACGATTGTGGCGCACCCGTTTACGGTTAAAACTTGGTACGCGTGGGCTTATCCCAGAACGTTTTACCAAAGAGTTCGGCTTGCCAGCCGCAGATGAAATGTATGGCGAACATGGCCTATATGCGCTTTGCAACCGCAGCCCTTACAATGATTGGTCATCTTACGAGCAAGTTATTGAGCTATTGCTTAATCAACCCTGTGTGCATATTGATGTGGCCGACTTGGTACTAGACACCCAATATTTAAAACGCATGGCAACAAATTAGATTTGGCTACAATAAGCACGCTTATTTGCAAATTTTTATATTCACATGCGCCCCCCTGTCGATCGTCTCCGCATTCACTATTTCTTAGTCAAGCTCGGTATTGAGTTTCGCCATCCTGTGCGTTTATATTTAGTAGGTGGCACCACCCTTGTCTACGAAGGGTTACGACATCAATCACTCGACATCGACATTCACTATGAAATTGCTGATGATCATGAATCCGCTTTTGCACAAATGATTCGTCGGCTAAAAGACGACCTGCAAATTAATGTCGAAATGGCTTCACCAGGTGATTTTATTCCGTTGCCAGCTGGATGGAAAGAAAGAGCTAAATTTGTGGGGCGTTTTGGGCAAATTGAAGCTTTTCATTTTGATTTACTCAGCACCTCGCTGAGTAAAATTGAGCGTGGGCGCGAGGGCGATTACCAAGATGTGTTGTCTCTTCTCAATTCAGGCTTAATCAACCTTACCGATTTAAGAACGGCCTATAACGATATTATGCCGCGCATGGAACGCCAAAGCCTAAAACGTGACCCTGAACGTATGAAAAGTCATTTTGCGGCATTTGAACAAATGGCCTTTAAACATCAACTCTGAATTTTATTTTGTTATGTTAAATCACTTTTCTCCCGGCAATTACCGCTTTGTCCCGGGTCATGCCACATTTTCGTCTGGAACTGTTGCCGATGACGGCTATCAAATTGTGCGAGCCACTTTTCGCCACATGTTGCCTGTGGCTGATGGTTTTGTTGCCATGCAACAACATTTGCAAAACGTTGGCCGCAGCACCCAAGCTGTGTGTGGGCTTGAATTGCGCTCGCCCAAGCCATTCACCCCGCCCGACTTTGCCGTGTTTAACGCTGGTTATGTAAAGCTGCTTGCGCAATATGGCTTGCATTTGGGTGATTTAGCCCCAGCCGCCCGCAGTAATTTAGCGCCAGTATTACCAACTCATACCCCAAATGTGCCCAGCATGTATGGGTTTAGCTATACCCTGCCCGGCAAAACCACCTGCCCCAATTTTATTGTGGCTGGCGTGGGCGATTTGCGTAGTGGTGGCGTTGGCCCAGAATTTTCGATTCGTTATGGTGAAACCACCCCCGATGCCATCCGCGAGAAATCATTATTTGTGATGAATGGCGTAGGTAAGATGATTGCGGCGATGGGGGCATCGTGGGCCGATGTGACTGGCTGCAACTATTACGCCACCCATGCAATGGATGAAGCGCTACATCGTGAATTGCTTGTGCCAATGGGCGCGGCGGGCGCACTCGGCATGACTTGGTTTTATGTCAAGCCACCTGTCACCATCATGGAACTTGAAATCGACGCCCGTAGCGTCAGCGCAGAAATCGTCATATAAATTGCAAATTACAAATTACGAATTATCAATTCCGCAAAAAACATTAGATCTTCTTAATAATGAGAAGGTGCAAAAAATTCGTAATTCGTAATTATTTAAAAGATGGCAAACTTTACTTTACTTAAAGATCTTATTCAACCTGCAAAAACCAAAATCGTGTTGTTGGTGCTCGATGGTGTGGGTGGGTTACCCAATGCAGCCGATCAAACCGAATTAGAGGCGGCTCATACACCAAATTTAGACCGCTTAGCGCGTGAAGGCTGTTTGGGCCAACATTACCCAATCGAAATGGGTATTACCAGCGGCAGCGGCCCTGGGCATCTGGGGTTATTTGGTTATGACCCGGTTAAATATGAAATTGGGCGTGGTGTGCTTGAGGCGGTTGGCATTGGTTTACCGCTCACAGCCGATGACGTATTTGCGCGCGGCAATTTTTGTACCCTTGACGCGGCTGGCACTATTACCGATCGCCGAGCTGGGCGTATTCCCACTGAAACATGTGTAAAGCTGGTTAACAAAATTAAGGCTGCCAATATTAAAGTAGCCGATGATGTCGAAGTGACAATTGAGCCAGTGCTCGATTATCGCTTTGTGATTAGTATGCGTGGCAAGGGTTTGAGCAGCAATTTAAATGAGACTGACCCACAGCACACTGGCGTGCCCCCAATGCAAGTTGTGGCGGGTGATACTACAAGCCAACGCACTGCCGATTTATTTAATGCATGGATCAGAGCTGCCACCGAAGTGATTAAAGATGACGCACCCGCCAATGGCCTTACCATGCGCGGGTTTTCGGGCGACCCAGCTTTTCCAAAATTTAAAGATGTGTATGGGCTGAAGGCAGGGGCCATCGCCATTTACCCGATGTATCGCGGGGTAGCTTCGTTGGTGGGCATGGATGTGGTGCAACATCATGCGCATAATGTTGCCGAAGAATTTGACGCGGCGGGTCAGGTTTGGAAGAACTATGACTTTTTGTTTATTCACGTCAAATATACCGACTCACGTGGTGAAGATGGCAATTTTGATGCCAAAAAAGCCGTGATTGAAGAAGTCGATGCCGCATTACCCAGATTGCTCGATCTAAAACCCGATGTTTTGATCGTCACCGGCGATCACAGCACCCCCAGCCAACATAAAGCCCATTCATGGCACCCAGTGCCATTGCTGTTATGGGCGCCGGGCATGGCTCGCCGTGATCGTAGCGCTGGCTTTGGCGAGCGCGAATGTGCGCGGGGTGGCCTCGGCACCTTTAGGGCTGCCGATATTATGCAATTGGCCTTGGCTCATGCCGGGCGTTTGGCTAAGTTTGGGGCTTAATAAAATAGTGAGTTCGGCGTTGAATGGTTAATTAGTTGAATGGTTGATTGGTTGATTAAAGACTCGTGACTTGTGAGTGATGAATCAGTCAATCAGCTAATCAGCCCATTAATGATTTAACTAATTAACCATTTCTGTTTTTATATTGCCCATCGTGGCTACGGTAAAATCATTCTCTGCAACACATCATAATGCCTGCATCTGAGTCTATCCTACCTGCAAAATCAACCATCACCAATGATTTGCCTATTACAACAATCAAGCCCTCATCAGGCTGGGCGGCGTTAAACCTGCGTGAAATTTGGGATTATCGCGATTTGCTTGTCACTTTAGCCACCCGTGACCTTAAAATTCGTTATAAACAAACAGTTTTAGGCGTATTGTGGGTCATTTTGCAGCAATTTGTGAGCGTGCTGATTTTTGCCGTTATTTTTGGTGTATTTGCCCAATTGCCTAGCGACGGCCTGCCTCACGCTGTATTTATCAACACTGGCTTTTTGTGTTGGAACCTGTTTAACGGCGTAACCAGTCGTGTTGCCAATAGTATGCTGGGCAATAGCAACTTAATCAGCAAAGTTTATTTTCCGCGTTTGCTGATTCCATTAGCAGGGGTGATGTCGGTTTTGATCGATTTCGTCATCACAGCTGGGGTGACAGCGGTGTTTTTGTTTGCGTTCAAAATTCCGCTAACACTCAATATTTTGGCCTTGCCATTTTTTATGTTGCTCACCATCCTCATTGCTACTGGGATTGGGCTGGTGCTGGCAACCCTGAATGTGCAGTATCGAGATTTTGTGTATGCCATGCCGTTTATGCTGCAAGTCTTGTTTTATGCCAGCCCAATCATCTTTCCATCTAGCATGATCACCGACAAGCTAAGCACCCTTTTTGCTGAAAATGCCTTGGCGAGCTGGTTTGGTTTTCTATTTACACTTAACCCTGTCGTCGGGCTAGTCGAAGGTTTTCGCTGGAGTTTGCTTGGCAAAAGTTCACTTACGCCTGCAATGGTCATTTCTGATATTATTTTTGCCATTGCACTCTTTGCCATTGGCACCGCCGTCTTTAGGCGTTTTGAACGACGATTTGTTGATGTCATTTAAAGAGTGGCAAGTGGCAAGTGGCAAGTAAAGCCTTTTTACTTACCACTTGCCACTTGCCACTTGCTACTTTTTATGTTTTCCATACGCGCACACAACCTTAGCAAGGCCTATCGCATTTATCATACGGCAACGGGCGACCGGCAATTACACACCTATCGCACCCTGCGCGAAGATATTATGTGGATTGCCAAAACCGCTGTCACCCGCCCCAGCGATTTTTTTCAAAAACGCACTTCAGAGATGTTTTATGCCTTGCGTGATGTCTCATTTGAAATTGGGCAAGGTGAAGTGGTTGGCATCATTGGCCGCAACGGTGCGGGCAAATCAACCTTGCTCAAAGTGCTGTCACGTATCACCGAGCCAAGCGGCGGCAGCGCCGAAATTCGTGGGCGCGTGGGGTCATTGCTCGAAGTCGGAACAGGTTTTAGTGGCGAATTGACAGGCCGCGAAAATATTTATATGAATGGCTCGATTTTGGGTATGCGACGCAAAGAGATTCAGCGCCATTTTGATGAAATTGTGGCCTTTTCTGAGGTCGAGCAATTTATCGATACCCCAGTCAAACGCTATTCGAGCGGCATGTATATGCGTTTGGCCTTTGCCGTGGCAGCCCATCTTGAACCAGAAATTTTGATTGTTGATGAAGTGCTTGCCGTTGGTGATCTCGCATTTCAAAAAAAATGCTTGGGCAAAATGGATGATGTGTCAAAACAAGGCCGCACGGTGTTGTTTGTTAGCCACAACATGCAAACCATTCGCGCCCTTTGCCCACGTTGCATTTTAATGAAACAAGGCAAAGTGGTGTTAGACGGCGATACCAATACCGTGATCGACATTTATAACCGCGAAGTGTCACAATCGGATGTCGATGCCCGCACCGCCATTACCGATAGCCGTTTGCGGCGCGGGTCTGGCGAGGTGCGCTTTAGTGGCATTCATGTCAAAGATGTGGCAGGCAACAAACCCACCTTTTTTGAAATGGGTAGCACCTTGCGTTTTGAATTGTCTTATGAGGTATTTGCACCGGTGCAAGGCATTTCTGCCACTATTGTGCTTAAATCAGGGCGCTCTGGCGAAATGGTGACTTCGGTCAAACATGTGGTCACTGAAAGACGCTTGGCGGCAGGTGAAACCGGCACGTTTGTCATCGAACTCCCCAAGGCTAATTTGCGCCCGGGTGAATATCCGCTGTACTTTTGGCTGGGTAAATCGACTAATCATCCATATGATGTGGTTGATGGGCTAACGGCCCCGCTCATGATCCAAACCGAGAAATCGGCGGATGAGTTGTCGTTTGACCCCAGTAAACCCTTTGGCATTTTTGATATTGAATCATATTTAAAAGATGAAAGATGAAGGATGAAGGATGAATCAGAGCAATCTCTGATTCATCCTTCATCCTTCATCTTTCATCCTTCTCTTTAACATGGATTGGAAAAACAGCACCATACTCGTCACCGGCGGCACCGGCTCTTTCGGCAAAAAATTCACCAAAATCATGCTCGAACAATATCAGCCGAAAAAGCTGATTATTTTTAGCCGCGATGAACTAAAACAACATGAAATGCGGGTGGCGGGTTACGACGCGCCCAATTTGCGCTATTTTATTGGCGATGTGCGTGATGCCGACCGGCTACGCCGCGCCATGAAGGGGGTCGATTTGGTGGTACATGCCGCCGCGCTCAAACAAGTGCCGGCCTGTGAATATAACCCGATGGAAGCCATCATGACCAATGTCAATGGGGCTAAAAATGTCATCGATGCCGCCATTGACACCGGTGTCAACCGCGTGGTCGCCCTCAGCACCGATAAGGCCGTCAACCCAGTCAATTTATATGGCGCCACAAAATTATGTGCCGAAAAATTGTTTGTGCAAAGCAACGCTTATGGCGGAGCCGATGGCACACGTTTCGCCTGTGTGCGTTATGGCAATGTGGTTGGCAGCCGTGGCAGCGTCATTCCGGTCTTTCTCGATCAGCGTAAAAACGGCAAAATCACCATCACCGACCCGCGTATGACCCGTTTTTGGATCACGCTTGAGCAGGGCGTGCGTTTGGTTATTCGGGCTGCAGAAACCATGTTGGGTGGCGAGGTCTACATCCCCAAAATACCGAGCATGAATATTATGGATTTGGCCAAAGCCATTGCCCCCGAATGTGATATTGCTTATACCGGTATTCGTTCGGGCGAAAAACTACACGAGCAATTGATCTCTGAAGACGAAGCCCGCCAAACGGTTGAATTGCCCGATGTCTATATCGTTGAGCCAGCCCATCCTTGGTGGTCAGGACGTGATCATACCGAAGGCAAGCGTCTGCCCGATCAGTTTCGCTATTCGAGCGAGACCAACCCTGAATGGTTGAGTATTGAGCAATTGCAAGTAATGGCCGGGCTTGAAAGTGAAGGGATTTAAATAATGCCGTGCTGTGGCAACGGGTTATATTTTTCGTGAGCAAGCAAAATGGCTTGATCGGCACTCCAGAAAAAGTGGTTTTCACCGATCCGCTCGGTAATTTTGGCACGGTCAAGCATTTGTTTTACGCTGGGTTGTACGCCAGCAAAAAGCAATTTGCCATTTTGTTTGCTCATTCGCTCATATAACGCTTCAATCAACTCAATACCACTTACATCGATGGCTGGAACCCCACGCATAGACAAAATTAGATAATTGCTCGGTAAAATGTTAAAAGCACCACGCACAGTTGCAATTGAGCCAAAAAACATTGGCCCGGTAATATAAGCTACTTGTGAATCTGGGTCTGCGGCAACCAGATCATGCCCCCGCGCCTGCATACTGATCAGGTCAATTGGTTTAATGGTGACATCAATGTTGCTTAAGCGGCTGATAAAAATGAGCGAGGTTAGCCCCATCCCCATCAAAATAGCCGTTGTTAGATCCAGCGAGGCCGTTGCCAGCATGGTAATTAAAAACGAGCCGATGGCGCTTTTAAAGCGATATTTAAACATCCAGCGAATATCGCGCCATTCGTTCATACGAATAGTGGTAACGACCAAAACACCAGCCAAGGCCGCAATCGGAATTTGAGCAATGATGGGGCCGACACCCATCACCAATGCCAGCAAAATAAGCCCATGAAAGATGGTCGTTAGACGGGTTTGGCTGCCGTTGGCAATGCCCACCTTGGTGCGTGCGACCGCGCCGGTAGCCGGAATCCCGCCAAAAAATGGAATGAGCATATTGGCAACACCTTGCCCGATCAGCTCTTGGTTGCTATCCATCGGTTTGCCGGTTAGGTTAACGCAAACCACGCCGCTGAGTAATGCCTGTAAACAACATAACAACGCAACGCTGGCAGCAGGTAATAATAATTCTGGAATGAGGCCAAGATTGCTTAAATCAGGGACAAAATGCTCATTTAAAAAAATAGTAGGGGGAATAGCCCCAACTACAGGGATTTGAAACTGAAAAAGCTGTGACACCAGTGTGGCGACAACCACCCCAACCAAGGCAACGGGCATACGCTTTGCCCATTTTTTAGGGATAAAAAACATCAACAAAATGACAATGCTCGTGATGATCACTGTTTGCCAATTCACGACAAGCTCGCCCGCTTGCGCCCGCGTAGCATATTCAATCCAACGCCCTAACGCGGTTAAAGCTTTGGGATACGGAATGCCTAGAATATTGTGCAATTGCCCTGTGAAAATGAGGATAGCAATACCGCTTGTAAATCCATTCACCACTTGGCGCGGAATGAGTAGCACAATGCGTCCAAGTTTAAAAACGCCGATCAAGATCATCATTGCGCCAGCCATCACCGTCGTTAACCAAATTCCGGTTAACCCATATTGGCTGCCAACCCCCAACAACACTGCCGCCATTGCACCGGTGGGCCCGCTAACTTGGCTGGGGGTTCCTGATAATGCCCCAATAATTAGCCCGGCCAAAATAGCTGTCACTAACCCTGCCGCACCGCTGGCCCCCGATGCCAACCCAAACGCCAATGATAGCGGTAATGCTACTGCCGCCACATTTACCCCAGCCAATAGATCTTTTTGCAGCAAAGAACGGTTGTAGCCACGAAATTCGTTGCGTAATAATGTAATCATGATGTTGTTGCTTACAGCTACAGGTCACTAACGTTTTAGCATCTGCAACATAATCCGTTGGGCCGGAATACGATTAAATTGGCGCGTAAATAGCGGCAAATTCGCATTGGTATTGCGAATAACTAATGAAACTTGATAAGCCGCGCCCGGAGTAATTGCCGGTGTGTTCCACTGAATGACATTCCCACTTTTGACCCCGCTGTTATTGATGCTGACGATTTCAGCCCCAACGGGCAAGGTAGCGCTTAGCGTTAAGTTTGTCATCGCCAAAGTGTAATGTTGATTGCTAATGGTATGGGTAATCGTAATAAGATTATTGCCGGTTTCGCTTTTCGTTATGCCCAAGTCAGTTTTTTGGGCACGATCAACCGCTGCCTTGGCATTAATTAACCCAAACCCAAACGTATTGTTGGGAGTAAGACTGGTCGGAATTTCGTTGCAAGTTGTATCGCTATTGTTGAGCGGTGTGGCGGTATAGCTCAAAATGGCCTCTGTCTCGTCGATTTGGCCTTGCAGCCAAGGCACTGCCGACCATAAAAGCGCCACTACACCGGCCACATGTGGCCCGGCCATACTTGTACCACTCATATTTGAATACGTCGTGCCATTTCCCAAGGCCGCCGACCTCACATTTTCCCCGGGCGCCACCACATTGGGTTTGAGTTGACCCGTAAATATTGAAGGTCCCCGCGCACTAAAACGAGCAATTTGGTTGCCGTGCGTCACCGCCCCAACCGTAAAAGCCTGATTTAAGGTTGCTGGTGCATGATGAACCGACTTGCAAACTACTTTATCATCAAGACTCCTTCCATCATTACCCGCCGATGCCACCGTCATCATGCCAGCTGCCCGCATCGCCTGCGCAATATTCAGCAGTGCATCAGCCATCTCACAGCCTTCCTCATAGGGGGCGCTGTCCGAGCAACCCCATGAATTATTTGTGATATCAGCCGCTTGGCTGGGGTTGGGGTTATTGCCTTGGGGGTCCGTTGGCGCCAATGCAAACTGAAAACAGCTAATATAACGCGCCACCGTCCCGGCGCCATGATCCATATTCCGACAAGCAATCCATTTTGCATCTGGGGCTACCCCCACCTGATTTCCTGCGCCATCATCACCCATTATCGTGCCAGTCGTATGAGAACCGTGTCCATAATCATCAAAAGCTTCTGACTTCCCAGCAATCGCGTCAAACCAGTTATAGCGATGCGTTACTCTAATCCCATCCCAACCCCGATATTTGGCTTTAAGCGCCGCATGATCCCACTGCACCCCAGTATCCAAACTGGCCAATACAATACCTTGTCCACGATATCCCATCTCCCAAACCGCAGGGGCATTCACTTGTTGCACCCCGGGTTCCACCCCGTTTGGCACCTCAACCCGCCCTTCTTGAATGGGATCTGGCACAGCATCATTTGCGGCAAACCCTAATTGCCCTAATGTCGGAGCATCTTGCGCCATTCTTGCCACATCTTGCCGCTGGTTTAACCATATCACCAATTCACGGTCAGCCTTACGCACCAACACCGCATTGGCCAGCCATAACACGTCATAATCAACCGAGCGCAAACTTAAATCACGTCGCAACGAAGCCTGAGCCAGATTCGCATATTGGGTTAATGTCTTAAAGACAAATTGTGTTTTGTCTGACTTCTTTTCAAATTGGCTAGCCAATGATAAATCAGCATAACCATTTGCATATACAATCACATCTGTTCGTTTACCGTCTGCTGTCGCTTGCATTAATTTGGTCGATGCATGCAATGGCGGGTTTGAGTTAGCGCTAAAATTTGCCAGTGTGGGTTGAGCCACATGACCAGATAGCACAAATGAAAGACCAATGATCGCAATGACGCTGATATAACTAAGAGATGGATGTTTCATAGATTTGACCATTGTAACGCCCACTTTATCTCTGTGCTATAATTTCTCACCGCAAATCTGCCGACGTAGCTCAACGGCTGAGC
>JAGWYZ010000036.1 GCA_018969115.1 Chloroflexota bacterium | reverse complement strand
AGGGTGAGAGGTTTCTTTCACGCTTGCTTTTGCTTGCCTTGGCTTCGAAGTGGGCTTTATTTGCCACTCACTGGGGTCGTTTTGTTAAATTTTTTTTAGCCTAAACTACTGTTACATTTGATTTACATTTTCAGCCGCCTGTGTTATTACACTTTTTGACCAACTTGGCGGCCTTTCCTTGGCAGCAACTTCGGCGTGTTTGAAATGGCCGATCTGGTCAAGTTTGTGAATGATATTAACCCGATTGGATAAAAAAATCTCATGCAAAGACGCGAAGGTGCAGAAAACTTTGCGCTTTCGCGTCTTTGTGTGAGATGCTCTAATTCGCTAATCCTTCCCACTCGCCCAGCAAGCGCTCTAACAACACCTGTGTATCGGCATAACTCGTGCTTAACTCAATTACCTTGGCAGGCGACAAATTGCTGCTTTGTTGATCTAACTTAGCCGCCAAATCGTGCAATTTAGCTTCGGTCGCCGCAATATTTTTTTCAAGCTCAGCCAACTGCTTGGCCTGCTTTTGGGCAGCGTTTTTGCTGATGGCGGGTGCGATTGCAGGGGGTGATTGGGCAATACTCGGCGCTGGCATTGGCTTACGCGCCTCCACTGCTGCGGCCTTACTTGCCTTTTTCACCTCGCGCCATGCCATTAATTCGGCATAGTTACCACGATAAACCTCTAACCGCTCGCCGCGAATCTCCCAAACCTGATTGGCCAAAGCATTAATCAAATAGCGATCATGCGACACTAATAAAATCGTGCCATCAAATGAAGCCAGTGCCGTTTGCAACACCTCTTGTGCCCAAATGTCTAAATGGTTGGTTGGCTCATCCAGTACCAAACAATTTGCGCCCTGCAGCGTCAAAATTGCCAAAGCTAAACGCGCCTTCTCGCCCCCACTCAGACCACGAATATATTTGTAAATGTCATCGCCACGAAACAAATACTGGGATAAATAATGACGCGACTGTTCCTCATTCATGCTCGGCCAATGGCGCAGCAATTCGTCAATAATGCGCTGGCTGGTATCAATCTCGTCATGGGTTTGGGCAAAATAGCCCACCCGCACACTTGCCCCCAGCTCAATCTGGCCGCGCAATGGTGGCACGTCGCCCAAAATGCTGCGCACAAAGGTGGTTTTGCCTGCCCCGTTTGGCCCAATCAAAGCCACACGCGCGCCGCGCATCAACCGCAATTCATCGCATTCAAATAAAACTTTGGTCGTGCCTTGGGTGCTGGCATACCCAATCGCCAATTTGCTGGTTTTAATCACCTGATCGCTGCCGCGATTGTTGGGCGCAAGCGTCATACTGATCATTTCGGGCAAGGTGGGCCGTCGCAAGCCACGCACATGCCAAACTGCCTCCTCGTATCCCCATGGGTGTGTGCTGCCTTCCAGTTGCTCAGCCAATTGCATCCATTGTTGCGATTCCGCTGCCATTACTCCCAATTGCTCAATCACCATCACATCGCGGGTGAGGCGTTTCAATTTACCCTTTGCCCATGTCACCGATTTATCGCCATTTTGGCCTTTCAAAAAATCTAAATCGCGTTTAATCGTCACTAACTCATGTTCAAGATGCTCTTTTTGTTGATCAAACAAAAATACTTCACGCTCAAAGCGTTGTTGTCGTTGCACGACATAGGCACTGTAATTCCCGCGATAAATTTCTAAGCGCACCTTTCCATTCACCGGACGCGACATCTCCCAAATCGTGCCGACCACGCGATCTAAAAAATAACGGTCGTGACTGCTGATAATAAATGCCCCGCTCCAAGATTTCAGCATCCCTTCTAGCCATTCAATCGCCTCAATATCCAAATGATTGGTCGGCTCATCCAAAATTAGTACATCGGGTTGCTCGAGCAACAATTTTGCTAACAACGCCCGCGTTTTTTGCCCGCCGCTTAAATGGCTGGTGCGGGTTTGCCACGCCGCCTGGCCAAAGCCAAGGCCAGTTAGGGCGCGGTGTATTCGCTGCTCAATTTCATATCCGCCCAGCCGTGTAAACTCCTCTTGCAAATGCCCATATTCGTCGAGCATAGCTTCGTTTGGTGTAGTGTCGGTTTCAAATAAATGCTCAATCTCGCGCAAACGCCGCTCGATGGCAAAGACGTTGGCAAACGCGGCTTGCATCTCATCAAATAAGGTATTGTTGGTGGCAGCAAACGCCTCAACCGCCTCTTGATGCAAATAGCCAATGTGCTTGCCTTGGGCCAATTGCACCTGCCCATAACTTGGGCGCTCGGCCCCCGCCAACACCCGCAACAGCGTGGTTTTGCCGATACCATTTGCCCCAATCAAGCCAATTTTTGCCTCGTGCGGCACTGCCACACTCAGCCCCTCAAATACATCGGTTGAGCCAAGTGACTGGCTCAGGTTTGTTGCGATTAACAGTGACAAAACAAATTCCTAGTTCTCAATTTTGCAACACCACAAATGATTTTGTGGTATATTTTCATCATACCTGAAAATAATACGCGGGCGTAGCTCAGGGGTAGAGCATCTGCTTCCCAAGCAGAGGGCCGTGGGTTCAAATCCCATCACCCGCTTCAAAAAGCACTTTTTAAAGGTGCTTTTTTATTTTTCTATCATTTGTTTGTTTGGAAAACGATAGCTATGTCAAGAAAGCATAAAAATTGAGGATGTAATGATTTCACCTTCCCTGCGCAAGCGTAGCTTGCGCAGGGAAGGTGAAATCGACGAAACCGCATAGTCATATGGGTTCTTAAATGTCATTTTACAGAGTGTATCATTTCGTTTCCTCTCAAGAAACATATTCCAGCACATCCACCGACCCACCCTTATACAATATTCAGCATGAGTATTCATACTGACCTTGGAATTCGTCCGTTGATTAATGCCAGCGCCACATTGACGCGCTTAGGTGGCTCGGTGATGCCGCCAGAGGTGCTGGAGGCAATGCAAGATGCGGCACGTTATCACATTGAATTAGATGACATGCAGCGTCGCGTTGGGGCACAGATCGCCAAACTTACCCATAACGAAGCGGCTTTTGTTGCTACTGGGGCCTCGGCGGGTATCACGCTAGCGGCAGCAGCACTGATGGCTGGCAAAAACCCGGCATTTATTCAGCAATTGCCTGACACGACAGGCATGCCCAAAACCGAATTTATTGTGCATAAGTCGCACCGCAATGGTTATGACCACGCTATCCGCGCGGCGGGCGGCAAAGTGGTTGAAATTGGCACCGCCCTGAATACGCATGAATGGGAATTGGGTCATGCTATTAATGAGCGCACCGCTGCTGTATTTTGGTTTCAGGGTGCCATGACTGGTATCGGTGATTTGCCATTGGTTAAGGTGATTGAGATTGCTAAGGCGCGTGGCGTACCCGTGATTGTGGATGCGGCAGCGCAACTGCCGCCAGTCGAAAACCTGTGGAAATTCACCCAAATGGGCGCGACAATGGCGATTTTTAGCGGCGGCAAAGACCTGCGCGGCCCACAGGCTAGCGGCTTGTGCGTTGGCAGTGCTGAACTTATTAGCGCAATGGCAATGAATGGTAGCCCTAACCACAGCGTTGGG
This sequence comes from Chloroflexota bacterium, assembly GCA_018969115.1. GTDB lineage: Bacteria > Chloroflexota > Anaerolineae > J036 > Brachytrichaceae > AQU-03. Next base: position 21,838 of record JAGWYZ010000036.1, on the reverse strand, counting down.
CGCGGCATGAAGGTGGGCAAAGAGGAAATGGCTGGATTGTTGGCGGCGGTTAAGCGTTATTTGTCGCTCGACCACGAGGCGCGGTTGCTCAAAGATGAGCGGGTGGTGGCAAAATGGAATGAGGCACTATGCGGTATTCCGGGCGTGTGCGCCGAGCGCTCGTGGCCCAACGAGGCTGGTCAGCCATTACCGCGCACCCGCGTGGTGTTTGACCCGCCGTATGATCGTGATGCCATTATCGCCAAATTGATGGCAGGTGAACCTGCCATCGCTGTAAGCCCGGGCAAAGCGAACGACATTTATCTCAACCCCATGTCGCTTGAGGGCGACGAGGCTGAGATCGTGTTGAATCGTTTGATTGAAATTTTAAGTTAAAAGTTAAGCGTTGAGGGTTAAGAGAAAATAAGCTCAACCCTCAACGCTTAACTCCACAAACCATGACTTACGACTTATTAATCAAAAACGGGCATGTTATTGACCCCAAAAATCACATTGATGGCAAGATGGATGTGGCAATATGTGGCAATGTCATTGCCGCAGTCGAGTCCGACATTAACCCAGCACTCGCCACTAAAGTGGTGGATGTGGGCGGGCGTTATGTCACACCCGGCCTGATTGACATCCATGTACATGTTTACCACACTCGAGCCCCTGAAGGTGCGCCTGAAGGTTTGAGTGTGGTTGCTGATGCTCATTCTTTTCGCTCTGGTGTCACGACGATGGTAGACACCGGTACGGCGGGTGCGCGGCACTTTTTGCATTTTAAGAATACGTGCATTGACCGCCAAAAAACCCGCATTTTTGCCTACATCAATATCGTCAATGATGGCATGTTGGGCGAATTTGAGCAAGACCCGCATAATTTTGACCCTGAATTGGCCGCTTCGATGGTGCTGATGCACCCCGATATTTGTATCGGAATTAAAACTGCACATTATTGGACACGCTTACCGTGGGATGATTTGCATACGCCTTGGGCGGCGGTAGATCAGGCCATTCGTGCCGCCGAAATGTGCAAACGGCACGTCATGTATGACTTCTGGCCACGCTTGCCTGAACGCAGTTACGAAGCGCTTATCCTCGAAAAAGCGCGTCCGGGCGATATTCACACCCACGTGTTTGCGCAACAATTCCCCATTTTGTTGCCCGATGGCAAACCCGATGGTTATGTTAACCCAGCTTTGATTGAGGCTCGCAAACGCGGCGTGATCTTCGATCTTGGGCATGGCGCGGGCAGCTTTTGGTTTCGCAATGCCGCTCCCGCGATGGCAAAGGGCTTTTATCCAGATTCGATCAGCACCGATTTGCATACTGGCAATGTGCATGGCGTTGTCATCGACATGATTACGACCATGAGCAAAATTTTGAATTTGGGGATGCCGCTACAAGAAGTTATCTACCGTTCAACGGTGACACCCGCCAACGAAATTGGGCATCCCGAACTGGGGCATTTGTCGGTGGGGGCGTGTGCTGATGTGGCGGTGATCAACCTTCTGAACGGCGAATTTGGCTTTGTGGATTGTGGGCGGGCGCGATTGCGCGGCTCGCAAAAGCTCGAATGCGCCCTCACCGTGCGCAATGGCGCAATCGTTTATGACCGCGACGGCCTCGCCAGTCCCGACTGGCTCAATGCGCCACCCGCTTATTGGCGGCTCCCTGCATTACAGGCATAGAGATTTGGGGTTAATGACACTTTGTCACTTGGACACCAATCCTTAACCCCTAATCCCTTCCAAAAAATTATGGCTTTTCAAATTAAAAAACGCGGAAAATTAACCTATTACACCGAGGGCGAAACGCCGGTATTATCGAATTTGGTCACCGAGCAACAACCCGACGGCGACCTCAAGATTTATTTTGCGGGGTTGACCGGCGGCTACAGCGCCAAGGGCGTGCTTGGGCTTGAAGAATTAGTCACGATGGACCCAGAACGCGAGATCCCGTTGGTATTTGAATGCTGGGAAAAGTGGGGGCGCGAGGCCGGTATTTGCAAATCGCTGGCCGAGCTTGACTTCATCGAGATGCATGTATTTGGTTGCCTGCCAAAATCACCCAACCCGTTGGTTGACCCACTCGGCTACGCCAAAGAAATTGACCGCCTTCGAGCCGCCTATTTTAAGGCCTACCGTGCTTGGTGGACGACCCATTGTCCCGACAATGGCCTGCCTTGTCGCTTTACTGTCCACGTCGTTGACGTGCCCGACCGTGCGGCCTCATATGAGTTTTATAGTGTGGCGCTTTTGCAAAGAAGTTGAAAGTTAAGTGTTGGGGGTTGAGGGTGTGAGGTTACACTCAACCCTTAACGCTAAACTTCTCAACTGTAAAATAGTCGTCATGAAGTCTCTTCTCAAAAAACTAAACTTGTCAGCAGTGAACGCTGGGGTGTGCGCTGGGCCAGATGGCTGGCTGCGCACTGATACAGCGCCGATTACATCGCATAACCCCGCGACGGGTGAGGCCATTGCCCAAGTGTTGCCCACCGACCGCGTTGCTTATGATGTGGTGGTGACCCATGCCCAAGCCAATTTTGTTACATGGCGCAATATGCCTGCGCCCAAACGCGGCGAAATCATCCGACAATTGGGCAATTTGCTGCGTGAGTATAAAGAACCATTGGGCGAATTGGTCTCGCTTGAAATGGGCAAAATTCGCGCCGAGGGCTTGGGCGAAGTGCAAGAAATGATCGATATTTGTGACCTCGCAGTGGGTTTGTCGCGCCAATTGTATGGCCTGACCATGCACAGCGAGCGCCCCAGCCACCGCATGTATGAGCAATGGCATCCGCTCGGCCCAATCAGCGTCATCACCGCCTTCAATTTTCCAGTGGCGGTGTGGTCATGGAATGCAGCTCTGGCGGCGGTGTGTGGCGATACAGTGGTGTGGAAGCCAAGTGAAATGACACCGCTGACGGCGGTGGCAGTGCAACATTTGTGCAACCGCGTCATGGCTGAGCATGGCCTAAGCGGCATTTTCACCCTCACCGTCGGCGATGGCGCAATCGGTCAGTGGATGACCAATGACGAACGCTTACCGCTGGTTTCATTTACTGGCTCGATCAATACTGGGCGCAAAGTGGCGCAAACGGTGGCTGGGCGCTTGGGCCGCAGCTTGCTCGAATTGGGCGGCAACAATGCCATTATTGTGACTGAAAACGCCGATATGAATTTGGTGACCCGCGGTGTGGTGTTTGGCGCGGTTGGCACTGCTGGGCAACGCTGCACCACCACGCGCCGTCTCATTGTGCAGCGCAGTGTGGTGAATGGGCTAACCGAGCGCTTGGTCAAGGCATATCAGAGCGTGCCCATTGGCAACCCGCTCGACCCCAAGACGCTGGTCGGGCCGCTGGTGTCGCAATCCTCTGTGCAGCGCATGTTGCACGCGGTGTCACAGGCGGTGGCCGATGGTGGCATGGTGATGGTGGGCGGCAAGGCGCGGCCCGATATCGGGGCCAATTATGTCGAGCCGACCATCATTCTCATGCCAAAGCAAACCGAGATTGTGCGTGAAGAGACCTTTGCGCCTATTTTGTATGTCATGGCTTACGATACGCTCGATGAAGCCATTGCGATTCAAAATGGTGTGACGCAAGGCTTGTCGTCGGCTATTTTCGCCGATAGCTTGCGCCAAATCGAGCAATTCCTCTCGGTCAATGGCTCCGACTGCGGCATTGCCAACGTCAACATCGGCACTAGCGGGGCCGAGATTGGTGGGGCCTTTGGCGGCGAAAAAGACACCGGCGGTGGACGCGAGAGCGGCAGCGACGCTTGGCGTGCCTACATGCGCCGCCAAACTAACACCATTAACTGGTCGAAGGACTTGCCGCTGGCGCAGGGAATTGAATTTAATTGAGTGAATGGGCGAATGAGTGATTGCTTAATTCTCTCTTCACTCATTCACCCATTCATTCATTTATTCACTCATTTTCTATGAACGGCGCAGAATCCTTAATCCCAGCCCTTGTTAATGGCGGGGTCAATGTGTGTTTTACCAACCCCGGCAATTCTAAGATGGCATTTGTGGCGTTGGTAGACCATATGACGGGTATGAGGATGGTGTTGGGCTTGTTTGAGGGCGTGTGTACCGGCGTAGCCAACGGCTATGCTCGTATGATAGGCACACCGGCTTGTACGATGTTGCATTTGGGGCCGGCGATTAGGTCATACAGTCCCAATGTCAGATACTCTAATTGCTATAGTCGCGTACGCAGAAAAAATCTCTTTGTTAACCAATGATCAGCATTTTGTAACCATTTAAACGACGGTAATCACTAGGCTAACGCTAACTGGAAATCCTCTTTTTTTGTTGTGACATTGATTTAGAAAAACAAGTTATCTATTACCCTAACTGTCGCGCCAGGGTAGCCCGTGAACGGCGCAAATGCGCTTGCATTGTTGCTCGTAGTTCATCGCTATTGTTGGCACGAATGGCTGCCACAATGGCTGTATGCTCTTGCGCCTCGATAGGCGAATCGTGCCACCAACCCGGCGCGACCAAGTGAACCAGAGCAATATGCACATGGGCGTGCAGTTGATCGTATAACTCGGCCAATTTTCGGTTATCGCTGAGCAACACCAAACGTTGATGAAATTTGGCGTTTTCACGGTAATGCTCGTCGAGGGTTTGAGTGGCTTGAATAACCTGCACTTGAGCACTTAACCACTGAAGATCAGATGCGGTGAAATGTGCCAATAAAGTCTCAGCAGCCAATAATTCGAGTGAAATGCGAATGTCGAATACTTCGATCATGTCTCGGGTGGCAAGTTGGGCTACATAAGTACCACTGCGAGCCTTTATTTCAACCAACCCCTCGCGTGCCAGCGCGGCCAAGGCCTCTTTTAGCGGGGTTTGGCTGACCCCCAATTGCTGGGCTATGGCCCCCACATCTAGGCGTTGGCCGGGTTTATAGGCCCCGCCCAAAATGCGCTCTCTTAGCAATTCATACATATGGTCAGATAGAAGTGGGGGTGGTTTCGTTGGAAGAAAATTCATGGGCTTGACAAATTTTACTTTGCGAGTATCATCTTTTATATCTGAAATTTCAGACGGTATTTTTTTTGAGTTGTTATTTAAGACCTTTATTACATGCTTCAAAACGCATTGCCGCCCGATTCACAAAGTTCACAAACTTTACCCGCCGCAAGGAAGGGGCGTTCGTTAAACCCGTTAACTTGGCTTGGCGAATTGTCTGAAAGTCGTTATTGGGCTTATTTATTATTGTTACCTAGTTTATTATTGGTCGTTGCTGTCATTGTTTACCCTGTATTTTATGGCGTTTATCTCAGTTTTCAACAATTTAATTTATTGCGGGCTGGGTTAGGCATGAAATTTGTAGGTTTGCAACAATATACCGAATTGTTTGCCGACGATGATTTTTGGGTAATCATTAAAAATACCTTTGTGTGGGTATTTGGTGGGGCATTCTCTCAATTTTTTTTAGGGTTGGTGGTTGCTTTGGCGCTAAACCGTAAAAATTTGAAAGGTGGGCCATTGGCGCGGGTGCTGTTGTTGTTGCCTTGGGTAATTCCATCGGTGGTGGCGGGACATATGTGGGCGCTTTTGCTCGACTCGCGTTTGGGCGTGATTAATGATATTTTGGTCAAGCTAGGCATTTTGACGAGTTATCGTGCTTGGTTTGCCGACTCTAACACTGCCATGCCCGCTGTGTTGTTGGTTGATATGTGGCGCGGTACGCCATTTTTTACCTTGTTGCTTTATGCGGGGCTGCAATCGATTCCCGAAGAATTATATGAGGCGGCAGAGGTTGATGGGGCCAGCGGATGGGCAAAATTTCGCGCCATTACAATCCCCATGCTCACGCCCGTCATTGTGGCGGCGGTTATTTTGCGGGTGATTGGCTTGGTTAACTCGCCAGATCTGATGATCGTGTTAACAAATGGCGGGCCGGGGTTGGCAACCTTCACCTTGTCACTTTATGCTTTTCAAATTGCATACGAAAACTTTAATTTTGGTGCGGCGGCGGCCGTGTCTGTCATCATGTTGCTTATTCTGATGGTATTTACCACTTTGTATCTTAAATTTAGCGGCGTTACTAAAAACACTTAAAAAATTATGAATTACAAATTTATAAAGCTCAATTTAATTCGTAATTCGTAATTCACAACTATGGCCTTTCAAAACTTTCGAAACTCTCAAAAATCCATGCGACGTCTGTATGATGCAATCGCCTATGTGATTGTGGCATGTATGTTGGTCTTTGCGTTAGGGCCACTGGTATGGACGGCGTTAACATCGATTAAACCCGAAAGCGACATTGTGACGAATGAGATGCAATATATTCCAACGCACCCAACCACCGAACATTATGTTAAGTTATGGAATCGATCGGGCGTGACCACTATGTTTCGTAATAGCGCCTTTACGACGACTTTGACAGTGGTATTGTGTTTGTTGGTGGGCACATTTGCGGCTTATAGCATCTCGCGTTATCGTTTTCGTGGGCGCGGCGGTATTCTTACATTTTATCTCACCATTCGCATGTTTCCGGCGGTGTTGATGTTGTTGCCGCTTTATATTATGTTGCGAAATATCGGTTTGCTCGATAGTTTATTGGGTTTGGCACTCACTTACACCACATTTTCTATGCCAGTGAGCTTGCTCATGCTCAAAGGCTTTTTTGATGCCGTCCCTGCCGATTTAGAAGACGCAGCCCGCATTGACGGCTGCACGCGGCTGGGTGCATTGTTTCGCGTGGTGATGCCATTGGCGCGCTCTGGCATTGCGGCAACAGCCGTGCTGATTGCCGTTGGCGCGTGGAATGAATTTTTATTTGCATTAATGTTGACCAATAGCGAAAGCTCACGCACTTGGCCTGTGGTGCTTCAGCTTATGGTTGGCGAATTTCAATTGCCCTGGGGCTTAATCGCCGCTGGTGGCATGATCAGTATTGTGCCTATCATCATCTTCTTTGCCTTTGCCCAAAAAGCACTGGTGCGGGGGCTTATGGTGGGGGCGGTGAAAGGATAGCCTGAATAATGGTTAATGGTTAATGAACCATTGACCATTAACCATTGACCATTAAACAAGTGGAGTAAAAAAATGAGAAAAATAGCAATAACCCGAAGACAATTTATTAAAGGCACGGCGCTGGCAGGCGCAAGTGCCGCATTGGCCGCCTGCGCAACCCCAGCGCCGACGGCTGCCCCAGCCAAAAAGGTGAGCGGCAAGCTGACCTATTGGCATCATTACACCAGCGAATCAGAAATGGCTGGCTTGGCCGAAGGCGAAAAGATGTTCAAGGCCAAATATCCCGATGCAACGGTTGAGTCATTGACTGTGCCAAACGCCGACTTTATGGCCAAATTTACTTTGGCTGTGCAAGGCGGCAGCGGCAAGCCAGACACGACCATGATCTCGGCAGACCGTGTGCCGGACATGGTTGGCATGGGCGGCATTCAAGACCTTACCGAGCGTTTGAAGAGCTGGGATCAACGTAAAAACTACCCTGACAAATATTTTGATGCCGCCACCGTCAATGGCAAAATTTATGGTGTGCCCAGCTTTATGTTTGTCGATTGGATGTATTACCGCAAGGACTGGTTTGACGAGAAAGGTTTGAAAGCGCCGACCACCTTCGACGAAATGTTTGACGCAGCCGTCAAGTTGACAGACCCAGCCAAAGGCCGCTTTGGTTTTGGGATGCGCGGTGGGGCTGGCGGGCAAGGTTTGGTGGTACAGGTCATTCGCGCCTTTGGTTCTCCCATTGTGCAAGATGGCAAAGCCGCCCTTGATATCGCCAAAACAACCGAAGCTTTGAAATGGTATACCGAGTTGTACACTAAGGCTAAAGCCGTGCCGCCCAGTGTCACCAATGATAGCTTCCGTCAAATTCTCGAAGCCTTCCAAACTGGCAAAACCGGCATGTTGTGGCATCACACCGGCTCATTGACCGATGTTGTGCAATTTTTAGGCAAAGATGGCACCAAATTTTTGAGCCTGCCTCGCCCCAAAGGCCCCGCCACCCAAATTGCCGACTGGTCACCATCGTATAACGGGATTGTAGACAAGAAAAACGAGGATGCAGGTTGGGCGTGGCTAACGCATTGGGCCGACAAAGATACGCAGATCATGCTGATGGAAAAGACTGGCTATGTGCCATCGAACCAAGAGGCTGCAAAAGACGAGCGTATTGCGAAGAACCCTTATTACACCGCTGCCTTTAAAGCGCTTGAATCAGGCACAATCGCGCCACAATTCCCCGGCCAACCGGGCTGGCAAAGCAGTGTGGTGTTGCCAACCTTCCAACGCATTTTGCTAGGTGAGCTAACCCCGGCCGCTGGCGCAACCGCGCTTGCCAAAGGGCTTGAAGACGCAATTGCTGGCAAGTTGAAATAAGAATTAGGGATTAGGGATTATTTGAAGATGAGTCACGAGTCCATGAGTCATAGCCTATGACTCATGACTTGTGACTCATCTGGTAATCCCGAATTCCTATTCCCTTTCCCCCTAACTTATGGATTTAACAGGCAAAATCATCGCCGTTGTGGGCGGTGCAACAGGTATTGGCAAGGCAACGGCTGAAATTTGTGCGGCCCGCGGGGCGCAAGTATTTGTGGCTGATTTTAATGAGGTCGAGGGTCAAGCAACTGCTAATGGCATTGGCGCGACTTATCTCAAGGTAAATGTAACGGATGAGGCTTCGGTTGCCGCAGCGTTTGCAACCATTGCCGAGCGGTATGGGCGGCTTGATGGGCTGGTGCAGACGGCTGGGATTCTTAAAGGCGCATTTGTCACCATTGAAGATTTTACTGCCGAGATGTTTCGCCAAGTGTATGACGTAAACGTGACCGGTAGCTTTTTGTGCGCCAAACATGCCGCGCCACTGATGAAGAAAAATGGCAAGGGCGTGATTGTGCTGATCTCATCGGCAGCAGCCTATGGGGCAAGCTCGTCATTTGCCTATGGCAGCAGCAAAGGCGGCGTTACCAGCCTCGGTATTACCATGCAAGCTAAATTGGCTGATGACAATATTCGTGTTAATACAGTGCACCCCGGCAGCATCGCTACCCGCATGAAGCTCTCGGTTATCGAAGAAGAGGCGCGGCTCTTTGGCAAACCTGGCTCACATGGCAGCGCAAAACTTGGTGAACCCGAAGGTGTCGGCAAATTGTTGGCATGGCTGGTAAGCGACGACGCTGATTATGTGCGTGGGGCGTTGCATACCCGTTAAAGTATTAAGATGAAAATAACCGCTGTTCGCACTCAACCTTATCATATTCAATTAAACCGCGCCATTTCAGATGCTAACGACCCAGTTGGGTTTGATCAAATGCCGATGATGGCGGTGTGGATCGACACCGATGTTGGTGTAAGCGGTGTGACCCTGAGTAGCCCCAGCGCCCAAACCCTCATTCACACGATGGTGAATGAAATGTTGATAGGCCGCGACCCGCGTGGGGTGCGCGGACACTGGAAACGCCTGATGGATGCTGCCTTTAAAGGTGGTAATCGCGGTTTGGTGAATGGGGCCATTAGCGCTATCGATATTGCGTTGTGGGATTTGAAAGCCAAACTGAATAACGAGCCATTGTGGAAAACGCTGGGGGCTAGCACGCGCAAAGTGCGGGCTTATGTTAGCGATATTGGCATTGGCTTGAGCGACGATGCATTGCGACGGCTGTATGAGGGCATGGCAGCTAAGGGCGTAAATGCTGGCAAAATTAAAGTAGGGCTAGACCAAGCCGCCGATCTGCGGCGAATTGGCATTATGCGTGACGCGTTAGCCACCAGCGGTAAAGTGCCTATTTTGATGGTCGATTCAAATGAATATTGGTCGCCCAAACAAGCCATACGCCACATTAGCGAATTTGAACGTTACTACGATATTTTCTGGGCCGAGGAACCAGCGCGGCGCTGGGATGTGGCAGGCCTGCGTAAGGTCTCGAATGGCATTCGTACTGCCGTTTCGACTGGTGAAAATCTTGACGACATCAGCGAATTTAAACCGCTCATTGCGGGCGAGGCCGCCGATGTCATTCAAATTGGCTCAAAAACGGCTGGCATTACCGGTATGTTAATGGTGGCTGATTTGGCCTATGCCTTTGATTTGCCAGTGTCGCTAATGAATTGCCCAGCCCATTTTATGGCGCATGTGGCAGCGGCCTTGCCTAATCATAATATGATGGAGTGCGCCATGCTTGGGCGCGGCGATGGCATTATTGGCCGTCACGAGATCGAAGATGGCTGGATTACGCTGAGCGACAGACCGGGCTTGGGCATTGAATTTGACATGGTGCGGCTCGATCAATTGGCAGCGCAATCACCGAGTGGCAAGGCCAAAGCTGGCTCATGGGGGCGGAGACGCGGGGCGGGTTTGGTTGAAATTGCACCAAACGAATTACAAGAACGAGGGGAAGAATAATTACATGAAATTTGCAGTTCAAGGCATATTTAATACTGATTTAAAAGATATTAATTACGAAAGCGTACGTTTTGCCGCCGAATTGGGTTTTCAAGGGTTTGGTACACATATTAATGTGCCAGCCGAGTCGATTTCGGAGGCAACGATCGCCAACGCCAAAGCCGTGATTGCCGGCCAAGGGTTGGCTTGGCTGCAAGTGTGGGGCAAATATCCATGCATCATTTCGCCCAATGAAACTGTGCGCAGTGCTGGCGTAGCCCAATTGCGCGAATTGTGTAAGCTGTGTGCAAAATTGGGGGTGCCAGGCGTAGGGTTGCGGCCAACCAGCCTTAACCCGCGTGGTGATTGGTGGCCTCATGCTGATAACTTTAAACCTGAAACCGAAGACCGTTTGGTGCAAAGCATGAATGAGGTGTTGGTGACAGCCCGCGATTTAGGGCTGAATATTGTGCTAGAAACGCATCAAACGAGCACGCTTGATAGCGCTAAAACCATTCGCCGGGTGATTGAGCGCACTGACCCGCAACGGGTGAAGGTGAATATTGACTTGTGTAATTTTGTCACTGACCTGCGCACAGCCTTTGACCCTGCCCCCATGATATGTGAGCAATTTGCCTTGTTGGGCGAATTTGGCGACACAGTGCATTGCAAAGATTATTACCTAGAAGATCGTTTGGTGTTGCATGTGGCCGAAACTGTGATTGGAACCGGTATGATGGATTGGGATACTTTGCTCACCGAGGCCAAACGTGCCATGCCCAATGGCTGGCTGATGGTCGAGCACTTGCCCATCAGCATGATCCCGCTTGCCAAAGCCAATTTAACGGCTAAATGGAATAAAGTGAAAAGTGAAAAGTAGAAAGTGAAAAGTGATCAAATACTTTTTACTTTTCACTTTCTAACTTTCCACTTTCTTAAAAAATGTCATCCCACATCATTGATTCTGTCTTTTTAAAAGATTTATATGGAACCGACACGATGCGGGCGGTATTTAGCGACCAAGCGCTGCTGCAAAAATGGCTGGATGTTGAAGTAGCACTGGCGAAAGCCGAGGGTGAATTGGGCGTAATACCGGCGGCGGCGGCGGCTGAAATTGTGCAAAAAGGGCGCGCTGAATTGATGGACACGGCGCGTATGAAGCAAGGCATTGATCATACGCTGCATCCAATCGTACCGCTCATTCGTGAATTTAAAAGCGTGTGTGCTGGCGATGCTGGTGAATATATTCATTATGGCGCGACTACCCAAGACATTATGGACACGGCGGTGGTGCTGCAAATGAAGGATGCTATTGCCATTTTTGAGCAACGGCTGACCGCGATTGAGGCGGTGCTGGCTGAGTTGGCATTGCGCCACCGCGACACGATTATGGCGGGGCGCACGCATGGGCAACACGCCTTGCCCATCACCTTTGGCTACAAAGCAGCAATTTGGCTCGATGAGTTTCAGCGGCATCGCGTCCGACTAAATGAATGTAAACCCCGCGTATTGGTCGGGCAATTTGGTGGCGCGGCTGGCACCCTTGCGGCGTTTGTGCCAACTGCGGGGACTTTGGCGCATGAGACCCCCATTGCGCTAAAGGTGCGGCATGGGCTGATGATGCATTTGGGTTTGGCCACCCCAGTCATCACATGGCATGTGGCGCATGATGGCTTTGCCGAATTTGCCAGCATTGCCGCTATGTTGGCTGGCACCTGCGGCAAAATTGCCAATGAGGTGATCTCATTACAAAAAAGCGAAGTATGGGAGCTTGAAGAGCCTTACAATCATGGCAAAGTGGGCAGTAGCACCATGCCACACAAACGCAACCCGATGATTTGCGAGGCGATTGTGGCCTTGGCACGTTTGGTGATGAACGCTGCTCGTGGCGGCTGGGACGGCATGATTCAGGCCCATGAGCGCGACTGGACGGTCAACCATATAGAGTGGGCTTATGTGCCCGAAGTATGTGTGATGACGGATGGCGCTTTGGCCCAAACCTTGCGGGTGCTGCGCGATATGCATGTGAATGTGGCACGGATGGCGCGCAATGTTCATGCCTTGGGCGGGTTGATGATGTCTGAGGCAGTGATGTTTGCCTTGGGCACATTTGTGGGCAAACAAACAGCGCATGATGTGGTATATGAATGTGCTATGCAAGCCGTTGATGGCGAGCAGCCTTTTCGCGATATTTTGCTGCGTGATGCGGTTGTGTCGCAACATTTGTCACCTGCTGAGATCGATACTTTACTCGACCCGGCCCGTTACACCGGTTTGGCTGGGGTGATGGTGGATTTGGTGTTGGCTCGTGAGCCATGAGTATAAGCCATGGGTAATGACTCATAGCTTGAAGTTCGTGACTCACGGTCTATGGCTATCTTATTAAATAAATAAACAACATGCAAAAAATAAACATTGCGCCAGAAATGATGGCGAAATTTAATGACGAAGGTTATTTGGTGGTTGAAAATGTGTTTGATGTTGACGCTGATTTGCAGCCGGTGGTTGAAGATTATGCCGCGACGCTAGACGCGCTGGCCGAGCAGTGGCACAGTGAGGGAAAAATTAGCGATACCTATCGCAATTTGCCATTTGGGCAACGGCTGACGCGCATTATTGCTGAATCGGGTTTGAATTGGGGGCAGCATTTTGACATTTCGTTGCCACAAGGGCAGGTTTACCCCGACACCCCCATTCATCTGACCGAGTCGGTGTTTAATCTGTTGCGACACGAGCGTTTGCTCGATATCGCCGAGCATTTCGTCGGCCCCGAGGTCTATTCAAACCCCATTCAACACACCCGTATAAAACCGCCCGAACATATGGTGCCCGACAGCGCCAAAAATGGCCTTGTGGTGCGGGTGGGCTGGCATCAAGATTTGGGGGTGGCAACCGAGGCTCAAAATGAGGTGCCAGTGTTGACAGTGTGGATGCCGATTACAGACGCAACGGTTGAAAATGGGTGTTTGGCGGTAGTACCGGGCAGCCATAAAGGTGATTTGGTAACGCATTGCCCCGGCAGTGGTCCCGATGGGGGGCTACAAATTCCATCCAAATTGATTGCGCGTAAGCCTGTGCCGGTTCCGGTCAAGCGCGGTGGTGTCTTGCTGATGCATCGCTTAACGATGCATGCATCGCTTGCCAACAAAAGCAAAGACATTCGTTGGAGCTTTGATTTGCGTTATCAACCCACTGGTCAACCCACTGGGCGACCGGCGTTTCCGGGTTTCGTGGCGCGTAGTCCCAGCAACCCGGCGAGTGAAATAACTGATTGGCGTGACTGGGCACAACTTTGGTATGACGCACGGGCGCAGTTATCGCACAATGTGCCACCCCAATTTAACCGTTGGGCCAAAGATGCAGTGGCTTGTGCTTAATTCATGATTTTAGATTGAAGGTCTCGCTAATCCCTAATCTAAAATCCAAAATTCTTACTATGGCTTTATCACTCGAAGAATTAAAAACTGGTTACTACAACATGGTGTTGGCGCGTGAGTTTGAGCGCAAATGTGAGGCTTTGTTTCAGCAAGGCATTATTCGTGGTAGCTTGCATATGTGTATTGGGCAAGAGGCAACGGCGGCTGGCACAGCCTTAGCCTTGCGTGATGATGACATTCTCATCACCAATTATCGTGGGCATGGTCATGCGCTGGCCAAGGGCATTAGCCCACGCGCCGCAATGGCCGAAATGTTGGGCAAAGTGACGGGCTGCTGCAAAGGCAAAGGCGGCAGCATGCATTGGACTGACTTGTCGAAGGGCATTATGCCAGCCAACGCCATTGTGGGGGCCGGTTTGCCGACGGTGGTGGGGTGTGCACTGGCTGCCAAGTTAGATGGCAATGACAATGTGGCGGTGACATTTTTTGGCGATGGGGCGACCAATCAGGGGGTGGTGCACGAGGCCATGAATTTGGCTGCGATGTGGCAGGCTCCGGCGATCTTCATTTGCGAAAACAATTTGTATTCGGAGATGACACCCATCAGCCAAACTACCAATAATAAAGATTTGGTCGAGCGGGCTGCGGCCTATAACATACCAGCTGAAATTGTGGATGGCAACGACATTGAAGCCATGCATGACGCGGTATGTCGGGCAGTAACCCGTGGGCGGCAAGGCAAGGGGCCAACATTTATCGAGGCCAAGACTTACCGCACAGTGGGGCATATGATCGGTGATTCGCAAATTTACCGTGATAAAGCCGAAGTTGAGGCATGGCGTGCGCCTGAGCGTGACCCGATTATGCGTTTGGGGGCAAAATTGTTGGGGCATGGCCTGACAGCGTCGCAGCTTACAGCCATTGAGCAAGAGGTGACACGGGTGATTGAAGATGCGGTGCAATTTGCCAAAGATTCGCCATACCCAGCACTAGATGAGGTGTATGTGGACGTGTTTGAGCATCGAATTGCATAAAAAAAGCGTTTGACAAAAAAAGTTCTCGCAAAGGCGCAAAAGCGCAAAGGTTTTAATCTTTGTGCTTTTGTGCCTTTGCAAGAATTTTTTTATTAGATTAAGTTGATGTAATATCTGTTACGGTCTCGGTGGGCGTGGGCCGATTTGCGGTGGTGGTGGCAATGGGTTGGGGTGTGGGCCATTTTGGGGCGGCGGGTTGTTTGGGCGTGGGTCAACGACGGCGCGAATCAATTCTTTGAAGCCAAAGTTGCCTTGTCGATTGGTGAGGTTTTGGCTGGGGCGGAAGTTGGGTTGATTGAGCACCGAGTTGGGATCAGATTTCATTAACCCGACAAAGGTTTCGGCCACGATGCGCCCACCGACGGGGCCGAGGCGGAAGGGTGATGATTGTTCGCCTTCAATTTGCCCATTGCGGATGGTGTAGGCACGGGCGGTGGCTTCGGCAAAGACATAAACCCAAAGGGGGGATTTGCCAGCAAAGGCAGGTGAAATATCGGTGATGGTGGCGGCATCAGCTGCATCGCCAGTGGCTTTACCGATCAAGATTTGGCTGTCGGGCAAGGGCGTAATGCCCATTGCGCGTGCCACTTCTTGACCAGAGGGCAGCCCAAGTTGCACACTGCGCATGAGATTGCGTTTAGCGAGCGAAGCGGGGCCAGTGCCGGTGGCAGGTAAGGGCAATTGGCTGAGGGCGAAGGTGAGCGAATTATCTAATTTATAGGAGGCTTGCGGCATATTGATTTGCCGAGTTGGCTGCATTTGAAAGAAAAACTTCCAGTCGATGGCGAAATTGCTGGGCGATGGGCCAAAACCAGTTAAATCGGTGCCGGGCGCGTGGGTGGGCGTAAACACGGGCAAGCGGTCAACATTGTCGTTGATGCGATAAAGGGCACGTACCATTGAATGCCCAAAACGATAAGCAGAGACGCTGAACTCGACCGGCATGTTGGCGCAGGGCGTGTAAAAGCGCAGATTGGTGTTCCAACCAGTATTGTTGCGTTGCACAATCGCATCGGTAGTGCGTTGACCGGTCATGGTGGGCAAGAAATCGGTCAAAATGGCCCATTGATAATGCCATGTGGCTTGTTGGCGGGCACGTTCAAAGATTTGGTTGTTGCTCAGGCTGGGGTTTTGGCGCTTAATTTGATCGGCAAGTTGATTGTGAAATCGAATAAATATCGCGTGGAGCTGCGCCACGATGCGGTTTTCGTCGTTGCGTGGGTCGCCAAGCAAGGCTTGACCGTTGGCCTTACGCGGCAGGTCTACGGCTTTGGTGTCGCTGCTGCCAGTCAGGGCCGCCCCGACTTTGAGGTGTAGCGCATCGGTTTCATACAAATCGGGGGATTGGCTGGGGCCTTTGCCATACACCGAGTCGAGATCGAGCTGGGGTGTGCGGAAATTTTTGAGCGTGTAAGGGTCGGTGGGTGTGGTCAAATCGTTTGAGCGGTCATCGAGGGTGATGTCGTGATCGAGAAATTGCCCGACATAGGTGTAACCAGCGTCGATATCGACATTTTCTTCGCCATCGCGTTCGGTTTCAGGGGTTGGGTCTACTTCTTCGGCAGCCATGATGCTGTTGGCGAGTTTGTCGAGGTCAGCGCTCTCCCATGAAGCGGCGGGCAAGGTGTTGAATAATCGCCCAAAGGTTTGCTGGGGTTGGGTACAAGCTTCGGGTGCGCTGGGTTCGGCTGGGTTAATGGCAGCAGCGGGTTGGGCTGAGGCGCTTAATACGAGTGCGACGGCTAACCCGCCAAGAAGCCGTTTGTGTGCGTGTGTGCGCTGAGGCAATGTGTTTAATGTTTGTTTCATGGTGTAAATCCTTTTGTTTGTTGTTATGTGTTGCCGGAATAACGACAAGCTTAAGGTTTAGATGTTTAGAACTTGTAAAGATGAGATGTAGATGTTGTGTCTTTTCAATAATTCGGGGTGAATAAAACAAATTTTTGTCGAAATCACTATATGGTTTTTGGGGTTTACCTCTAATTATTGAGAAAATACGTTTTTAATATAAAAATGCGAGAATTAACCTATTCCCAAGCGCTGCGCGAGGCGCTATATGAAGAAATGGCACGCGATGCCAATATTATTTTGTTGGGCGAAGATATAGGGGTTTATGGCGGGCTGTTTAAGGTTACCGATGGGTTGCTGGCAAAGTATGGTCCAAATCGCGTGCTCGAAACCCCGATCAGCGAAAGTGGCTTTATTGGCGCGGCGGTGGGGCTGGCGATGTGTGGCAAGCACCCGATGGCCGAACTGATGTTTATGGATTTTGCGTGGGTGGCCGCGGATCAAATTTTTAACCAAGCTTGCAAAATGCGCCAAATGAGTGGTGGGCAGGTCAGCGTGCCTTTGGTCATTCGCACCCAACAAGGCGGCGGGCGCGGCAATGCGGCCCAACATTCGCAATCACTCGAAGCCCATTTTGCCCACATACCCGGCATCAAAATTGCCCTGCCATCTACCCCATATGATGCCAAGGGCTTGCTCAAACAAGCCTTTCGTGAAAATGATCCAGTGATTGTGATTGAGCACAAGCTGCTTTATAACACCAAGGGCAATGTGCCAGAACAGCTCGCACCGATTCCATTTGGGGTGGCAGATGTGAAACGGACTGGTAAAGATGTCACGCTGATTAGTTATAGTCGCACAGTATTGCACGCGCTTGAGGCCGCCGAAACGCTGGCGCAGGCCGGAATCGATGTCGAAGTGATTGACTTGCGCACGATTCACCCGTTAGATATGGACACGATTGCAAAATCGGTGCGCAAAACCACCCGCGTCGTCATTGCGCATGAGTCGCATCGTAACGCGGGTTTTGGGGCCGAGCTTTCGGCACGGATCAGCGAGACCTGTTTTGGCTGGCTCGATGCGCCTATCGAACGGGTCGGCGCACTCGATGTGCCGATCGCCTATAGTCAGCCACTTGAGGCTCACACTTTGCCCTCACCCGATAAAATTGTGCAGGCGGTGAAGCGGGTGAAGCTATGAGCAAGGAAGCCGTGAGCCATGACTCGTGACTCGAGCCTTATTACTCAAGGCTCAAGGCTTCTTCACAGCCCCATCTTCAAAAAGGCTTCCATAAAACCGGTCAAGTCGCCGTCTAAAACGGCAGCGATATTGCCGGTTTCATAATCGCTGCGCAGGTCTTTGACCAATTGATATGGGTGCTGGACATAACTGCGAATTTGTGAGCCGAAGTTGGCATCGACTACGTCGCCTTTGAGTTGGCGCAATTCGGCATCGCGTTTTTGTTCTTCTAACTCTTGCAATCGCACCTTTAAAATGTGTAACGCCCGCTCACGGTTTTGGGTTTGGCTGCGTTGGTCTTGACAGGTGACAATAATGCCGGTGGGCAAATGGCGTATACGAATAGCGCTCTCGTTCTTTTGCACATTTTGCCCACCCGCCCCGCGTGAGCGATGGGTTTCAATTTCAAGGTCGGCAGGGTTTAGCTCAATATCGATCTCGTCATCTTGCAAGTCTGGGTAAACCTCGACCCGCGCAAATGAGGTCTCGCGGCTGTTACCAGCATTAAAAGGCGACATACGCACCAGTCGATGCGTGCCTTTTTCACTGCGTAGCCAGCCATATACTTTATCGCCACGAATGGATAATGTGGCATTTTTGATACCAGCGGTTTCGGCAGGCGAGAAGTCCATCTCTGAGACCTTAAAACCATTCGCCTCGGCCCAGCGTAAATACATGCGATACAGCATTTCGGCCCAATCTTGGGCATCGACCCCACCGGCCCCGGGCTGAATGGTGATGATGGCATCGGAGTGATCGTGTTTGCCCGAAAACATCAATTCACGCTCAATTTGTGCCACTTGGCTTTGTAGCGCCACGATTTCAGCCCCCACTTCGCGGGCAGTGTCTTCATCTTCCGCTTCTTCGGCCAATTCGATCAGCAATTGGGCATCTTGGGCGCGTTGCTCTAGGGCGCGAAAGTCGCCCACAGCTTGCTTTAGCCCAGATAATTCACGCATTACGCTTTGGGCGCGAATCGGATCGCCCCAAATAGCGGGGTCGGCGGCTTGTTGATCTAGTTCGTCAGCACGTTTTTGCTTGTTAGCAATGTCAAAGACGCCCCCGAAGGGCATCGACCAGGGTTTGAATATCGGCTAGTTGGGCTTTGGGGGCAATGAGGAGTTCGAGCATATCTTGCATGAGGAGAGGAATGTTAGCATAGACAAAGGTTGTTAGATTAAAAAGGCATAAAAATATTACTCTAACTTGACAATGTCACATTAAGACGTATGCCGATTTCGCTATGTTCTCCCCTGCCTATAGCAGGGGAGAACATAGTAAAATCGGCAAAAACTTGCTTTACTTTGGCTAATATGACATTGTCAAGCTAAGATTATTCTAGAATGGCCTACATGTCTTTCAATCAATATCTGTGTGCCATGCCCAAGGTCGAGCTACATGTGCATCTCGAAGGCTCAATTCGCCCCGAAACTTTGTTAATGTTGGCACGGCGCAACGGTATAACGCTGCCTTATGATGATGTAGTGGGGTTGTGTCAGTGGTATCAATTCGTCGATTTTCCACATTTTGTCGATATTTACGTCGCCGTTACCAAATGTTTGCGCACAGCTGATGATATTGAGTTGATTTGCCGTGAGTTTTTGCAACAACAGGCCGCGCAAAATATTGTGCATAGCGAGGTCACTTATACCGCGTTTACCATTTTCAAACATTGCAATATTTCATTTGCCGATCAGTTGGCGGCGCTTAATCGGGCACGGGTATGGGCAGCCCAAACCTTGGGTGTGACGATGGCGCTCGTTATTGATATTGCGCGTGAAGAATCGCCAGCCGATGGCCTCATCACCGCTGAATGGGCGGCAACTGCCCAAGGGTATGACCTCGGTCAAGGGGTCGATGCGATTGGTTTGGGCGGCTATGAGGTCGGGCATCCCCCCAAAAAACATCAAGCTGGTTTTGACTTGGCACGGGCGGCGGGCTTGCCGAGCGTGCCACATGCCGGTGAGACCGAGGGTGCTGCTAGCATGTGGGGGGCGATTCATGTTTTGGGCGCACAACGTATCGGGCATGGGGTGCGCTGTCTCGAAGACCCAGCGCTGGTGGCGTATTTGCGTCAGCAGCAAATTCCATTAGAGGTATGCCCAAGCAGTAATGTCTGCCTCAACGTTGTCAAAAGCCTTGATGAGCATCCTTTGCCGCGTTTAATGGCTGAGGGGTTGTATGTCACTCTTAATTCTGACGACCCGCCGTTGTTTAATACGACATTGAATGACGAATATGTTAAGTGTGCAGCTGCATTTCATTTTGATGCTGGGATAATGGAACAATTTTCGCTTAACGCGCTACGGGCATCATTATTGCCCGCATCGCAAAAATTGGCGCTTGAGCAACGGTTTTTGCACGATTTTAGACAGTTGAGGCGCAAATATGCGGTTGTCTAATAAATTTAATGGACTAATTTTTTATGAACAGTATTATTTACAAATCAACATGGGGCATGCCCGGCACGCTTGATAATCATCTCGCCGCGATTGCTGCGGCTGGTTATGATGGTATTTCACTCAACCCAACTCGGCTTAGCCAAACAGAATTAATTGCGCTACCGCGTAAATTAAACGAGCATGATCTAAAGTTGGTGAGCGTAGGGCAATGCCAAACAGCTAATGATGTGGCTGAACTCATTCGCCTGACGGTTGCCTCAGGGGGACAACAAGTGGTTGTTCATGATGGACGTGATAGCATGACTTGGGACGAGGGGTGCCGTTTTTATGAAGCATCGCTCAAGTTAGAACAAGTTAGCTCGCTGCCAGTTGTCCATGAAACCCATCGCACCCGTATTTTGTTCACACCTTGGGTTACAAGTGCTTATTTGCGCCAATTTCCCGAATTGACAATTTGCGCCGACTTGAGTCATTGGGTGACGGTGTGCGAGCGTTTGCTTGATGATTGTGCAGATGATCTTGATCTTGCCATTGCTCGAACACGGCATACCCATTTGCGGGTTGGGCACGCTGAAGGCCCACAGGTCAACGACCCACGTGCGTCAGAGTGGGCTGCCGAGGTGCGAACCCATTTTGGTTGGTGGGATCGCATTGCGCGTGGACACGCAACACGCAATGAAACATTTGCTGCGACAGTTGAGTTAGGCCCACCTAACTATCTTCAAACATTACCTTATACCAATCAACCGGTTGCCAACTTATCTGATATCGGCCAATGGATGTTGGCAGAAACACGCGCCATGGCAGCGCGTATTTAAAAAATTTCACATCTCTATCAGTTTTAGAAAAAGCATAAAAAAAGCGGGAGGAGTAAATAGGCGAATTTTCACCTCTTTAACCCCCACCGCTTTTTATATTTACCAGTGAATTGCCTAAGTTTAGGCCATATGTGGGGCAATCTTTGCCATCAAGCGATTTTTGGGCATTGCGCCAACCATGCGCTCTACCAATTTGCCATTTTTAAATAGCATCAATGTGGGGATGCTCATTACGCCAAATTTTTGTGCGGTGCCTTGATTTGCATCGACATCGACTTTGCCTACGGTCAATTTGCCTTTGTTTTCGGTTGCGATTTCTTCAACGATTGGCCCGATTTGGCGACATGGCCCACACCATTCTGCCCAAAAATCTACCAATACTAAACCGGCCTTGTCACTCTCGACCTTGGTTACAAAAGTGACATCAGTTAATTCTACAGTTGCATTTGACATTGTGTTTTTTATGTCTCCTTCTTTCTATTACACCGGTTCTCTTATTCACTGGTGCTAGATTCAAATTATACGAGCAGATAATAGAATTGTATTAACAAACTCTGATAACGAATTGATAAGCTGTATTTATTTGATAAAAGTTTGTATACAGTTTCAGATCATGACGTGCCTTATTCACTATTTGGGATGACTCAAAGTCGTACTTAAAGGCTTCGGTCGTAGAGCAATAAAGATGCGAGTCTGATATCATCTTGACTCTAAGAGAGTGTTTCTTAAATCAAATTTCACTTTTTTGTCAGCTGAAATTACGTGGTTTTATCAAATCAGAGAGCATATTTAGACAAAACGAATGCCGAAATCACTATCTCAG
>JAGWYZ010000307.1 GCA_018969115.1 Chloroflexota bacterium | reverse complement strand
AATAATTTCAAGATCTTGCGATTATCCTCGCTCAGATGGCTCTGATGACGCACCAGTGCAGCAATGTTTTGCGAATTCCATTGACGAAAACGACCGCGCAACAAGCCCCAGGCTCGCTTAATATTGGCTCGAATCGATTGATTACCCCCCACCAAGGAATTGGGATGTTGCCGATAAAGCACTTGGGGATGTTCGTCATAATGCACCTCACCGCCTACCCCGCTGACCAATAAATATAACCACCAATCGTGCGATGGAACCGGTTGAGGACCCCAGACTTCCAGAAGATGCTTGGTAGCCTCATTAAACACCATGGTATTACCCCCAGCAATACTTTGTACCAAGGCATTGCGAAAGGTCTCGGGAAATAAAAAAAGCGGGGAGTGTCCGCATACCTTTAAGTTGTCATGAACGTAGATGGTGCGTCCGCAATATAAATGCGGCACGGCAGGATCACCCCCTTGTAAATGGGTCAAGGCTGTGGTGAGCTTATCATTGAGCCACACATCGTCTTGATCACAAAAAGCAAAAAAAGAGCCAGTAATCGTGGGGTCACAACAGAGCGATAAAAAGTTTTGACAAAAACCTTGGCGCGGTCCATGCCGAATTTCCAGGCGAGTGACTCCCCAGCGTTGTTGGTAGTTATTCAAAATAGCCAGCGTTTCGTCGCTTGAACCATCATCACTCACGATTAAGCGCCAATCGGTATGGGTTTGCGCAGCCAAAGAATCCAATTGCGCATTTAAAAAGGCAGCACCGTTATAGGTGCACATTAAGATTACAACTTGGGCAGATGGAGGAGCGATAGAGGTAGCCATAGGCGTTATCACGGATGTTCTGATAAATTGTTCTACCTGCGCAATTGCTGGTTGCAACGGCGCCACACCCACCACGATGCGGGGACAATCCAGACGGCTTGCACCAAGAGCATGGTAAGTACTATGCCAGCCACTGAATAACGCTCAACCACGAGCACTGAACCCAAGACGATCAGTGCTGCACCTAGGAGAAAAATTCCTGCCAAGGGCTCCTTATGAAACGAACGCAACTGCGCAGCCCAAGCGTTATGCAGATGATAGAAAAACACAAACAGTACTAAACCCACCATCGCTTGCCAGGGCAATAAGCGCGCCTCATAACCCCATGTGACAGCGGCCCAGTAGAGGATTACCACGCTTACGATTCCCGCACCAAACGTTAGGAGGGAATACCGAAAATTACGATAAAAAATCGCATCCAACCGATGCCAATCCAGTGTTGTTGCAGCTTGGGTCATCTGTGGAACACCGCGGGCAATCCAAGCTTGGGCCAGTATGCCAATCATGTGGGCAATGGTGAGACTCAAACCCATTTGACCGGCAATTAATGCGCCTTGGGAAAAAAATAAGATGGGCGTAGCCAGTTGTGACATGAAAAAAATACTGATCCAGTAAATGCCCACGCGCCACTGCAATGGCCACACCGTTTGGTTCCACTCACGCAGCACGCCAGGGTGATACGCAGTCGCGCTTATCAACAATTTTTTTTGTTGCCGATACAGCCAAGCCAAGCCCCCCAATGCGCTCACGCAGGGGATCGCCAGCGTTGCCCACAAAAAGCCGCCCGCGGACAAAATGATCCAGCCCGCAACCGATCCGCCCACCGCTAAATACAGGCGCAGTCGATACACGGTGAGCAATTGGCCAGCGCCTTCCAAAATCGCCCAAAAAAATAATGTGATCATACTCAGTGCCGTCAAGAGCACGAGCGCTGACCAAGGAAGTTGCCAAGCCAGCGGTACTCCAGAAAGAGGGGGCGCATCATAAAACATCCACCATCCCACCGTCCAACAGCACACGATAAATACCAGGGCTAATATGCCATAAACCCGTAAACCCGATTGCATGAGCGCAAGCACTTGCCCCCGGTTTTCTCCAGCCACCTCACCATGAGCACCCCAGCGAACTCCCAAACATAATTTAGCGACTCTTTGGATCACAGCTAAGCTTAGCCCCATTTCAAAAATGCTATAGAGGGCCGCTAAGCTTACAAAGGTAAAGTACCATCCCTGTTCATCTGCTGATAAAAAATGGACCACCAAGAGTGCGGTAATAACCCCGGCTAGGCCTTGCCACAGACGGTGACCCATCATCCAATGGATCGCGCTCCATGGTCCTATGATGGAGCGCAACTTAACGCGCCCTCCAGATTGCATATACGCAATATTGACGTAAAAAATTACTTAGGATGGTCGAGCGCCAAAGGGGGGTATAAAAAAATTCGACAGATTCAAATCCACATTGTTGCGCTAATACTTCTAGTTCAATTTCTCCATAGAACACCTTATGATCGGAATCCGCTTTCATGCCCAATAAGCCTGGAACACCAATCACTAAACGACCGCTGGGCACTAAAACGCGCTTGATTTCTTGAAGTAAGGGCTTCGGCTTAGCCAAGTGCTCCAAGACGTTATCCAACAAAGCGCAATCAAACTGTGCGTTGGCAAAGGGCAATTGATCCTCGACCATCAAGGTCACTGCTAGGCCGCGTTCTTTGCCATATTCCACATTATGCGGATTGATATCCACCCCCATGGTCTGAGGTCGATAGTCCACCATCCCACCTAAACCGCAACCGACATCCAAAGTCTTGCCTACCAAATAACGACTGACTTTGGGGTATAACCAAAAGCGCCGATAAAGTTTACCGATCACGGATCCTTGGGTGAGGTACTGAAAATACTGTTGATGATCAGGCATACGTTGCACGCTAAGGTTAACGATTGATCGATTTGGTCGAAAGACGCAAAATCATAAAGCGCGGGATGCGAAAGCGCACGATAGCCCAATAAATCCATAAATACAGCACCATGAACACCACCACAAAGAGCTGCAAGGCAGCTTTAGTATCCCAAAAAAGGATGGCTGGTAATGCCCCCACGCTAGCGAGAAACCAAAGATAGGGCGATGTCATAGAATTGCGTTTGATGAAATCCGCATCGTGCAATGGCTGGTAGCCAAATCGCACTGCGCGACGATAAATAATTTGGTGCAAATGCACTGCATCGGGCTGACTGGCGCTGCGCTTACGCAATACAATGCGTCGATACATCGTAAAAATGGTTTCAAAAACAGGATAAATGCACAACAGCAAAGGAAACCACTTCGATACTTCTGGATTTCGCACGACCAGCAACAAAGAACATAAGGCAACCCAAAAGCCTAGTAAATAGGCACCACCATCGCCCAAGAAAAATAAGCCGCGCGGATAATTCCAAAATAAAAACCCGATCACCGCACCCACTGCTACTAGACAAAAAAACCCTAAAGCCACATCATCGACCCGATATGCGACGTACGCCAAGGCGCAAAAAATAATGACGGCAACCATACTAGCAAGACCGTTATAGCCATCAATTAAATTAAAGGCATTGGTCACCCCGGCAAGCGCAAAGCACGTAAAGAGGATGGAAAAAAGGGGAATCGCCAATAAATGATCAAGGCCCAAAAATTGCACATCCACTAACCAGGCATTCAACCAATAGGCTCCAAGCAATGCAGAAATACATGCCGAAGCCATGCGCACCCGCACCGATACTTTTTTGGTCAGATCTTCTGCTAAACCTGCGATAAACACGGGTGCAGCAGCTGCGATTGCAACTGAATGCAAACTCAGCGCCTGTGCGCCACTAAAGCTAGCAAAGCCCAAGCCTGCGAGTGCGCCACAAAAAATGGCGAGCCCCCCGATCCGCGGCACGGCCCTGACATGAAACTTTTGCACCCCCATCAGGTCGTGATCGGCCGTAAAACGAGTATGCAGATTTTGATAGCGCAAAATCCAAAAGCCCAGTAGCCAAGAAATGACAAATGCACCAAGAATGGAAATCATGAAGAAGGTTGCTTGGGATTAAAAAATGGCATGGTGCGATTCTCTCACGGGCTACCCCAATAACCCATCGCGGGCCTCTAGGAAAACGTGATAGCCTTTTTCAATAAGTTATTGATTTTGACAGTTTTTATCTATCAACCTTATATAAAAATACGATTATTCAGGGGCGTATTTTTCTCATAATAGTGTCATGGATGCGTTCTAAACTCCAGATTTATTGAGGGTTTTGAGCTCCATTCCATTTTTCAACCTACTGATTACTAAGG
The DNA here is from genome assembly GCA_018969115.1 of Chloroflexota bacterium. Lineage (GTDB taxonomy): Bacteria > Chloroflexota > Anaerolineae > J036 > Brachytrichaceae > AQU-03. Next base: position 273 of record JAGWYZ010000307.1, on the reverse strand, counting down.
AGATTTTATGGCTAAGTCGGTAAAAGGCACGAAGACTGAACAGTCTTTAAAAGAAGCGTTTGCGGGTGAATCCCAGGCAAACCGTCGGTATTTGTATTTCGCAAACCAAGCTGACATTGCTGGTGCAAATGACGTTGCTGCGGTATTTCGCTCCACTGCTGAAGGTGAGACCGGTCACGCTCACGGTCACATGGAGTATTTGATTAATGGTGGCGCTGGCGAGCCAGGCACTGGCATGCCCGCGAAGACCGTTGCCGAGGCTCTCCAAGCAGC
>JAGWYZ010000035.1 GCA_018969115.1 Chloroflexota bacterium | reverse complement strand
TAACCGTGGCAAACGGGCGGGGTATAGCCCTGCCCAATTAGTTGATTTAGACGTGCCCGATGATCCTTTGACTTTGCTGGGTTTTTCACCTAAAGTGTCAATCTAACTTTGTGACTTTTTGAACCATGCCGATTATTTCAAATGAATTTTGGCATCTGCTCGATCAATTTCTACTCAAATCACACGTGTTAGCGGGCATGATTGGCTTAATTGTGGCCCCATTGGCGATGGCCGTAACCAAAGGCGGGGTATGGCATCGGCGTTTTGGCAAATTGTTCTTTTGGATGATGACATGGATTTTGCTCAGCGTGATCGGCTTGGCCTTCTTTCGCTTCAGCTTCTTCCTCACCATCATCGCCATTCTCAGCTTTTATGCCGCCTTCACCGGCTACCGCGTGCTTTATCACAAAAACCCACAAAAAGGCGCAGGGCCAACAGCGATTGATTGGGCGGGCAGTATCATCGCGCTGGTGTCGGGTGTTGGCATGTTTGCCGTTGGCATCGCCAGCCTAGCCATGCCCGGCTCGATGGGGCTTGTGCCCTATGGCGTCGGCTCGGTGTTGGGCATTGTGTTTGGGCTGAATTTGGCGGCCAGCGCCATTTTTGACCTGCGCCGCTTCGTCAAGCCCTCGACCGACCGCAGCCAATGGCTGTATGACCACATCAACCGCATGAGCAGCGCCTTTATCGCCATGTTAACGGCGTTCTTGGTGCAACAAGGCAGCCGCTTTATGCCCGTCGATTGGGCATGGGTATTGTGGGTTGCGCCCGGCGTGATCGGCGGCACCCTCATCGCCCGCTACATCACCCAATTTCGCGCCCGCAAACAACATACGCTCGTGAAAGTGGGGGCATAATGGTGGGAAAGGGGCAGAGTTGCAAAGTGGCAGGTGGCAAAGTGGCAGAGGGATAGCTTTGCAACCTGCCACTTTGCAACTCTGCCCCCTTAACAAAAAATGCCCGGAAAATTTGGACACATAGCAACGCTCGGCGTAGTGATCGCGGTGGCGTTTTATATTTTTACCGCATCATTACCGCTGGCGCAGCCTTGGCTGACGGTGATGGTGGGCTTGCTTGTCGTGTATGCCGTGCTTGGCACAATTGGCATTGGTGTGCTTGAGCGTTTTGCCGACCGCATCAATACCCGTTCAAATCTGCTGGTCAGCAGTTATTTTGGCTTGCTCACCGCTTTGGTGTTGGGCATGATGAACATCACCGGCATTTCGATGGTGAAGTGACCCCTTAAAAATGGAGTCGGCGATAATTGAAAAAGAGATGAAAAACCGATCCAATTACAGTCAAGAATTTAAAGACCAAGCGGTGAAATTAAGCTATGAAAGTGGCAAAACCCGCTGCGCGGGTTAGGATTGGTTACGTCTGCCCAATGCGCTCACCTTGCGCCCCAGCGTTCAGCCAATAATTTCCGAGATTCCTCGGCTGGCGTCAGGGTTTATAACCCGCTAAAAATCTCTTTCATAAAACGCTTTTCGAGAAAACGATAACTGGGTTCGCCCGTACGGGCTTCCTCATAATATTCCATGTCGCGTGTCATACGATTCATCACCCCCAGCACGACCCAGCTTGGGGTTTTGACGCGGCATTGAATTTGCGCTGCGTCAATTTACGCATCTTGCGTTTGGCGCAAATTCTCCTCAAACGCCCTTTTCATCAACCGCGAGATCGGCAACAAGATCAGCCAGCCAAGCAAGCCTTTCGGATACATCGTCATGGTTCTTACAGTGTCTGTGCCAGTGGGTGTTTGACGAAACGCCCATGTTTCAACAAAATGTGTGGCGAAGTTTTTTACCGGCGCACTAAACGAATGAAATTTGAGGGTGAAGTGATGATTGACATCCCACTCAACAATTTCCTCCACGTGTGATGACCCGTCGGTGTTTTGCACATTGATCCTCGATCCGACAAGATTTGGGGTTTTTACATCAAACCGTGCATTTTTTATGCCCGGTAAAATTGAATAGCCCTTAAATTCTGACCAGCGATCCGTGTTCAAAAATTCTTGGCAAATTTCTGCCGGTGTTTTTGGGGTATGCCCAACAACTTTTATTTCCAGTGGTTTCATTTTCACATCCTGTGCATACACTTGAGTAGGTTAGGGCTTACGCGAATCCAAATATTTCACCACAAAGGGCACAAAGAAAAGATATGAAACTGGCTCAATCGTTGCGGCCTTTGTGTGCTTTGGGGTAAAAAAGTGAAGTGGTGCGTCAACCCTAATCTATTCAAAGCGTCAAAACGCTGAATTCAATCCCCCCACACCTGCTCCCATCGCCCAGTCTGGGCCGAGCGATACATTGCCAAAGCTGTGCGCAACTCACCCAAGGCATAGGCCGGCCCGGCTTTAAGCGCACTGCCATTCAAGACCGCGTTGGTAAAGTCGCGCAATTCATAGCCAAACGCATCACTCCGTCCGTCCCCTTTTACCATCAGCACCTCGCCGGTTGGGTGTTGGGCGTTGTATAACAATACCCGCCCCGTGTTGCCCTTCTCGATGATGATCTCGCCCAGCGTGCCGGTCACGCGAAATTCATCCCCCGCGCCCATAAACGCGCCAGCCCATACGGCATCAAACGACGCAATTGCGCCAGATCGAAAGCGCAACAAGGCCCGCAGCAACGTCTCGCCTTCCACATCGGCAATGGGGCGCGCGCTGGCTGCCACCACTGCCTCAATTTCACCCAGCCACATCCGCAACGGTCGCAGCCAATGCGCCCCGCCATCGATCGTAATACCGCCGCCAGCCTGTGCCAAATAAAAACGCCACGGCTTTGGCTCAGGCAATGGCGATTGCGGCAAGCCATACGGGTTGCCAAAATAGGCCCGCGCTGTCAGCACTTCGCCAATCGCCCCGGTTTGAATGAGGTGCTGCACCGTCACCGCATCCGGCCAATATTCGGCCTGCTCGGCCACCATAAACACCCTGCCAGCGGCGCGGGCCGCCTGCAAAATATGGTCACACGCATCCAGCGTCGGGGCCATCGGTTTTTCGAGCAGCACATGTTTGCCCGCCGCAAATGCCATCACCGCCGCCTGCTCATGCAAATGATGTGGCAGCATAATATCGACCGCCTCAAAGTCACCCTCGGCCAATGCCGCCGCCAGTGAATCAAACGGGCGTGCAGCGGTCTCGTGCGCCATTGCCGTCGCCAAGGCCAAATTGCTGTCCACCATCGCCGTCACCTTGAGGTGCGGCACATGTTTTTTAATGCCTTTTAAATGTTCTTTGGCAATGTTGCCACAGCCAACAAACGCAATTTTTAATTCGGTGTTTGCCATTATTTTATTTGTCTTAGAACGACGCGAAGTTTGATTTTTACCACCAAGCACACGAAGCACTCAAAGATTTGCATCGGTAGAACCTTTCTTTCTTTATGCTCTTTGTGCTCTTTGTGGTGAAATATTTTTAATGCGCGTAAGTCTATATTTCTTAAACCTCGGCATATACCTTTGCCCGCAAGGCTTGCAAATAAGCCAGCGTTTTGCGCGTCTCACGCCCAAAATTCAGCGGGCCGCCTGATCCGCCGTCATCGGTGTTGACCCACGCACAGGCGCACGAAACCCCTTTGGTGTAATGAATATCGCGCAAAATGCGAAATAGCCGCTCATATAACTCATGGCGGTCGCCCGTGCCCGGTTGCCCCGCCCCTTCGGCAATATGCACATGCGCACAAAATTCTGGCTCAATCGCAATGTCTTCGAGCGGCTGATTGAGTTTGAGAAAATAATTCAAATCGGCCATCACCTTGACCGATGGCCGGTTGACTAGCTTGGCAAAGGCGATGCCCTCACGATAACGCGGCCACAAATTCGCCAAGTCTGATTGTGGCTCAAGTGCAACAATCATGCCGTGCGCCTCGGCATGATCTGCCAGCAAATGGCAAAACCGCAGCGCCTGTGTCATCGCCACCTCGCGTGAGAACCCCGCCGGAACTGCAAAAAAGCCGCCATAAATGCCCACTGTTTCAACCCCCAGCTCGGCCAGCCGACGAAAAGCACGGCGTGTCCAAAATTCCAACTGCTCCCAGTCCACATTCGGCCCCACTGCCTTTAGCCCCCAAAACTGAATAAAATGGCTCGCCACTTTGATCGGGGCCAAGCCCCACGACGCAATTTCGGCCTTTTTCGCGGCCCAATTGGCGTCACTCTCAAAAGGCTGCACCTGAAGCGCCACCGGCACTTCGCTCATGTCCCAGTCATTACCAATTTGGGCTGGTGGGCGAATATCGCCTTTATCGCCAAATAAGATACATAGTTTAAATTGTTCGCTCATTATCGTTTTATACCTCTCTTGTCAGTATTATTTTGCTAAAGCAACTCAAGTTTCAAATGGGCAAATTTTTGAAAGCCACGATCAAAAGTCACCAATTTCAAGTTGCACTCAAGTGCAAAAGCCGCCAAATAAGCATCTTGCCAAACCTTAGGCGAGGCTTGCTGCGTAGTGGTCAATTGCTTTAGCCCCACATTCATCGTTGACCATGCTGGCTCTGGCAAAAATATAAATCGCTCGTCCTGCATCAACAACTCATAGGTCTGCCAAGCCGCTTCCATGGTTAAAACAGCGTCGCCCATTGCCGCCTTGGTTGTTAAAATCCGTAACAAGCCCAATTGGCTGACGCGGCAAAGGGCAATTGCGTCTTTATCGTTTTGCTTATTCAGCCAAGCCTTGGCAAGCCCATGATGCAGATGCCCTTCATAAATCAGCGCAATTAACACGTTAATATCACATAAACTTTGCATATTCAGCCGCTTCTGCTTCTAATTGTTCATTCATCGCCTGATCGATTAATTCATTCGACACGGCTAACGCCCCCGGTTTTGCTTTGATTAATGGAAAATCAACCGTTCTTAATGATGTTGAGGTTGGCTTGGCATTGCTTAAGCGATACATTAACGCCTGCACAACAAAATCTTTTAGCTTTATACCCTCAAGCGCCGATTGTGATTTCACTTGCCTAAAAATATCATCTGGAATTTCGAGTGTGGTTTTCACGAATATATCTTACCATAAGTCCATATTTATGGGTATATGGTAAGCCGTAATCAAGGCTACTCAGCAAAAATAAACACCAGAATTAGCCTGTAAAACCACCCCCGAAGGCCTAAAGTGCCATACAATACCCCCATGAAGGACTATAACCGTGTATGGCTTGCCACCCTCATCTTTTTCGCTGGGTATTATGCACTCATCTTGCCACTGCCGCGTTACTTGGTGAGTATTGGCCTGCCCGATTGGCAAATCGGTGTGATTATGGGGGCGACTGTTGCCGCCTCGCTCATCTTTCGTTCGCTTACCGGCAGCTTGGTCGATAGCATTGGCACGCGTCCCGTCCTCATTTTTGGCGCATTGGCGCTCACCATCGGCGCGGGTGGGGTTCCGCTCACCACTTTTGCCCCACTCTTATTCATTTTGCGCATGTTCCAAGCCGTCGGCTATGTCACCTTCACCACTGCTGGCACAGCCTTGGTCAGCCTGCTTTCCACCAGCGACAATCGCGGGCGGCGCTTAGCCATGTTTGCGGTTTCGGCCAATATTGCGATGGCGCTTGTGCCGGCCCTGCTCGATTTTTGCCTGCGCAACGGCTTATTGAGCCAAGAAGGGGCATTTTGGTTTATCGCGTGTATGGCGCTGAGCGCTTTGGGCATCGTCATTATTCGCCCTCTGCGCGGCACTCATGCCATGAGCAATGGGCAAAATTTACCACGCAAGCCCCTTAAACTCAGCCAGCTTTGGGTTTTTCCGCGCCCGTTATGGTTGCCCATGCTTACCATGATGTTACTGGGCATGGGTTACTGCGCCTTCTTTCAGTTTTTTACCCTGTTGGCCGACCGGCGCGGGGTGCAACCTGCGGGCATGTTATTCACGGCCTACGGCATCGCCATCATCATCGCCCGCCTCACCTTGGGCCGCTATATTGATCGCGTCTCGTTCCGCGTCATGATGCTTGGCTCGATGGCCGTCACCATCTTAGGGCTGTTATTGGCCGCCTTTGGCAATACTGCGCCCATGTTGATCGCTGCCGCCGCCTGCATCGGCAGCGCGGGCGGGTTGTTTCACCCAGCCCTGATTGCACATCATGTGATGGTATTACCCGACCAACAAGGCCGCGCCACCGCCTCGGCCTTTTTTGGCTTCGATATTAGCGTTGGCATCGGCGCGTGGCTTTTGGGGATTGTGCTTGATATTGGCGGGTTAACCGCCATGTATCTCGTTGCTGCCGGTATCGTATCTCTCAGCGCCTTCATCATCCCATCGCTGGTGCGTCAGCGTCAACTTATTTTGGCGACCCGTGTTTGATACACATTTTGCGGCAGATTGCTATACTAAAGGAGGCTCGCAACTGAGCTTTTCGCCGATTTCACCATCTCCAAATAAGCATAGCTTGTTTGGAGATGGTGAAATCAATATTTTCTTAATTTTTACCCATGCGGGGTATAAAACCTATGAATAACTCAACCCATTCCCCTGCTTCATTTAACGGTTTAGGCATGAACCTTGGCAATTTGTCGCGATTATCACGTGCCAAAACCCGCTCGATCAGCCCTGAAAATTTTAGTGGCGCAAAAAGCCAAGGTGGCATGGCCACCGATGGTACCGGCGCAAAAGTGGGCCGCGATTTGGGCCAAGGCTGGAAAATCTCGCCCTCGGTCAATATCGCCCCCGGCAGCACCTTTACCCTTGCCGAGATCAACGAACCCGGGGCGATTCAACACATTTGGTTGACCATGTTCCCATCTTATTGGCGCAGCAGTATTTTGCGTATTTATTGGGACGGTGAAGAAACGCCATCGGTTGAAACACCGGTGGGTGATTTTTTTTGTAATGGCTGGTGTCAACGCAGCAATGTGCGTTCGTTGGCCATTGCGGCCAATCCAGCGGGCGGGTTCAATTCCTATTGGGAGATGCCATTTCGCAAATCGGCCCGTATTACGATTGAGAATTTGGCGGAAGAAAACTGCACTTGCTATTATCAAATTACCTATGCCCTGACCGAAGTACCGAGCGATGCTGCCTATTTTCATGCCCAATGGCGGCGCAGCAACCCGCTTGGCTACAAACAAGTGCATACGTTACTTGACGGGGTGCAAGGTTGGGGACAATATGTTGGCACGTATTTGGCGTGGGGTGTCAACAACAATGGCTGGTGGGGGGAAGGCGAAATTAAATTTTATATGGATGGCGACGGCGATTGGCCGACCATTTGTGGCACTGGTACCGAAGATTATTTTGGCGGGGCGTGGAATTTTGAGCAACCCAAAGGCGAATATGGCGGGTTTACTGGCCCATACACCGGTCTTTCGCAAATTATCAAACCCGATGGGTTATATCAAAGCCAACAGCGTTTTGGTATGTATCGTTGGCACATCACCGACCCGATTCGCTTTGAGCGCGATTTACGTGTGACGATTCAGGCACTGGGTTGGTGGAATTATCCGGGCGGGCGCAAATATTTGCCCTTACAAGACGATATCGCCTCCACCGCCTTTTGGTATCAGACTGAGCCGCACGTGGCTTGTCTGGCCTTGCCAAAGTGGGATCAGTTAGAAGTGATTTAAATTAGCCAACACAATATGGCTTAGTGCGCGTCCCCAGACGCGCATCTTCGCTTGTGCAAGATGCGCGTCTGGGGATGCGCACTAAGCCTATGCCTTGATGTTGATATTTAAGGGCAAGAATCGTTTTGACCGCTATTCCGCTTGCTGGAAAAGATTCCCATCTGACGGAATAGCTGATAGTTAAATCATAATATAAAAAGGATTATGTCTGATGACATTCGCTCCGTACGACGCGCTTTTGAGATTCTAAACACCATTTCTAAACACAGCGATGGCATTAATTTGACCGATATTGCCTCTCTGGTTGACTTGCCCAAAAGCACAGTGGCTCGCATGTTATCGACCTTGCTCAGCCTTAACGCCATTGAACGACTGACCGACCGTGAGGGGTTCCGAATCGGCAGTGAATTGGTGGCGATGTCATCGCGGGTGCCGCATTCACGCAGCTTAATCAGCATTGCACACCCCTACCTTCAACAATTAGTCAACCTAAGTAACGAAAGCGTTACATTAGCAATCGCCGAGGGCGATGAAATGCATTACATTGATCAAATCAATGGCTCGCAATTATTTCATCTTAAAGACTACACCGGTTTGCGCTTTCCTTTGCATTGTGTTTCAGATGGCAAATTGATTTTGGCATTCCGCCCGGTGGAACAAATTGAGGCTTATTTAAGCCAGCCATTGCAAAAATTCACCAAAAACACCATTACCGACCCTGAAAAAATGCGCAAGGAATTGCAAACAATTCGTGAGAATGGCTATTCATGGACCAATGGTGAATATAACCTCGATGGCATTGGAGTGGCAACGCCCTTGCGCGATGAAAATAACCAGATTGTCGCCTCAATTTGTATGTTTGGCCCTGCCCATCGATTTCCTGCACAATACCGTGCCCAAAAATATATTGCCATGACCATTGATACCGGTCACAAAATTAGCGCCAAACTCAAATCGTTGGGTTGGTCTGGAATCCCCCGATAATGTCAATTAGCCCATTAAAAGAAGCGCGTCGCGCCCCGGGTTCAGAATGGTTAAAAAACCATCCGCGTTTTTTAGAGCAAACCTACCTCATTTCAAAACGCTTCATCGCTAAAACCTACCCTTGGATGCAAAAATTATCACCGCGTATCGCCAATAAATTGATGGTGCGTAGCGAAGAGGTATTAAAAGGCTGGGCGTTTAATTGTCAAATGTGTGGGCAATGTATTTTGCACAGCACAGGTATGACCTGCCCGATGAATTGCCCCAAAAATTTGCGCAATGGGCCATGTGGCGGAGTGCGCCATAACGGCAATTGTGAGGTGATGCCTGATATGCCCTGTGTGTGGGTGCAAGCTTGGGAACGTAGCCAACATATGACGGTTTATGTAAATGACATTCAAACATTACAACCGCCTGTAAATCGCAGTCTGCAAGGCACATCGTCATGGGCCAATATGCTCGATGGCAAAGACATGCAAACCCCAAAGGGGTGGGGATAAAGTTGATTTTTAGTTAGCTTACCAAACAATCAAACAATCAACTAATCAACTAATCAACTAATCAACTAATCAACCAATGGATCTCGTTTCAAACAGCCGCCTTGAGCGGGTATTAAAGTCGGGCCGCTTTGCTGTCACGGCAGAATTAGATGCGCCCGATAGCGCCAACCCTGACGATGTGTATAAAAATGCCTTGGTGTTGTCTGAGGTGTGCGATGCGATTAATGCAACTGATGCCGCAGGCGCAAATTGCCACATGAGCAGCATGGGCTGTTGCGCTTTGCTAACGCGGGCGGGCTATGAACCCATTTTGCAGGTGGGTTGCCGTGATCGCAATCGCATCGCCATTCAGGGTGATTTGTTGGGCGCGGCGGCAATGGGTGTAAATACGGTGCTATGCATCACCGGCGACGATGTGTCGAATGGCGATCAACCCGAAGCCAAGCGTGTGTTTGATTTTGACTCGATTCAATTGTTGCAAGTGGTGCGCACCATGCGCGACAAAGGGGTGTTGCTCAGCGGGCGCAAATTGTCAACCAAGCCCCGTTTCTTCATCGGCGCGGTCGAAAATCCATTTGCCCCGCCTTATGACTGGCGGCCTTTAAGATTAGCAAAAAAAGCCCAAGCTGGCGCAGAATTTATTCAAACCCAATATTGTTTTGATATGCCACGATTTAAGCAATTTATGCAACGGGTATGCGATTTGGGTTTAGATAAACGAGTGTATATTTTGGCTGGGGTTGGGCCATTGCGCTCATTTAAAGGGGCCGAATTTATGCGTGATCGCGTGCCGGGGGTATGGATACCGGATGATTTAATGCACCGTATGGAGAAAACGCCCAAAAATAAACAAACAACTGAGGGCAAACAAATTTGCATTGAAATTATTCAACAAGTGCGTGAAATTGCAGGCGTGGCTGGGGTGCATGTCATGGCTTATCGACAAGAAGAAATGGTGGCCGATATCATTCAAAAAGCCGGATTATTGCCACGTAAAATCAACCAAAATTAAAAAGCCTGATATGTCGTGGATATTAGCGCAAATTGCTAAAAGATGGATGGCCGATTTCACACTCTCTCCTCCAAGCGCAGCTTGGAGGAGAGAGTGTGAAATCGGCGAAGCCTTTTAGCAACTTGGAATCGTGATTTCCACATAAACGCATTTTTACGATGTCATCTTGCGAACATCCAATTTTTATAAAAAATCTAAGAAACCTCATTTAAGATTGAGGGCAATTTCAACTTATTTATGCTAGAAACCATCATCTCATCCCCGACCAAAACCGTGATTATTGGGCCAAATCGCCCATTTGTCATCATTGGTGAGCGCATTAACCCAACCGGGCGCAAAAAATTGGCCGCCGAAATGGCCGCTGGAAATTTTAACCGTGTGCGTCAAGATGCGATCGACCAAGTGGCAGCAGGTGCACATGTGATCGATGTGAATGCTGGTATTCCATTGGCCGATGAACCGGCCCTGCTGGCCGAAGCCATTCGCATTGTGCAAAGTGTGACCGATGTGCCGATTTGTATCGACTCGTCGATTGTGGCTGCGCTTAAGGCGGGGTTGGCCGCAGTCAAAGGCAAACCGTTGGTCAACTCGGTGACAGGCGAAGAGGAACGCCTGGAGAGTGTTTTGCCGATGGTGGCCGAATACAAAGCTGCCGTAATCGCCATCTCGAATGATGAAACCGGCATTTCATATGACATGCGCGAGCGGCTAAAAGTGGCAAAACGCATCGTCGAACGCGCTGAGCGATATGGTATTCCACGGTGTGATGTGATTATTGACCCGCTGGCGATGCCAGCTGGGGCGATTGCAGGCGCGGGCAAAAATGTGTTTGAATTGGTGCGCATGGTACGCGAAGAACTGGGCTGCAATGCGTGTTGTGGCGCTAGCAATATCTCATTTGGCCTGCCGGGTCGCCCAGTGTTAAACGGTGCGTTTTTGGCAATGGCGATTGCGGCAGGCATGACCTGCGCTATCACCAACCCCATTGAGCACGAAATTAAGCGCAGTATTATGGCTGCCGATTTGATGATGGGGCACGACGAGAATTGTTTGAATTGGATTGCCGTCAGCCGCGAAAATGCCCAATCTGCTGTTGCCAGTGGGGCCACGCCGATGAATGCCACCGTCAGCGCTGCTGATCAGGCGCGGGCTGAACGCGAAGCACGTCGGGCATCCCGTCGAGCGGCACAGGCTTAAGCCGCGTAAAATACCTGTAAATAATTACGAATTACAAATTATGAATTTGATAATTCTTAATAATGAGTGGTAAGACAGGTTTTGCCGAAATTACTATGCCTATATCCCAATAAAAAGATACAGGCATAGTAATTTTGGCATCGCCACTTTTTAATTACCTCTCTTGATTAAGATAATACCAAAGTTGCTCAAAATTTGTAATTTGTAATTTGTAATTTGTAATTTTTTCTGAGGAGAACCATGGATTTTAGCGATTTGCCCGACGACGAGTTGTGGCTACAAATGCAAGATGACTTATACGACGGTATGAAGGAAGAAGTTGCCGCCGAAACAAACGAAGCCCTAAAGCGTGGCTATGGCCCAACCGAAGTGCTTGAAAAAGGCTTGGTTGCAGGGATGGATGTGGTTGGGGTTGACTTTCGGGATGGGGTATTGTTTGTGCCCGAAGTGTTGATGGCTGCCAACTCGATGAAAGCGGGTATGGAAATTTTGCGGCCTTTGCTCACCGAAACTGGCGCACCGCGTGTCGGCAAGGTAGTGATTGGCACGGTCAAGGGTGATATTCATGATATTGGCAAAAACCTTGTGGCTATGATGCTAGAGGGTGCTGGCTTCGAGGTCATCAACCTTGGGGTTAATGTCGATGCTGACAAATTTCTGGCGGCCATCAAAGAACACAAGCCAGATATCATCGGTATGAGCGCTTTGTTGACCACCACCATGCCTTATATGAAAGTGGTGAATCAGATGCTTATCGATGAACGTATGCGTGAAGAAGTGTATGTCATGGTTGGTGGCGCACCCGTCTCTGAAACCTTTGCCATGGCGGTCGGGGCTGATGCCTATGGCCGCGATGCCGCGACCTCAGTTGACATTGCCAAAGCCTATATGGACAATGTGCGCAAACAAGATAAGATCGATAAGGCCGCTGCAGTAAATCAATAAGTGAATGGTGAATGAGTGAATGAGTAATTAAATATAATTGCTCATCACCCATTCACTCATTTACCATTTACCCATTAAAATGATCAACCCCCGTGCCCAAATGCTCATCGATGCGTTAGCATCTGGCCCCAAAGACGTGGCACGGATGCTGCGCCCGCTTAATGCTGACAATATGCGTTTCGTGCCAATGGCAGGCGAGTGGTGTATTGCGCAGGTCGTTGCACATTTGATCGATATTGAGCCAAAATTTCAGGCGCGGTTACAGCGCATTGTCGAACAAGATAACCCCCACGAATCCTTTATTGGCCCTGACGAAAATGCCTATGATGCCAGTATTCCTATCAAGGTGTTGTTGGTTGAATTTGCTGAGCGCCGTGCCGTGACTACCAGTTACCTTGCCAACTTAAAAAATACTGACTGGATTCGTATTTGTACTCATGATACATTTGGGGTCACAAAATTGCACCAACAAGTTCGCATTTTGATCGGTCACGACAACGAACATTTGGCGCAGATAATAGCAATTCGTGAAAAACTATGACAAATCGATTTCTTGCTCTCCTTGCCAAAAGCCGTGAAGACAATAGCCCCATTATGGTTGATGGCGGTATGGGAACGATGTTATTTGCCGCTGGTTTGATGTTTGGTGACCCGCCCGAAATGTGGAATGCTTTGCCTGACAAACAAGACAAAGTGCGGGCGGTGTATCGTGGCTATCTGGAAGCCGGTTCACAAATTATTCTTACCAATACTTTTGGCGGCACCCCATTTCGCCTAAAAATGCACAATTTGCAAGACCGCACCTATGAATTAAACAAACTCGGGGTGGAATTGGCACGTGACGAAGCCGCAAAATTTGGCCCCGAGCGCGTCGTTGCTGGGTCGATCGGGCCAAGTGGTGAATTATTTGAGCCAATGGGCAAACTGACCTATGAAAGCGCGGTTGATGGGTTTGCCCGTCAAGCCGAAGGTATTGCCGCGGGTGGCGCAGATGTATTTTGGGTTGAAACCATGAGCGACTTAATGGAGGTGCAAGCCGCCGTTGCTGGCGCACGCAAAGCCGCGCCACATTTGCCCATTGTCGCCACCATGACCTTTGATACCAAAGGCTTTACCATGATGGGGGTCAGCCCAACCCAAGCCGTAAATGAATTGGCGAAGCTTGATTTGGCGGCCATTGGCGCCAATTGTGGCAATGGCCCAGATGAGCTTGAGGCCACCATTTACGCCATGCACCAAGTTGATCCCAATGTGGTATTGGTTGCCAAGGGCAATGCTGGTATGCCAACGTTGGTAGATGGGCGAGCGGTTTATAACGCCACGCCAGAGCATATGCTCGAACATGCACGGCGTTTTCGTGCATTTGGGGCCACCATTATTGGGGCATGTTGTGGCAGTAGCCCAGCCCACATCAAGGCCATGACGACGGCGTTACGCACCATGCCGCCGCTTGACCCCAGCACGTTGCAACTTACCGCGCCTTTGGCTGAGCGTAAGAGCATGAGCGAAGATAAGCGTGCTCGGCGTGAGCGGCGCGGGTAATTTTAGATAAATAATTAATTTTTCACAAAGAACGCGAAGAAAATAAAGTTTTTTTTAACCTTTCTTTTTTTTCGTGTTCTTACGAAAAAATTTGAAATAAATGGATCTTAATGTAATTGCTTCTGTGGTTGTAAACACAGCTTTGGCAATTCACAAACAATTTGGTCCTGGCTTACTTGAATCTGCATATGAGGCGTTAATGTTGCATATGCTTGAACAACACGGGTTAGAGGTTCGTCGCCAAGTTCCAATTCCGTTAATATTCAATGGCGTGGAGTTAGGCGAGAACACAAAGATTTTTTTATTCTTTGTGTTCTTCGTGCCCTTCGTGAGAGATTATTTAGCCCTGATTTACCCAAAAAACATTAAATCGTGACTGATTCCCCCCTCATTATTTTCCAGCCCTCCGGGCGACAAGGCCGTGTGCAAACCGGTATTACCTTGCTTGATGCTGCACGTCAATTGGGTGTTGATGTTGACAGCGTATGCGGCGGGCGACAAACCTGTGGCAAATGTAAGGTGATTGTCGAGCGTGGCGAATTTGTCAAATACGGTATTCAATCCGCCGAAGCCCATGTCACCTCAGCCAGCGCCGATGAAAGCGATTATTTTCGTCGTCATCCCAGCAAATTGAGCACGGGCGGGCGATTGTCATGCGTGGCCTGTATTACCGATGATGTGGTCATTACCGTGCCGCCCGAAAGCCAACAACGCAAACAAGTAATTGGCAAAAGCGCCGGCACACGCCCGATTGAGATCGACCCGATTTTGCATCAATATTATGTTGAGGTAGAGCCACATGCCTTGGGCGAGCGGCGCGGCGATTGGGAACGGCTGCAAGAGGCGCTGGCGCGTGAATGGCATTTGCAACACCTCACGATTGATATCGCGGCCCTGCGCCAACTGACCAATGCGCTTAAAGCGGGCAAACACAAGGTGACGGTGACGGTGCATGGAGGAGAGAACCAAGAGCCAATCCCTAATCCCCAATCCCCAATCCCGAATCACACATCGGGGCGCGTATTGGATGTGCGGGGCGGGTTTCATGAGGGGTTGTATGGGCTAGCGATTGATGTGGGCAGCACCACCATTGCGGCACATTTGATTGACCTGACGACAGGCGAAACGCTGGCGACTGAAGCCGCCATGAACCCCCAAGTGAGTTTTGGCGAAGACTTGATGAGCCGTGTGAGTTATGTCATGATGAACGGCAATGACGGCTTGCGTAAACTGACCGAATCGGTCATTGGCACCTTAAACACCCTGATCGAAAAAGCTGCCAAACGTGCTAAGATTGCAGTGAATGAAATTTATGAGGCCGTGATTGTGGGCAACACCGTGATGCATGCGCTTTTGCTGGGCATCGACCCCACCGAGTTAGGCGCAGCGCCATTCACCCTAAGCACACATGCGCCGATTGATGTAAAAGCCAGTGAATTGGGTTTGCGGCTGCACCCCGCCGCCAATGTGCATTTGCCCGCGCTAGAGGCTGGGCATGTCGGCTCAGACAATTTGGGGGTGTTGATTGCCGAAGCGCCAGAGCGCCAAGATGCCATGACGCTATTGATTGACATTGGCACCAATGCCGAGATTGTGCTGGGCAACCGCAATGGGTTGTGGAGTTGCAGCAGCCCGACTGGGCCAGCCTTTGAAGGTGGGCAAATTTCGCATGGGCAACGGGCTGCGCCTGGGGCCATCGAGCGGGTGCGGATTAATTATGTGACCGGCGAACCGCGCTTTAAAGTGATCGGCAAAGACGAATGGTCGGATACTTTGCCGGATGCGGACATTGGCGCGACAGGTATTTGTGGTTCCGGCATCATCGAAGTGGTGGCCGAGTTGTTTCGCGCTGGGCTGTTGCGGTCGGATGGCAGATTTATAGAGAACCAAGAAGCAAGAACCAAGAGCCAAGAGGAAATTAATCCCCAATCCTCAATCCCTAATACCAGATCTTACATGCGGTGGCATGGCCCGAAAGCCGAATATGTGTTGGCGACGGCGGCTCAAAGTGCGACTGGCAAAGACATCGTCATCACGCAAGATGATGTGCGCAATATTCAATTGGCAAAGGCAGCTTTGCACGCCGGTTGTAAATTGTTGATGTTGGGTATGGGTGTGAGCAAGGTGGATAAGATTGTATTGGCGGGGGCCTTTGGCAGCTATATCGACCCATTACATGCGATGGTGTTGGGGTTGATACCCGATTGTGATTTGGCGACGGTGGTGGCGGTGGGGAATGCGGCAGGGGATGGTGCACGTATCGCTTTGCTCAACAAAACGCGCCGCGCCGAATCGGCCCAATTAGCACGTGATGTCAATTACATCGAAACAGCCATCGACCCCAATTTTCAACAAGAGTTTATCGGGGCGATGCATTTGCCACACATGACCGACCCGTACCCCACACTACAAGCCCTCGGTGCATTGCCCGCCAAATCTGCCAACGAACCTGATGGGCGCTCGGCGCGGCGTGAACGACGAAGAGAAAGACAGGAGAAATTTTAGATTTTGGATTTTGAGGCAAAAATCCAAAATCTAAAATCTAAAATTATTAAGATGCGTGTTGCTATCATTTTGTGCGGGGCGTTGGGGCGAGAGGTGGTCGCCATTGTCAAGCGGCAGGGCTGGGATGTCGAGCTGTTTGGCATTAGTGCTCAAGACCATTCGCTGCCGCAGCGCATTGCGCCACATGTCGAGCATAAATTGCGTGCGTTGATACCACAATATGAGCGCGTAATTGTGGCCTATGGCGATTGTGGCACTGGCGGGCAGTTGGATGCGGTGTTGCAACATTACAATGTGCCGCGTTTGGCCGGGCCGCATTGTTACGAAATGTATGGTGGGGCCATTCACGACCAAGCGATGGCAGAGCAGCCGGGCACATTTTTCCTCACCGATTTTTTGGTGCGTGGGTTTGATGGCACCGTGTGGAAAACCTTGGGGCTGAAACAATATCCAGAATTGCAAAGCCAATATTTTGCCAATTACACCCGCGTGGTGTATTTGCAGCAAACCGAACAGCCCGATTTTGTAGCGCGGGCCGAGGCTATTGCCCAGCGGCTTAATTTGCCGCTCGAATTGCGCAACACCGGCTATGGGGCGCTAGAGACGCGCTTGGTGACGCTGATGAATGAGATTGGCGCTGAACAATATCAACCTGTTTTGCCAGAAACCCTGATTTTTAAAGACAACCCGCCTGCCTTGCAAACTCACATCAAAAAAACACCACGCCCGCGTCGTGGTCAGGCGGCGGCGGTCTCGCGCAAAGCATTGGCCGAAATGAGCTGATAAATCGGCTACAATCGCCTAGCATGACCACAAACCGTAACGTTGAAATTCTTGCCATTGGCAATGAATTATTGGTCGGGCAAG
Source organism: Chloroflexota bacterium (assembly GCA_018969115.1). Lineage (GTDB taxonomy): Bacteria > Chloroflexota > Anaerolineae > J036 > Brachytrichaceae > AQU-03. The sequence goes on along the minus strand of JAGWYZ010000035.1, from coordinate 8,444 downwards.
TGCTCGACACCAATTCACACTGGCTTATTCGCAACCTCACCAATCTTGGCGCTCATCTGCGCCGCGTGATGATGCTGCGCGATGAATATGATGAGATCGAGCACGCGCTCAAAGACGCAGTCCGCCGTCAGCCGCGCCTTATTATCACCACAGGCGGGCTTGGCCCGACCGATGATGATATGACACTGCGGGCGATTAGCCACACTTTTAATTTGCCGTTGGTGCTAAATGACGAGGCGCTTGAGATGGTGCGCAAGCGTTATTTATACATCGCTAGCATTCGTCCGGGCTATAGCGCCGAATTGAACGAAGCTCGCATTAAGATGGCGATTTTGCCGCATGGTGCCCAAGCCATTGGCAACCCTAACGGGGCCGCACCCGCCATCGCCCTTGATGTGAATGCCCACACCACCATTGTGTGTTTGCCCGGGGTGCCGTCGGAAATGAAAGAGATTTTTGCCGCCACACTTCAGCCAGTGCTGGCCCGCACGGTGGGGAGTGGCGGCTATGTCGAGCGCAGCATTATTTTAGATCGTGGCGATGAGTCGCGTATTGCTGATCATTTGCAGGCTTTGCAAGCCGAACACCCACGTGTGTATATTAAGTCACGCGGGCAAACCTTGCCCGATCTCGGTCCGCGGCTGACGGTGGTGATATCGTCGGGCGGCAACGATTTGGGCGAGGTGCGCGATTGGGTGATGCAGGCCGAGCGCGGGGCTTTTAGCGGGCTTGAGGCGCTGGGTTACACCATTGTGAAGGTGATTGAGAGTTAGTTTTTAGACGTAAATGTTTACGTCTACGTTCACGTTTGCGTTTACGTCTACGTTCACGTTTGCGTTTACGTCTGCGTTCACGTTCACGTTTACGTCTACGTTTGCGCTAAAATGTGTAAATATGTAAATGTGTAAAACGGAGGGACGATGACAGTAATATCAAAAGTGATTCGACCATTACGCAGTGGGCAGATTACCATTCCGGCGGCTTTTCGCCGTGCACTTGGTATTGACGAAGATACGCTGTTGCGTATTTCAGTCAAGGGTAGCGAATTGCGCATTGAACCTGTTTCAGTTGAATATAAAGCCAAAGATGGCGATTGGTTTAAATCACTTTACGACGAATTTGCACCAGCACGAAACGAATTGGCAGAAAAATTTTCTGAAGACGAAATTAATCAATTAATTGATACGGCGGTCATGGAGGTTCGTAAGGAGCGCCATGCGCGTCGTGCTTGATACGACTGTTTTTGTGCGGGCTTTGTTAAACCGATATAGCCGAAGTGGGCGTATTGTCTTTGACCATGGCGACAAATTTCAATTGATTGTCTCGCGTGACACGATTGCAGAGGCGGTCGCTGTTTTAGAAAGACCCAGTATTCAAGTTAATATTCGTAAGCAGGCTCGACCTAATTTGAAACTTATCCTCGATATTTTGTCGAATGCCGAGATGATTGATGTGCCCCAGGTTGCGCAGGTGAGCAGAGATCCCAACGACGATATGTTTATTGCGCTGGCGGTGGCTGGCAACGCTTCATGCATCGTGACAGAAGATAAAGACTTATTGGGATTAAACCCATTTGGCAGTTTGCAAATTGTCAATACCGAATCATTTATAAATTTATTTGAAATATCAGACCTATGACAACAAGCACAAACTCCCTCACTGCCTCTCTTTGGGGCGGGCGATTTAGCGGCGAAATGGATGCGCTGATGAAGAAATTTCAAGATTCAATCAGTTTCGACATTCGCATGTGGTCGCAAGATATTCGTGGCAGCATGGCCTATGCGCGGGCCATCAACATGGCTGGCATTATTAACGATGATGAGGCCGCCACCTTGCAAACTGGGCTACAAGCCATTCATGATGAATTTGCGGCGGGCAAATTTGAGGTCAAAGATGGCGACGAAGACATTCATACTGCGGTTGAGCGGCGGCTAAAAGAGCTGGTGGGTGATGTTGGCGGTAAATTGCATACAGGCCGCAGCCGCAATGACCAAGTGGCAACCGACACGCGCTTTTATTGCCTTGAGGCCATTCAAGTGCTCAAAACCAATATTCAAAGTGTGCAATCGGCGTTAGTGGCGCAAGCCGAGCAACATGTTAGCACCCTAATGCCGGGCTATACCCATTTGCAGCGTGGGCAACCCAGCACCTTTGGGCATTGGTGTATGGCTTATTTTTGGATGTTGCAGCGCGATATGGAGCGGCTGGCCGAATGTGAGGCGCGGGTGGCGGTGTTGCCATTGGGGTCGGGGGCGTTGGCGGGTAATCCATTCGCCATTAACCGCGCCGCGCTGGCCAATGACCTCGGCTTTCGTGAGATCAGCCAAAACAGTTTTGATGGGGTGAGCGACCGCGATTTTGTGGCCGAATTGTTGTTTGTCGGGGCCATGCTTGGCTCACATCTCAGCCGCTTGGCCGAAGATTTGATCATTTATGCCACCAGCGAATTTGGCTTTGTGACCTTCGCCGATGCGTATTCGACCGGCTCAAGCCTGATGCCGCAAAAGAAAAACCCCGACGCGATGGAATTGGCACGCGGCAAAGTGGGGCGGCTGACGGGGAACCTCGTTACCCTGTTGATGGTGATGAAGGGCACGCCCATGACCTTTAACAAAGATTATCAGGAAGATAAAGAAGCCTTGTTCGATACGCTCGACACGCTCGAATTGTTGTTGCCGGTGTGTGCGGGGGCCATTCGTACCTTGCGGGCCAATGCCGACAAAATGCGGGCGGCGCTCGATCCGTCTATCCTCTCGACCGATGTGGCCGAATATCTGGTGCGCAAGGGCGTGCCGTTTCGAGATGCGCATCATGCCAGTGGGCGGGCGGTGGCGCTGGCCGAGCGCAACCACACCAAAATCAACGCCTTGACGATGGCGGATTGGAAGTCAATTTCACCGCATTTTGACGATGACATTGCTGATGTCTTTAACTTCGAGCAATCGGTTAATTCGCGTGATGTGACCGGCGGCACCTCGGCCCGCTCGGTGCGTGAGCAAATTGAGAAGGCGCAGTGGTTGTTGGTGAATGGGAGTTGAGGGGGTTGAGGCAATACAATAACCGTAAATATTTCAACTGATGCCCGAAACGCGGGTGGTGCTATTTTGTGTATCGATTGTTATATGTTAGTCCGCAACGGATAAATTTGCGGATACGGTAGTGAAGTGACTCCACTTTTAGGGGGGCACTTCAATGGCCTTTACGCCCGCTACAGTTTTTATTTCTGCAACAATATTTTGGATGAGAGATTGCGTATCCATCAATATCGACGATTACCGCGCAATTTGTCTGAGGTAAAAATCACCCCAAAAACATAATGCCGAGGGCACTTGATGTTTGGAGAAGGCATTACCCACTCCAAACACCAAGTGCCCTCGGCATTATGTTTTAATTGGCGCTGTTTATGAACAGCAACCCCTTCGCCATTTCGCCTATGAATTTCACAGGCGAAATGGCAAAGGTATCAATTACACTTAAGCAAGGTCGAAGCGGTCGAGGTTCATGACCTTGTTCCATGCTGCCACAAAGGCATTCACAAATTTGGTCTGAGCATCGGCACAACCATACACCTCTGCCAAGGCCCGCAGTTGCGAATTTGAGCCAAACACGAGGTCGGCGCGGGTTCCAGTCCATTTCACAGCACCGCTGGCGCGGTCTCGCCCTTCAAACACACCATCTTCGGCGCTGGCTTTCCAGGCGGCGCTCATGTCGAGCAAATTGACGAAGAAGTCGTTGGTGAGTGTTTCGGGGCGATTGGTGAAGACACCATGCTGAGACTTGCCGGTATTGGCATTCAACACACGCAAGCCACCCACCAAAACCGTCATTTCAGGGGCGGTCAAGGTCAGCAATTGGGCGCGATCAACCAACAATTCTTCGGCAGATACCGACATCTTGGTCTTTAGATAGTTACGGAACCCATCGGCAACCGGTTCGAGCACGGCAAACGATTCAACATCGGTTTGGGCTTGGGTGGCATCGGTGCGGCCCGGGGTAAAGGGCACAGCCACAGTGTGGCCGGCATTCTTCGCCGCTTGTTCAACCCCAACACAGCCACCCAAAACAATCAAGTCGGCCAACGAAACTTGTTTGCCCGATTGCGCGTTAAATATAGCTTGAATGCCTTCAAGCGTGCCGAGCACGGCTTGCAATTGGGCGGGTTGATTGACCTCCCAAGCATTTTGTGGCGCAAGGCGAACGCGAGCGCCATTGGCCCCACCGCGCTTGTCTGAGCCACGGAAGGTGGAGGCAGATGCCCAAGCGGTCGAAACCAATTCTGAAACCGACAACCCTGAGGTGGCAATTTGCGCCTTGAGTGCGACGATGTCGCCTGCGTCGATCACGCCGTGATTGGCGACAGGCACAGGGTCTTGCCAAATCAAGTCTTCGGCAGGCACTTCTGGGCCAAGATAACGCGCACGTGGCCCCATGTCGCGGTGGGTCAGTTTAAACCAAGCGCGGGCAAAGGCATCGGCGAATTGATCTGGATTTTGATAGAAACGGCGCGAAATCTTCTCGTAGGCTGGGTCAAAGCGCAGTGCGAGGTCGGTCGTCAACATGGCTGGTGCATGGCGCTTGGTCGGGTCGTGGGCATCTGGCACATTGCCAGCGCCGCCGCCGTGCTTCGGTTGCCATTGTTGCGCACCGGCTGGGCTTTTGGTCAATTCCCACTCATAGCCAAACAAATTCCAAAAGAAATCGCTGCTCCAGCGGGTTGGGGTCGTCGTCCAAGTCACTTCTAGACCGCTGGTGATGGTGTCGCCCCCCTTGCCACTGCCATATTTGCTCATCCAACCGAGGCCTTGTTCCTCAATGCTGGCGGCTTCTGGCTCTGGGCCAACATTGCTGGCTGGGCCTGCGCCGTGCGTCTTGCCAAAGGTGTGACCACCAGCGATCAGTGCCACCGTCTCTTCGTCATTCATCGCCATGCGGGCAAAGGTCTCACGAATATCGCGGGCAGCAGCGAGCGGGTCAGGGGTACCGTTTGGCCCTTCAGGGTTGACATAAATCAAGCCCATTTGCACTGCGGCGAGCGGGTTCTCGAGGTCGCGTTCACCTGAATAGCGCTTGTCGGCCAGCCACTCTTTTTCGTTGCCCCAATAAATGTCCTCTTCTGGCTCCCAAACGTCGGCACGCCCACCGCCAAAGCCAAAGGTCTTAAAACCCATCGACTCTAAGGCGCAATTACCAGCCAAAATCATCAAGTCGGCCCACGAAACTTTGTTGCCATATTTCTGCTTAATTGGCCACAGCAAACGCCGCGCCTTGTCGAGGTTGGCATTATCGGGCCAGCTATTGAGCGGCGCAAATCGTTGCGTGCCCGATCCAGCGCCACCACGCCCATCGCCGGTGCGATAAGTGCCAGCGCTGTGCCAAGCCATGCGGATGAAAAGTGGCCCATAATGACCAAAGTCAGCCGGCCACCAGTCTTGTGAATCGGTCATCAGCGCATACAGGTCTTGCTTCAACGCCGCGAGATCGAGTTTCTTAAATTCATCGGCATAGTTAAAGGCTTCACCCATCGGGTTCGACAAGGCTGAGTTTTGGTGCAGCACCTTGAGGTTCAATTGGTTGGGCCACCAGTCTTGGTTTGATGTACCTTTGCCTGCCGTGTGTTTGTGGGTCCCATGTGGGACTGGGCATTTATTTTCTTCACTCATAATGTTTCTTCCTTTCGTTGTGTCAATCTCGTTGTGTCAATCATGAAACAACGCGACTCTAAATCATATCGATGCTGATCGAGCGTAGGCCTGCTTTCGCCACAAGCATCAACGCCCATCGGCAGCGGGTTGCGTGCCTCGCCTCAAACGGTGGTTCACACATGTACATGCATTTTACCCGCAAGTTATTCGCAAGCACACTGCGGAACGATGTTTAACCGCGATTACAAAATGCGGCTACCCAAAATTTAGTTTTATCGCATTTCAATGCAACTCTTGCGCCCAAAATTGATTGTCTTCCCGTTGCATGGCGCGTTCAGCATCATGAATTAAGGCGTTAAGACCTCGGCGGCGTAGCTGGGCATTGGGTGGCGAGTAACCCTGCGGTAACGATGTCGGCTGACGATTATGCGACACATTAAAGCAAGGGAAGGTTGCCTAACTTAAAACGTTACGGCCTCGGCTCGAAATAAACATCGCATATTTATCTTAGAGGCGAGTACACCGCCAACAACGCCTCTGTCTTGGCCCACAACGCCTTACGAAGGTCAACATCATACGTCTGCTCAGAAGAACGCATCTTGACCCCACTTTGAAAATAAACGCCGTTTAGCGTGGCAGCCTCTGCATCTGCCGCCAAATACAAGATGGTCTCGGCGGCTTGCTCTGGCGTGCGCGTGCCGGGGATGACCTTGCTGAGCAACAGCCCCAACTTGTTGACAAACGCCGACGAGGTTGAGCGCTCGACCGGCACAAAACCCGGGCAAAAACAATTGGCGGTGATGCCACTGGCCCCATATCGCTCGGCCAATTCATAGGTGAATAAAATCCGCATGACATTGGTCCAGCCATACATCAGCGGTAATGGCGGAAAACGGTTTTTAGGGTAGACCAATTCGCCTTGCCAATTCTCAAGCGTCATGCCCGGCCAGCGATGCGCGTTTGAGGTGGTGTTGATGATTCTGGCATTGCCAGCATTTTTGAGCAAACCGAGCAATTCGCGGGTTAACGTGAAATAGGCCAAATAGTTCAAGGCAAAAGTGCGTTCAAAACCTTCAGCTGTCACCTCGCGCACTGGGTATGCAAATCCGGCATTGTTGATCAACACATCTAGCCGATCATGGCGCGCCCGAACCTCGGCGGCAACCCGTCTAACCTCAGACTGAAGTAGAAAATCACCGATATATAACTCAGGCTGCACGCCTGTCTCGTTTTGAATACGAGCGCGGGCGGCTTCGCCCCGTTCACGGCTGCGGCATACCATCAATACTTGCCAGCCACGACGGGTCAACTCACGTGCGGTCACAAAGCCAAAGCCATTGTTTGCACCAGTAATTAAAACATTCACGCCGCGAATTGTAGCATTGCCCAGTTTATTACAGTCTAGCGCGCCATGGCATCAACATTATAGAAAAAACCAACCAAATTGATGAATCGATGCGTCTAAAGTCAAAAACACGCGTCAAGAGTATTTTGACAGCAAGGAACCCCCCAGTATTAACGGTAAATAAGCAGGTGAAGTGACTCCATTTTTATAGGCTTGTCTGGAGGGCATCATCATTCATTTCGCCCTTTATAATTTTCCTGGATGCTCTTGACGAAAGCCCGCACCGCAGTACAATAGTTATAGGTAAGTATAGGGTCGGAGCGGAGGGTAGCGAGCATGAGCAAGACAAGACAAAGGCGGTTGAATCGACGGGCGTTGTTGCTGGGCAGCGGGCGGGTGGCGGCCCTTGGGGCTGGGGCGGCGGCGCTGACTACAGCGGCGCCGCGAGGTGCATTAACGAGGGCCGAGCCGAATGAGGCTGCTGCTGGCAAGGTCTACCTGCCGCTGCTGGGTGTGCCGAACCCAGTGGCGCTCTTGACGTTGGCGCCGGGCATCACGATGCAGATGCAGCCGGTGGGGGCGGGCGAGTTTGTGATGGGCAGTGACAGAGCCAAAGACCCGCAGGCAGACAGTGATGAACTGCCACAGCATCGCGTAACCCTGCCAGAATATTGGATTGGTAAGACTGAGGTGACAGTGGCGCAGTTTGCGGCGTTTGTGCGGGCCACGGGCTATGCTGGCGCCGAATGCGCTGCGTAGTGGCAAAGACAATCATCCGGTGAACAATGTGAGCTGGGACGACGCGCAGGCGTTTTGTCGCTGGGCGAGTGGGGTGGTGGGGCAGACGATGCGGCTGCCGAGCGAGGCAGAATGGGAGAAGGCGGCACGCGGCCCTGCGAATGGCACAGGAGCGGATCGCAGGTACCTGTGGGGCGAGGCAGCGCCCGATCCTAGTCGTGCGAACTATGGTAGCAATGTTGGCGACACGACGGTGGTAGGGCAATACAGTCCACAAGGGGATAGTCCGTATGGCTGTGCCGATATGGCTGGCAATGTATGGGAATGGACGAATAGCCTGTATCGACCCTATCCCTATAATGCGGCTGACGGCAGAGAAAATACTTCAGATAGCGGCGGGCGCGTGGTGCGCGGCGGTTCGTTCTACAGCTTTGAGGTCAACCTGCCCTGTGCCTGCCGCAACCGCTTCAATCCGTCCTACCGTTTCGTCGACTCCGGTTTTCGGCTTCTTGCGTCCTCCATCTCTCTAACTCTGGCACTCTGAAGCTCTGGACTCTGAGACTCTGAATGATGAGGCGGGCACAGGTTGAAGTGACCCCCTAAAAATGGAGTCACTTCATTTCGTTATTTTCTCATTTACACGAAATTCCTGACACCCTCTTTCACGCTGGCTTTTGCTTGCCTTGACTTCGAAGTGGGCTTTATTTGTCACTTACTCG